>DASTCJ010000231.1:0-32205 GCA_035605575.1 Candidatus Methylomirabilota bacterium
GCGTGAGCGACCGGAGATAGGCGACCAGGTCGGCCATCTCGCGGGCGGTGAACGGCGGTGTCGTGGGCGCGCCGGCGGCCGCGCGCGCCGCCACGAACGAATGATTCCACAGCGCGGCCAGCGTTCCCGCCGGTGTTCCCAGGCCCTTCGCCGCGGCCAGATCGCTCGCCGGCTTGCCGCGCTCGCCATAGAGCCCGTGACACGTGAAGCAGCCGTGTTGCTGCGCCACGATGACGCCGTTGCGCGGATCGCCCGCGTCGGCGAAGTACCGGACGGAATAAAGGTACGCGACGATGTCCGCCATCGTCTGCGGCGACAGCGGGGGGACGTCGATGCCGCGCGTCCGCATCGCCTCGGTCATCGCCGGCGCCTTGTTCCACATGGTGCTCGCAAACTCGACGAGGCTCTTGTTGGCTTGCCGCTCGGTGAGATCGATCGCGCCCGCGCCGCCCGCCGACGGCGCGTGGCACTGCACGCAGCGGTGCTCGGCGAAGGCCTTCGCGCCCTCGGCACTCCGCCCGGGGAGCACATACAGCGGTCCCGTGGGCAGCGTCGGCGACGCGCGATTGATGAAGGCGATGATGTCGAGCATCTCGGTCCCCGCGAAGGTGGGACGTTCGACGCCCTGGGCGGCCATGGCGGCGGTCATGGCGGGGCCGTGATTCCACATGGCGGCGGCGAGGGCGATCGGCGAGCCATAAGGCTTGAGGCTGTCGAGCCGCGGTCCAACGCTGCCACCGCTGTCGCCGACGCGATGACACGCGATGCAGCGCTTGGCGGCAAACAGCCGACGTCCTTCATCGGCGTTGCCCGCGGGATCGAAGTAGTTGAGCGTGAACAGATACGCCGCGATGTCCCCCGTCTCCCGCGCGCTGAGCTGTGGTCGCGCGACGCCGCCGCGCTTCATCGCGCCCACCATCTGCGGAGCGTGATTCCAGAGCGCAGCGGCGAGGTCATAGAACGTTCGCGGCCGCGGCGTGCGCGAAAGGTCCGGGCCCACACCACCGCCTCGGCCGCCCACGGCGTGGCAGCCCGCGCACCCTTTGTCCGCGAAGACGCGAGCGCCGGCGATCGGGTCTTGCCCCGCGCTGAAGAGCGGCTGCGCCGTGCCGGTCGCCGGAGCGGTCATCACACCGGCGCACACCAGCGATGTTGCCGCGATCATCCTCCATGCGCACATCGCGCCTCCCCGAGCGCACGCCCTCGCGAGGCAGCGTACGCGGTCGCTGGCCGCAGCGACCATAGAGCGAATGCACTAGCGTGATGGGGCCGGGCGCGCGAGCGTGCCGAGATAGGCGGCCAGGTCGCCGAGCTCGGGGCCGGTGAGCACCGGCCACGCCACGCCTCGTGCGGTGGCTTGCTCCTCCATGAGCCGGCTGTGGTTCCACATCCCGGCGATGAGGCGTTCCGGCGAGCCGACGAGCGCCGAGCGCGCGAAGTCGCCACCAACCTTCCCACCCTTGCCGGCAATCGCATGGCAGCCCAGACAGCCCTTGCTCTGCAGCAGCGCTTCACCGCGCCGCGCGCTCCCCGGGCGTTCGAAGTACCGCGTGGTGAAGAGGTACGCGAGGATGTCGGCCATCTGCTGGCCGGTGAGCTGCGGCACCTCGATGTTCCGCTCGTGCATCTTCGCGACCATCGCCGGCGCGTGGTTCCACATCCGCGCCGCGAACTCGGTGAGGCTGATGTGATGACCGACGCGTCCCAGATCTGGGCCCACACCCGGCCCCTTGCCACCGACGGCGTGGCAGGAGGCACAGTGCTTTTCGGTGAAGAGCGCGCGACCGCGGTCCGGCGTGCCCGGCACGACCTGCTGCGTGTCACCCGCCGCGGCTTCCGCGGCGGAACCGACGTACGCGACGATGTCGACCAGGTCGCGGCCGGTCAAGGTGGGACGATCCTTCTCGATCGCCTTGTAGCCTTCGGCCATGCGCGGTGCATGGTTCCACATGGCAGCGGCCATGAGCACCGGCGAGTTCGCACGCTTCCAGGAGTCGAGCGCGGGGCCGATCATTCCGCCACGGCTGCCGACACGATGGCACGTCTCGCACGTCTTGGCCGCGAACAACGCTTCGCCCCGCTTGGGATCGCCGACCTCATCGAAGTATCGCGCGGTGTAAATGAAGGCGACGAGGTTCGAGACGTCGAGCGCGGTCAACCGCGGCCGCTCGACGCCGGCCACCCTCATGCGCTCGCCCATCTTCGGCAGGTGGTTCCACATCGAGGCGCCGATGTCGAAGAACGTCGCCGCTCCTTGCATGCGTGCGAGGTCGGGGCCGCCGCTGCCGCCGACGCCACGCACCGCGTGACAACGACCGCAGCCCTTCTCCGCATAGACGTTCCACCCCGCCAGCATCGCCCAGTCGGGGGCGAATGGCCCCGGCCCTGGCTGCTGACCGCTGGCGGATGCGACACCGACGACGAGCCACAGCACGACTCCGGCGACGATCGCGCGCCCCCTCACGTGGTCTCCTTTTTCGCTGACGACTAGAGCAAGCGATGCCGCCGGCCGAGGGCGACGGCCTCGAGGCGGCTGTGCACGTCGAGCTTCAGCAGGATATTTTGCACATGATTGCGAATCGTGGCGCGACTGAGATGAAGTCGCCGCGCCATGGCCGCGGTATTCAGGCCGTCGCCCATCAACTGCAAGATCTCGCGCTCGCGGCGCGTCAACGGCGCCGCGGCGCCGTTCGGTGCGCCGCCGTCACCACGCTCCTTGAGCGAGCTGATGTCACGAAACAGGTGGACCACGAGGGACGTTCCGGTGGGGGCATGCGCCAGCTTCAGGGCGAGGACGCCGATCCAGATGTCGGTGCCCGCCTTGCCGTGGACCAGCATGTCGAAGAGCGGCGCGGGCTCGGCCGACATTGACTCGACCGGTCGGTTCGCGCCGTCGCTGGGCAGCAAGGCGCCGACGGGCCGGCCAAGCGCGTCGGCCTCGCTGTAGCCGAGCATTGCTTCGGCGGCGCCATTCCAGAGCACGATTCGACCACCGCCGTCGGTCACGAAGGCGCCGGTGGCTGTCGTTGCAAGCGCATCGATCAGCGGGTCGCCAAGTACATCCGTCAGCCGATCGATGCCGCGCGTCACCTGTACATTAGTCTCGCGTTGTCTCATTGCTCCCTCCGCCGCCCTGGTACGGCGTTGCGAGTACAATAGCGCGGGCTGTGCCAGACGTGATCGTAGGGAGTTCGCGTGGTTGCCCCGCCTGCTTGCGAGCGGTGGGGCATGCGTGCCCCAGTGGACGTTGACGGAGGCTCACCACGGAGTCCCGTCAAGCCCAAGCCGTAAGCGCGCCCTGGGCGGCGATGTCGCGGGCGGGGAAGCGATGCCCCGCCGCGCGCTGATGGCATGCGCGCAAGCTCGCGATTCGCTTGATCTCGATGTTGGCATCACACGTGCCTCGAAGAGCGCCGGCCAAATACTGCCGCGAGGAGGCCGTCATGATGCTCAGCATGAAATCGTCGCCGCTGACGCTCGACGAAGTTCGCCGGCGGCTCGTCAGCGACACCGCGGACTGGCACTTCTTTCTCTTCGCCGACGTCGACTCCACCAACGACTCGCTTCGCGACCTGGCCGCTCGCGGCGCGCGCGAAGGCACCGTCGTCGTGGCCGAAACGCAGCGACGCGGCCGCGGCCGCCTCGGCCGCGCCTGGTTCTCGCCGCCCGGGCTCAACATCTACGCGTCCGTCCTGTTCCGACCGGCCCTCGTGCCCGACGACATGCTGACGTTTTCGTTCATCGCGTCGCTGGCGCTCGTCGAGGCGCTCGAGCCGCTCGGCGTGTCGGCGCAGATCAAGTGGCCGAATGACGTGCTCGTCGACGGCAAGAAGGTGGCGGGCACCCTCGTCGATTGCGGCATGCGAGGCGCGGCGGTGGACTACGTCGTCCTCGGCATCGGCCTGAACGTGAACGTCGGAACAGCGGCCTTGCGCGACGCCCTCGGTCCCGCGGGCGGTTTCGCGACATCGCTGGCGGAGGTGCTGGGCCACGAGGTCGATCGAAACGCGCTACTCGCCGCGTGGCTCGACGCGGTGGCGGCGTGGCATCTGCGATGGAAGCGCGAAGGGCCAGCCGCGCTGCGGAAGGCGTGGGCGGATCGTGACATTCTCTCGGGACGTCGTGTCGAGGTGCGAGGCGACGGTCAGACCTTCGAGGGCCGCGTGCTCGGTCTGGCGCCGACGGGAGCGCTCGTCGTCGTGGACACGCTCGGCCACGCCCGCCAGGTGACGAGCGAGGAGGTGCGCCTCCACGACTGAGCCTCCGTTCACGCCTTTGCGGCGCGCCACGCGCACAACGGGTCGGCGCCGAAGACGTCCCCGGTCGCCGCCCAGGCGCGGGCGCGCGAGCCGCCGCAGATCGTCCGGAACTCGCAGCGACCGCAGCGGCCGTGCAAGTGCTTCGACCGACGAAGCCCGCGGAAGAGCGGCGCATACCGGTACACATCGAGCGCGCTCACCTCACGGACGTTTCCCGCCGCCAGCGGCAGGAACCCCGAAGGGGTGACGTCGCCGGTCGCCGAGATGAACATGACGCCGCGGCCATCACGGATGCCCCAGCCACGGCCCGCCGCCGCGATCTCCGCCGCGCTCCGACCGGTGGCGCGCATCTGCTGGATCAGCACGCGCCGGTAGTGAGGCGCCTCGGTCGTGGTCAGCACGAACGGCCAGTGCGCGGCCGCCGCGGCGAGCGAGCGCAGGCGGCGTTCGCACGTGACGGCATCGACCGGCGTCAGCACGCGGCCGCGGCCCACCCCGACGAGGAAGAAAAGGCTCCATCGGGCGGCGCCGAGGGCGGCCACGACCTTGGCGGTGTCCTCGAGCAACGGCTCCGTCTCCGCGGTGACGAGTGTGTTGATCTGGAGCGGAATGCCGGCCGCGACGATGCGTCGCGCCGCCGCCAGCGTCCAGCCGAAGCAGCCGAGCACGCCGCGCACGGCGTCGTGGTGAGCGGCGCTGGGCCCGTCGAGGCTGAGCGACATCGCGCTGGCGCCGGCCTCCCGCAGCGCGCGAACGACCTCGTGCGTGATGCCGAGCGTGGCGCTCGGCGCCACCGAGGCGCCGAGGCCCCGCGCGACGGCCGCGCGGACGAGCGCGATCAGGTCCGGCCGCTTCAGCGGATCGCCGCCCGTGAAGATCACGTGCGGCTTCGGCGGCGGCGCCACCGCCAGCGCGTCCAGCACCTGCTCGCACTCGGCCGTGCTCAGCTCGTTGGGCGCACGGTCACGTTGCGCCTCCGCGCGGCAATGGCGGCAGGCGAGGTCGCACGCCCGCGTGAGCTCCCAGTACACGCGCGCGGGCGCACGCTCGTACGCCGGCGCCTTCATGGCCGCGCGCCGAGCGGCACGAAATTCCGCCGTGCCGGCCCGACGTACACCTGGCGCGGGCGGGCGATCTTCTGCTCGGGATCGCCGAGCATCTCCTGCCACTGCGCGAGCCAGCCCGCCGTGCGTGGAATGGCGAACAGCACGGGGAACATCTCCACGGGGAAGCCCATCGCTTCGTAGATGAGGCCCGTGTAGAAGTCCACGTTCGGGTAGAGCTTCCGGGTCACGAAGTAGTCGTCCTGCAGCGCGATGCGCTCGAGCTCGAGCGCCAGCGGCAGGAGCGCGCTCGGCCGGGTCGCCGCGAACACTTCGTCGGCGACGCGCTTGATGATCCGCGCGCGCGGGTCGTAGTTCTTGTAGACGCGGTGGCCGAAGCCCATGAGCTTGGCCTCGCCCTTCTTCACGCGCCCGATGAAGTCCCCGATGCGCGCGACGCTGCCGATCTCACGCAGCATGCGGAGCACCGCCTCGTTGGCGCCGCCGTGCAGCGGGCCGTAGAGCGCGGCCGCCGCCGCCGCCACCGCGGAGTACGGGTCGACGCCGGACGAGCCCACGCTGCGCATGGCGTTCGTGGAGCAGTTCTGCTCGTGATCGGCGTGGAGGACGAACAGCACGTCCAGCGCGCGCTCGAGGGCGGGCTCGGGCTTGTACTTCAGCTCGGTCATCTTCCACACCATGTTGAGGAAGTTGCCGGCGTAGGTCAGGTCGTTGTCCGGGTAGACGTAGGGCCGCCCGAGCGCGTGGCGGAACGCGAAGGCGGCGAGCGTCGGGACTTTCGCGATCAGCCGGTAGATCTGCAGCAGTCGGTGGCCGGGATCGCGAAAGAGCTTCGCGTCCGGATAGAACGTGCTCAGCGCCGCCACCGACGAGATCAGCATGCTCATCGGGTGCGCGTCGGGGTGGAAGCCGTCCATGAACTTCTTGACGTTCTCGTGCACCCACGTGTGATGCGTGATCTGCCACGTCCACTCCTCGAGCTCCCGCGCCGCCGGCAGCTCGCCGCGCATCAGGAGGTACGCGACCTCCAGGAACGAGGCGCGCTCGGCGAGCTGCTCGATCGGGTAGCCGCGATACCACAGCTCGCCCTTGTCGCCGTCGATGAACGTGATCGCGCTGCGGGTCGACGCCGTGTTCATGAACGCGGGGTCGTAGGACGCCAGCCCGAGCTGTCCGAGCTCGGTCGCGCGCACGGCGCCGTCCACGATTGGCCACTCGCACGTGCGCCCCGTCCGATTGTCGGTGACCGTGAGACTTTGCTTGACCATGGCGTGCCCTCCGCTCACATGTAGATGCCGCCGTTGACGTTGATCTGCTGACCCGTGATGTAGTCGCCGTCGGCGGCGATGAAGACGACGACCTTCGCAATCTCGTCGGGCTCTCCGAAGCGCCCCATCGGGATGCGGGCCTTGATCTGTTCCTGGATCTCCGGGGCGACCTTCGCCAGCATGTCGGTGCGGGTGAAGCCCGGCGCGATGGCGTTGACGGTGACGTTGAACTTCGCCAGCTCGATGGCGGCCGTCTTGGTGAAGGCAATGATGCCGCCCTTGCTGGCGGCGTAGTTCGCCTGGCCGAAATTGCCGGCCTGGCCGACGTACGAGCTGATGTTGACGATCCGGCCGTAGCCTTGCTCGATCATGGCCGGCACGGCCGCCGTCGTGCAGAGGTAGACGCTGTGCAGGTTGTTCTCGATGACGGCCAACCAGTCGTCGTCGGTGAGCTTGCGCAGCGAGCGATCGCGCGTGATGCCGGCGTTGTTCACGAGGATGTCGAGCCGTCCCCACACCTCGAGGACACGTCGCACGACGCCGCGCGAGGCCGCCACGTCGCACACGTCGGCCTGGATCGCGAACGCCTGGCCACCGGCGGCCGTGATCTCCTCGACGACGTCCTTGGCCGCTTGCTCGCTGGTCTTGTAGTTGACGGCCACGCGGGCGCCCTCGGCAGCCAGCCGTCGCGCGATGGCGCGGCCGATGCCGCGCGCGGCGCCCGTCACGATTGCGGTGCGTCCGTCGAGTCGGTTCATGGCACCTTCTCGCTTTCTCGTCCGGACGTTGCCGAAACAGGTACGTAATCCGGGCTCCACCGGGCCGCGGCGACCGCGCCCGGGATAACGCCGTCGTCAAGCTGTCTTCCGACGCCCTCATCGCGGGCGGCGCGGACGACGGCCTCGGCCACTCGACCGGCCACGCGACGGAGGTCGCGGATCGGCGGATAGAGGCTGCCCGCGGCGAGGTCGGTGTCGGAGACGAGCGCGGCGAGCGCGCGTGCGGCGGCCAGGCACATACCGTCGGTGACCTCGCCCGCGTCCGCCACCAGCGTGCCGAGTCCGATCCCCGGGAAGATGAACGCGTTGTTGCTCTGTCCCACGCGCACGAGCCGGCGGCCGTCGGGCACGGGCGCGAACGGGCTTCCGGTCGCGACCAGCGCGCGGCCCGTCGTCCATTGGATGACGTCGGCGGGCGTGGCCTCGCACTGGTTCGTGGGATTCGAGAGCGGCAGCACCAGCGGCCGGTCCGCCGACTCCGCGAGCGCCTCGAGCACCGGCTTCGTGAACGCGCCGCCCTGACCGCACACGCCGACGAGCGCGGTGGGCCGGAGCGCGCGCACGATCGTGTCCAGATCGGCGCCCGGTTTGATACCGGCCGCGGCCGCGAGCTCCGCCGGCCACGCGTACCGCCGCTGAAACAGGTCGAGCGGCTGCCCGTCGTCGGCGAGCAACCCGTGCACGTCGACGATCGCCACGGCACGGATCAGCGCGTCGCCCTCGAGGCCTTCGCGACGGAGCGCGTCGCGCAGGACGCGGGCGATCCCGATGCCCGCCGCGCCTGCTCCCAGGATCACGACGCGCTCGCGCACGAGCGGCCGGGCGGTGATGCGGCCGGCGGCGAGAACGCCGGCGAGCACGCACGCCCCCGTGCCCTGGATGTCGTCGTTGAACGAGGGCAGGACGCGCCGATAGCGATCGAGCAGGTCGAAGGCGTTCTGCTTCTTGAAGTCCTCCCATTGAAGCAGCGCGCGCGGAAACCGTCGCCGCACGGCGGTGACGAACTCGTCGACGATCTCGGCGTATTCGGCGCCGCGCAACCGCGGATGGCGCCAGCCGAGGTAGAGCTCGTCGTCGAGAAGAGTGCGGTTGTCGGTGCCGACGTCGAGGCTGATCGGCAGCGTGGCTGCCGGGTGGATCCCCGCCGCCGCGCTGTAGAGGGTGCACTTGCCGATCGGGATGCCCATCCCGCCCGCGCCCTGGTCGCCGAGCCCGAGGATTCGCTCGTTGTCCGTGGCGACGATGAGCCGGACATCGGCGAAGGGGGCATTGCCGAGCACGGCATCGATACGGCCGCGATGCTCCGGCGTAATCCACAGGCCGCGAGCGCGCCGGAAGATGTGGCTGAACTCCTGGCACGCGCGCCCGACCGTCGGCGTGTACACGATGGGCAGGAACTCCTCGAGGTGGTCGCACAACACGCGATAGAAAAGATGCTCGTTGCGGTCCTGCAGGGAGGCCAGCCCGATGTAGGTCTCGAGCGGGTCTCGCTTGCGCGCGAGATTCTCGAGCACGCGCGCCTTCTGCTGCTCGATCGTGTTGATGCCGGCCGGGAGCAGCCCTTCGAGGCTGAGCGCGCGGCGCTCCTCGGCCGTGAACGCGCTTCCTTTGTTGTAGATGGGCTCGCTCAGCAGGTGCGAGCCGCGATAGGGGACGGCTGGCGAGGCTCTCATCGTGGCCGGCCTGGCGACGCCCTCAGCGCATATGAGCTGAGCACCTTCATGTAGTTGGCGCGCTCGAACGCCGCTGGCTCGGCCACCGAGCGGTAGCTCATGCTGCCCTGCATCTGCGCGATGGAGGCGTACTCGTGCGTTTCCATCCATTCGACGACGTCCTGCCGCACTCGGGCCAGATGCGCGATCCCCTGCTGGAGGAGGGCCGACGTCATCATCGCCACCCTGGCGCCCGCCATCATCGCCTTCAGCACCTGCGACGACCCGTGGACGCCGCCGGTCACCGCGAGGTCCGCCTTGACGTGGCCGTAGAGGATGGCCACCCAGTGGAGCCGGAGCAGGACCTCGTACGGGGAGGACAGGGTCAGCCGCGGTGTGACCTCCAGGCGCTCGAGGTCGAAATCCGGGAGATAGAAGCGATTGAACAGCACGAGGCCATCGGCGCCGACGACGTCGAGGTGACGCGCGAAATTCGCCAGCGCGCTGAAGGCGTGGCCGAGCTTCACGGCCACGGGAATCGACACGCTGGCCTTCACGTCGCGCACGAGATCGATGTACATCCGCTCGACCTGCACGCCGCTCAGCGCGGGATCGGTCGGGACGTAGTAGACGTTCAGCTCGAGGGCGTCCGCGCCCGCCTGCTCGATCTTCTTCGCGTATTCGATCCAGCCGCCGGTGGAGACGCCGTTGAGGCTGCCGATCACCGGAATGGCGACGGCTTCCTTGGCGCGCCGCACGTGCTCCAGGTAGCCGTCGGGGCCCAGATTGTACGTGGCGAGATCGGGGAAGTAGTCGAGCGCTTCCGGGTAGCTCTCGGCGCCGTGCGTGAGATAGCGGTCGAGGTGCGTGCTCTCGACGTCGATCTGCTCCTCGAACAACGAGTGGAGGACCACGGCGCCGGCCCCCGCGTCCTCCATGGCGCGCACGTTGTCGAGGCTCTCGCAGAGCGGCGACGCCGACGCCACCAGCGGGCTCGCGAGAGTCAGGCCGAGATACCGCGTCGAGAGATCAATCATGCGGGACCTCTACCGGCGTGCCAGGCATGGCCGCCATGTGCTCGTAGTACCGCCAGCGGGCGGCCACGTCGTCCTTTGCCTCGCCGAGCAGGCGCTTGGCCGCCGCCGGATCGCTGTGCGCCAGCATCGCGTAGCGCGTCTCGTTGTACGCATAGCGCTCGAGCGGCAGGCTTGGCGCTTTGGAGTCGAGCTGCAGCGGGTTCTTTCCCTCGCGCGTCAGCCGGGGATCGAAGCGCAGCAGCGGCCAGTGCCCGGATAGCACCGCCCCCTTTTGCTGATCGAGGCCGTGGCGCAGGTCGTAGCCATGGGCGATGCAGTGGCTGTACGCGATGACGAGCGAGGGGCCATCGTACGCTTCGGCTTCGCGGAGCACGCGCAGCGTGTGCGCGTCGTTGGCGCCCATCGCAATCCGGGCGACGTAAACGTGGCCATAGGTCATCGCCATCAGCGCGAGATCCTTCTTGGCCCCCGCCTTGCCGCCGGAGGCGAACTTCGCCACGGCGCCGCGCGGCGTGGACTTCGACGCCTGGCCGCCGGTGTTCGAATAGACCTCCGTGTCGAGGACGAGGACGTTGACGTTCCGGCCCGAGGCCAGCACGTGGTCCAGGCCGCCGAAGCCGATGTCGTAGGCCCAGCCGTCGCCTCCAACGATCCAGACGCTCTTCTCGACGAGCGTGTCCGCGACGCTGGCAAGCTCGCGCGCCGCCGGCGAATCGATCTCGCTCAGCCGGCGCTTCAACGCCGTCACGCGCTCGCGCTGTGCTGCGATGCCGGCCTCGGTGGACTGCTCGGCGCCGACGAGCGCGGGCACGAGATCGCCCAGGCGGTCGGCGAGCCGCCCGAGCAGCTCGCGCGCGTATGCGGCCTGCCGGTCCAATGCGATCCGCATGCCGAGCCCGAACTCCGCGTTGTCCTCGAAGAGCGAATTCGCCCACGCCGGGCCACGGCCCGCCGCGTTTGTCGTCCACGGTGTGGTCGGCTGACTGCCGCCGTAGATCGACGAGCAGCCGGTGGCGTTGGCGATGAGTGCGCGATCGCCGAAGAGCTGGCTGACCGCCTTGAGGTACGGCGTCTCTCCACAGCCGGCGCACGCGCCGGAGAACTCGAAGAGCGGCTCCAGCAGCTGTGCGTCCTTCACCAGGCCGGCGTTGAGCGGCGCACGGTCCGGCGTCGGCAATGTCAGGAAGAAGTCCCAGTTGGCGACCTCGACGTCGTGGACCGGCCGCGCCGGCACCATGTCGATCGCCTTGTGCTTGACCTCGCTCTTGCTCTTCGCCGGGCACACTTCGACGCAGAGCCCGCAGCCCGTGCAGTCCTCGGGCGAAACCTGCAGCGTGTAGGACGCCCCGTCCAGCTCCCGCCACTTCGCCGGCGCCGACTTGAACCCGGCGGGCGCGCCGGCGAGCGCTTCCGGCGCGTAGACCTTCGAGCGGATGACGGCATGCGGGCACACCAGCACGCACTTGCCGCACTGGATGCACAGGGCCTCGTCCCAGGCCGGAAGCTCCAGCGCGATGTTCCGTTTTTCCCAGCGCGCCGTCCCCGTCGGGTAGGTGCCGTCCGCCGGCAGCGCGCTGACCGGCAGCCGGTCGCCGTCGCCCGCGATGATGCGACCGGTGAACTCACGCACGAAGTCCGGCGCACCCGGTGGAACGGCAGGCCGCACATCGAACGTCGACGTGAGCCGGTGCGGCACCTTCACTTCGAAGAGCTGCGCGAGCGCCGCATCCACGGCGGCGAAATTCTTTCGGACGACGGTCTCGCCGCGGCGGCCGTACGTCTTCTCGATCGCATGCTTGATTGCCGCCACGGCCTCGGTCGCGGGCAACACGCCGCTGACCGCGAAGAAGCACGTCTGCATGATCGTGTTCACGCGACCGGCCATGCCGGCCTCGCGCGCCACGCGGGAGCCGTCGATGACGAAGAACCGCAGCCCCTTGGCGACGAGCTGCTCCTGCACGGAGCGCGGCAGGCGATCCCAGACCTCCTCCGGGCCGTACGGACTGTTCAGCAGAAACACCGCGCCGGGCTCGGCCGCGTCCAGGACCGGCAACCGCTCGAGGAACGAGAACTGATGGCAGGCCACGAACGTCGCCCGCGTGACGAGGTACGGCGCCCGGATCGGCTCGGGACCGAAGCGGAGATGCGAGACGGTGACCGACCCGGACTTCTTGCTGTCGTACACGAAGTAGCCCTGCGCGAAGCCCGGCGTCTCGTCACCGATGATCTTGATGGAGTTCTTGTTCGCGCCGACGGTGCCGTCGGCGCCGAGACCGTAGAACACGGCACGGACGGTGTCCGGCGATTCGATCGAGAATCCCGCATCCCACGCCAGGCTCGTGAACGTCACGTCGTCGTCGATCCCGATGGTGAAGTGGTTCCGCGGTCGTGCGGCCGCCAGCTCGTCGAGCACCGCCTTCACCATGCCGGGCGTGAATTCCTTGGATGACAGCCCGTACCGCCCGCCGATGATTCGCGGCATGGCGCCGAGCGCGCCCGCGGCGACGGCCTCGCTGACGGCGGCCACGACGTCGAGGTAGAGCGGCTCGCCGGCGCTGCCCGGCTCCTTGGTGCGGTCGAGCACCGCGACAGCACGCGTCGTCGGCGGCAGCGCCGCCACCAGCGCGGCCGCTGGAAACGGCCGGAACAGACGAATCTTGAGCACGCCGACGCGCTCGCCGGCCGCATTGAGCGCCCGCGCGGTCGTCTCCGCCGTCTCGGCGCCGGAGCCGATCAGGATCACCACACGCTCGGCGTCCGGGGCGCCGACGTACTCGACGACGTCGTAGCGCCGTCCAGTCAGCGCGGCGAACCGCCGCATGACCGCCTGCACGATTTCGGGACACCGGCCGTAGTAGGGGTTCGCCGCCTCGCGAGCCTGGAAATAGACATCCGGGTTCTGCGCCGTCCCGCGGACGACCGGATGCTCGGGCGACAGCGCGCGCCCGCGGTGGGCGAGGACCGTTCGCTCGTCGATGAGCGCACGCAGGACGTCGTCACCGATTGCCTCGACCTTCGAGACCTCGTGCGACGTCCGGAAGCCGTCGAAGAAGTGAAGGAACGGCACGCGGGACTCGAGGGTGGCGGCGTGCGCGATGGCGGCGAAGTCGGCCACCTCCTGCACCGAGTTGGAGGCGAGCATGGCGAAACCGGTCGCGCGCGTCGCCATCACGTCGCTGTGATCGCCGAAGATCGAGAGCGCCTGCGTGGCGAGCGACCGTGCCGCCACGTGAAACACCGTCGGCGTCAGCTCGCCGGCGAGCTTGTACATGTTCGGGATCATGAGCAGGAGGCCCTGCGAGGCCGTGAACGTCGTCGCCAGCGCGCCCGCCTGCAACGCGCCGTGCAGCGCGCCGGCGGCGCCTCCTTCGCTCTGCATCTCGACGACGGTGGGGACGGTGGCCCAGACATTCGACGCGCCCTGCGCGGCCCACTGATCGGCCCACTCGCCCATCGTCGACGAGGGCGTGATGGGATAGATCGCGATGACGTCGCTCAGCCTGTACGCGACGCGCGCGGCCGCCTCGTTACCGTCGACCGTGATCCAGGCGCGCTTGCGGAACGGGTGATTAGCCATATTGCCGCGATGGTCAATGCGCGAGCCGTGCCATAAGGGAACATCGAAGGTCGAGGTATGTTCCGACGCGGCTTCGTGTCTTTCCGCGCGCTTGCGCCGCGTTGGTCCACGCGGAGGCGACGGGTCGTTTTGTGGCGGCGGCGGGCAGCTGGGGTGGCGCCGCCCCCCGTGGGGCGTCGGCTCCCCACTCGGGCGCCGTCATGCGGTTGCAACTGCGCGTTTTGTCGACGACGCGCCGTGGCACCCTCCTTGCCTCACAGAGTCCGCACGTGCAAGGAGGCGATGGCCGTGTTCATCGCCCTCATTGCACTGGTGGTGCTGGAGCGGCGTCCTGTGCTGCGGGTGCGCTTTTGGTGTGGCACCGCGGGACGTGATGTGGAGGTGGCGTACGTCGGCAGGATCGTACGCTCCTGCACCGCCTCGACGACGAGGAGGTGATATGACGCCACCGGAGATGATCGGCGTCGCGGCGTCGTGACACCGACGGCGCGACGCGGACAACACCCACACTGATCCCGGCGGAACGCCGGGATGCGCAGCCGCTACGGCGGCGCGCACACAGGGCCCGGATGACGAACGTCCCGGGCCCTCTCTATTGTGTGAGGTATTCTCGTCGTCGTGCCGCGGATCATTGGCTTCAGCAAGCGAAGCTTCGGAACGGCGGCTGTCGTCCTTGCGGTCGTGACCGGATTGGCGTTCGGCATCGGCGCATACACGTTCGTGTACGCGCGCGGGGCAGCCTATCTCACCAACGATCCGACGGCGTGCGCCAATTGCCACATCATGCGCGAGCAGCTCGATGGCTGGATTGCATCAAGCCATCGTGCCGTCGCGGTCTGCAATGACTGTCACGCGCCGCACGATTTCCTCGGCAAGTACCTGACGAAAGGGGTAAACGGCTTCTGGCACTCGCTGGCGTTCACCACCGGACGCTTTCACGAGCCGATTGCCATCGGCGCGCGGAATCGGGCGGTCACCGAAGGCGCGTGCCGGACCTGTCACGCCGACATCGTCGAGCTCATCGACCGGCATCCGAACCGATCCGGCCCTCTCGATTGCATCCGCTGTCATCGCTCGGTCGGACATCTACACTGAGGCCCGCATGAGAAATCTTCGCGTTGTCGTCGCGCTCGTGGTCGCCGTGCTGGTGGGGGCGGGGGTGGCGGCGCTGCTCGCGAACATCGTCCGGCGGCAGGAGGAGGGACGAAACCCGTTCTATCGTGTCGTCGAGCTGACCGACGAAACACAGGACCCGGCGATGTGGGCCCAAAACTTTCCGCAGCAGTACGACGGCTATGCCCGCACCGTCGACCAGGTGCGCACGCGGTTCGGCGGCAGCGAGGCCTTCCCGCGCACTCCGACGAAGGCGGATCCGCGGACGGTGGTGGCGCAGTCGAGGCTCGAGGAGGATCCGCGCCTGAAGATCATCTGGGCGGGCTACGCGTTTGCGCGCGACTTCCGGGAGGAGCGCGGCCACGCGTACATGCTCGACGATCAGACGTACACGGAGCGGCAGATCGCGGCGAAGCAGCCGGGGACGTGCCTGAACTGCCACGCGTCGACCTACGTCGCCTTCAAGAAGCTCGGCGACGGCGACCTCGTCAAGGGCTTCGAGAAGATGAACGCGATGCCGTATGCCGAGGCGCGCAAGCTCGTCAGCCACCCGGTCGCCTGCCTGGATTGCCATGACCCGAAGACCATGCAGCTGCGGATTACCCGGCCGGCGTTCATGGAGGGCATGCGGGCGCTGAAGGCGTCGCAGGGTGTGCGCGACTACGACGTGAATGCGCAGGCAACACGTCAGGAGATGCGCGCGTTCGTGTGCGGCCAGTGTCACGTCGAGTACTACTTCAAAGGCCAGGAAAAACGCCTTGTCTACCCCTGGGCCAGGGGCCTGAAAGTCGACAACATCCTCGCTTACTACGACGCGGAGAAGCACCGAGACTGGACGCATGCCGACACCGGCGCCGCCACGCTCAAGGCCCAGCATCCGGAGTTCGAGATGTGGAACCAGGGCATCCACGCCCGCTCCGGCGTCGCGTGCGCCGACTGCCACATGCCGTACATGCGCGTCGGATCCTTGAAGATCAGCGACCATCACGTCCGCAGTCCCATGCTGAACGTCAACCGCGCGTGTCAGACGTGCCACAAGTGGTCGGAAGACGAGCTGAAGGCGCGCGTCTTGACGATCCAGGAGCGTACGTTCGCGCTGCGGAACCGCGCGATGGACGCCGTGGTGGCGCTGATCGGGGATCTCAAGCGTGCGCGCGAGGGCGGTCGCGGCGATCGCGAGCTCGCCGCGGCGCAGGAGCTCCAGCGCCGGGCGCAGTTCCTGCTCGACTTCGTGGAGGCGGAGAACTCCACCGGCTTTCACGCGCCACAAGAGGCGGCGCGGATCCTCGGCGAGGCGATCGACTTCGCCCGGCAGGGACAGCTCGCGCTGCGGGACGCCGGGCGTTGAGTGTCTGCCTCAGTGCGCGCCGATCAGTCCAACTGCCACGGGGCCATCCACGACGGCCCAACATACGCCGTGGCGGAGGGGCGCGCGGTTAGCGTCCGCGCCGGCTCGGTCGCTCGCATCATGAAGACGGGCACCTCGGCCTGCCGCAGCACCTGCTCGGCGACGGAGCCGAACAACAGTCGTCCGAAGCCGCTCCGCCCATGGGTGTTCATCGCGATGAGGTCGGCACCGCCGTCGCGAGCCGCTTGGAGAATCTCGGTCTCCGCGCGACCGCGTCGAATGCACCAGGACGCGTCGATTCCGCGTGCCCGGAGCAGCGCCGCCAGCGGCGCGAGGTATTCCTCGGCCTCGCGTGTTCGCGCCTGGACGTCATCCACGACCACGGGCTCGCCGAAATCGGTGGCGATGGTCCTGAGCGGCTCGATCACGCGCAAGAGCGTGACGGACATGTCCAGGGGACCCGCGATTTCTGCGAGAAACGGGATGATGGTCTCGGCCATCGGCGACCCATCGAGCGGAACGATCGCGCGCTTGTACATGATCTTCTCCTCCGCGCCACGGCTCGAATTCGGCCGCCTTCGGCTGCACGACACCGGCGCTGCGACGCTCGTTCGCAACACCGGTGCCACGCCCGCCGGACCGAAAAAACAGCACATTAGCGTCTGAGCGTGTCGCCGGTTCCGAGGCGCCGGCGCCTCGCCTGGGGCGTTGTCGTCCCATGCCTGGCGTGCCGCCGATCTGTGCGCGTCGGTGTCACTGACGCAGGACGCAGCAAGTTCCTGGTTTTGCGCGCGCGATCCACGCGCCATGCGAAAGAGGGGAACCGGCAGGTGCCCCGGTTGCTCCGAGCGAGCGATTGACTATGCTTTTGACAGCATAGTATCCTCGCGGCGTTTCAAGGAGTCCTCGGCGGCGATGTCATGAAACCCAAAGTAAAGGTCTGGGTCACGTTCGACGACCTCAAGCTTGGCGACGGCCGCGCCCGACTGCTCGAGCTGATCGATGAGTACGGATCGTTGCGGCGGGCCGCGACGGCATTCGAGATGTCGTATCGCAACGCCTGGGGATATCTCGGCGAGCTGGAGCGCGCGGCGGCATTCAAGTTCGTTGAACGGATCCCGGGTGGCGGCTCGCAGAGCGGCATGCGCCTGACTCCACGGGGGAGAGAATTCCTCCTTCGGTACCGTCGGTTTCGCCGGGGCGTGAACCGGGCGGTGAAGGCTCAGTTTCAGCGAGCCTTTCTTCAATGAGACTGAGCGCACGCAACATCCTGAAGGGCAACAAGACCTCCGACGTCATGGTGGCGCGCGAATAGTCTGCCGCGCGACTCGCCGCACCGACACTCCGAATCGCTGATCGCAGCCAACTATGTCTGGGGGACCTGATGACGCAGCCGATCCGTTCGTTGACCGCTGGCCTCGTTGCCATGACCGCACTGCTGCTGCTCGCTGGGCCCGGACCGCTCATGGCCCAGGGACAGCGCTCGCCGGTGATCCTCTCCACCACGACGAGTACCCAGGATTCGGGATTGCTCGATGTCGTTGTGCCGACGTTCGAGCGACAGCGCGGCTACACGGTGAAGACGCTCGCCGTTGGAACCGGACAAGCGCTCGCGCTGGCCGCGCGCGGCGAGGCGGACGTCGTGTTGGCGCACGCCGCCGCGCTGGAAAAGAAATACGTCAACGAAGGCAAGATGCTCAACCGGCGCCTCGTGATGTACAACGATTTCGTCATCATCGGCCCTGCGAACGATCCGGCGGGCATCAAAGGAACGGCATCCGCGGCGCAGGCGATGAAATCAATCGCGCAAACCGCGTCCCGCTTCGTCTCGCGCGGTGACAACTCGGGCACCAACATTCTGGAGAAGTCGCTCTGGAAGCTCGCGGGCATCGAGCCGGCGGCGCCCTGGTACATCGAAGCGGGCCAGGGCATGGGGGCGACGCTCGGGATCGCCGACGATCGTCGTGCCTACGCGCTGACCGACCGGGGGACGTACCTAGCCTATCAGAAGCGCATTCAGTTGCCCGTGCTCGTTCAGGGCGATCGGCCGTTGCTGAATATCTACTCCGTCATGGAGGTGAACCCGGCCAATGGCGCGAGGGTGAATGTCGCCGGCGGCAAGGCTTTCGCGGACTTCATGGTCGCGCCCGAGACGCAGAATGTCATCAAGACGTTCGGCGTCGAAAAATACGGGCAGCCTCTCTTCGTGCCGATCGCCGGCGTGCCAGAGGACCAGGTCGGAGCAAAGAAGTGAGTACGACGTCGCACCCGCCTCGCGGCGAATCCCGGCGACGCCGGCCGCGCGGCGCCGCGGGCAGCGGAACGAACCTGGGAAAATGTTTCTCACGCCGCGTCGCTCCGTTACAACGGCGGTGGCACCATCAATGCTCCACGTCCCACCGCGCGGTGGGTCGGCGATTCCCGAAGAGAACGCATTTCCGGGGGGCGCATGAACGAGACGGATATGTGCTTCGTATGTCGACACGTCGACTCTCGCGCGAACCTTGGCGCGTGGTTAGACGGCGACGCGCTCCGCGCCGTGCACCTGGAATGCTGGCTCGCGACGTACGATTCCCGACGTCCGCATCCCGAATCGGGTGATCGCGATTCGCGCCGTCCGCGGCAGCGCGGTAGCGAACAAGCGTCATGACCGTGACGCGTCCAGCATGACGCGTCGACCGCGTGACAACGCGCTCGAGGCGAGGTGGACCGCCGTCGGTGGTATCATCCGGGCCTTGTGAAGGATCGCACTGCCACAAGCCCAGGAGGCCCCATGAAGCTGGCTCTGGTCGGACTGCTGCTCGTGCTCTCGACGGCGACGCCGGCGCTGGCCGCCATCAAGGAGGAGCCGGTCACTTACAAGGACGGCGAGACCAGCATGAAGGGTGTCATCGTGTACGACAGCGACAAGCAGGGCAAGCGTCCCGGCATGATCCTGGTGCACGAATGGTGGGGCATCACGAAGCACGTCCACAACGAGGCGCACGAATTCGCCCGTCAGGGTTATACGGCGTTCATCGCGGACATGTATGGTGATGCCAAGACCGCGGATAACCCGAAGGACGCGGGTGCGCTCTCTGGCTCGGTCATGAAGGACTCCCAGACGATGCAAGCGCGGTTCAACGCCGCGCGCGCGCAGCTGGCCAAGCATCCGAGCGTCGACGCGACACGTATTGGCGCGGTCGGCTACTGTTTTGGAGGGGCGGTGGTGCTGAACATGGCGCGACTCGGTGCCGATCTCGCCGGCGTCGCCGGCTTCCACGCCAGCCTCGGGCTCAACACGCCGGCGCCGGCGCCCGGGACCGTCAAGGCGAAGATTCTCATTCTCAATGGCGCTGAGGATCCCTTCGTCAAGAAGGAGCAGTACGCGACCTTGAAGAGCCAGCTGGACGCGGCGAAGGCCGATTACCGGGTGATCGAATATCCGGGCGCGGTCCATGCGTTCACGAACCCCGAGGCCACGGAGCTGGGGAAGAAGTTCAACCTCCCGCTGCGCTACGACGCGAAGGTCGATCAGGAGGCCAAGGCCGCGGCCTCGAAATTCTTCGCCGACGTCTTCAAACGCTAGACATCCCGGCCGCGGGGCTCAGCGGACCGGCCGGCGCGCACCGCTCGGGTTGCCGCCGCGTCCACCGCCAGCGTCGCGGGATCGATCACCACGCCGTGCTCGCGGCGCGCGAACTCCAGCGAGATCTTCTCGTCGCGGACGTCGTCCGCCACGCGCTCCGGATCGCGCGCGAACGGATCGCCGTGGCCGCCACCGCCCGGCTGCTCGTGCAGCACGACGTCGCCGCGGCGCAGGGTGACGGCGAACTTGGCGGGCATCTCGCGCGCCTCACCGTCGGGGTTCAGCACGTTGCGCGTGCCGCGCGCCGCGCCGCCGCCGGCGAGTCCATAGGGTCGGAACCGCATGCGGTCCGAGCGCAGTTGCAGCGTCGCCTCGTCGTTCAGCAGCGTGTAGCGTCGGCGCAGCCCGAGGCCGCCGCGGAAGCGCCCGGCGCCGCATGAGTCGGGCACGAAGCCGTACTCGTCCACGCGGATGGGGTGATGCGCCTCCAGCACCTCCACCGGCGAGTTCGACATGTTCTGGGACGGGTTGGTCACGGCCTCCATGCCGTCCCGATCGGGCCGCCCGCCCCACGCACCGGTGATCATGTCCACCAGCACGAACGGCCGGCGCTCGCGGGTGAGCCCGCCCAGCGAGAGCACGGTGTTGCCGCCTTCTCCGGCGGCGGGCACGCGCTCGGGAAGCGCCTGCGCGAGCGCGCCCAGCACGACGTCGAGCATGCGATAGCCGGTGAGCGCGCGCGCGGCACACGCGCCGGGCAGCCGCGGGTTCAGGATGGTGCCCTCGGGGGCGATGACGTCGATGCAGCGAAACACCCCGGCATTGTTCGGGACGTCCTGGCGGAGCACGGAGCGCACGGAGAGGTACGTGCACGACTTCGTGAACGACAACGTGGAATTCAGCGCGGCTCGCACTTGCGGTGCCGAGCCCGTCCAGTCGCAGCTCAGGTGCCCGTCGTCGTGCACCGTGATGGCGACCGTGAGCGGGATCGGGTCGTCGCTGAAGCCGTCGCTATCGATATGGTCGGTGAAGCGATAGGTCCCGCGTGGCCAGCGCGCGATCTCGGCGCGGGTCATGCGCTCGGCATAGTCGAGCAGCTCCGAGACGTGTGCGCGCGTCGTCTCCCGTCCGTACCGCGCGAACAGCTTGCCGAGCTCACGCTCGCCGACCTTGCAGGCCGCGTACTGCGCGCCGAGGTCACCCAGCACGCGCTCGGGCACCCGGACGTTCTTCTCGATGATCCGCCGCATGGTGCGACTGAGCACGCCGCGCTCATAGAGCTTCACGGGCGGGATGCGCAGGCCCTCCTGGTAGACCTCGGTAGAGTCGCTCGCGTTGGAGCCGGGCACCCGACCTCCCATGTCGGTCTGGTGGCCGATGACGACCGCGAATGCCTCCAGCGCGCCGTCGGCGAAGATCGGCAGGAAGAGGAAGACATCGGGGATGTGCATGCCACCTTCGTACGGATCGTTCATCATCACGACGTCGCCCGGATGCAAGTCGCCGGCAAACTCGCGCATGACGCTCTGCATCGCGTCGGGCACGGCGCCGAGGTGCTGCGCGATCGTCTTGGCCTGAGCGACCATGCGTCCCTCGGCGTCGCAGAGCGCCGCCGAGTAGTCCATCACGTCGCGGATGATCTCGGAACGAGCGGTGCGGATCACGGCGTACGCCATCTCGTCGACGATGGCGTCGAGCGCGCTCTTGATCACGGCGAAGGTGACGGGATCGAGCGTCATGGTCGCGGCGCGAGGGTGAGGACGAGATTGTCGAACGCGTCCCGGGACACGGTCGCTCCCGGCGGCACCACGACGGTCGAGTCGTACTCCTCGACGATCAGCGGGCCCGGCGTCGGCTCGCGCCCGATGGCGGCGCGCCCTATGACGGGAGTGCCAACGGGCGGCGCGCCGCGCGTCCAGTGCACGGCCCGCCGCCGCGCGACGGTGTCGCGGGTGCCGGCGATGCGCACGCTGAGAAGATCGAGCCGCTGCTCGCGCCGTCCGGTCGCCACCACGCGCACGTTCACGAGCTCGAGCGGCTCGTCGCTCGAGTAGCCATAGGTGGCGGCGTACTCGCGGTCGAAGCCCGCACGGAGATCGCCGAGGCGCTCGGCGTCGAGCCGGCCGCCGGGAATCGGGATGACGAGCTCGGAGGCCTGGCCCGCATATCGGAGATCGGCCAGCGCCTCGATCGCCACGCGCTCGCGCGGATAACCTTCGCTCTCCAGCGTCGCGACCGCTTCCGACGCGAGTCCCTCGAGCGCCGCCCGCGCTCGGCCGAGCGTCCGGGAATCCGCGAGCGGGCCGCCGACGGCGCGCACGAAGTGGTGCGTCACGTCGCTCGCGAGCATGCCGACGGCGGTGAAGACGCCGGGGGCGACGGGAACGAGGACACGGCGCACGTCGAGGGCCGCGGCGACGTCGCACGCGTGCGCTGGACCGCTGCCTCCGAAGGCCACGAGCGTGAAGTCGCGGGGATCGCGCCCGCGCTCGATGGTGACCGCGCGGATCGCGCGCGCCATGCTGGCGTTCGCGACCTCGCGGATCCCGCGCGCGGCATCCTCGACGGACAGTCCCAGCGGCCCGGCCACGCGACGCTCGATCGCCTCGCGCGCGAGAGTGGCCTGGAGCTTCAGCTCGCCGCCCGCGAGCTGCTCGGGGTCGAGATAGCCGAGCACCACGTTCGCATCCGTGATGGTGGGCTCGGTGCCACCGATCCCATAGCACGCGGGGCCGGGCCGCGCGCCCGCCGACCGCGGCCCCACGCGCAGGAGCCCGCCGGTGTCGATCCAGGCGATCGAGCCGGCCCCGGTGCCGACCTCGGCGATGTCGATCGCCGGCGCCTTCAGCATGTAGCCGCCGGCCTTGATGAAGCGGCTCGACGTGCTCATGCCCTCGCGGAACTCGTACTCGGTCGTGAGCGTCGGCTGACCGGCTTCGATCAGCGAGGCCTTGGCCGTGGTGCCGCCCATGTCGAAGACGATCACGTTCGGCTCGCCCAGCGCGCCGCCGAGGCGCGCGGCTCCGGTGACGCCAGCCGCCGGTCCCGAACCGACGACGAAGACGGGACGCTCGGCCGCCGGGCGCGCGCCGACCACGCCGCCGTTCGAGGCGACAACGAGCAGAGGCGCACGGACGCCGCGTCGCGCGAGCCCAGCGGTGAGATCGGCGAGATAGCGCCGCATCACGGGCAGGAGATAGCCGTTCACGACGGTCGTGCTCGTGCGCTCGTATTCCTTCATCTCGGGCAGCACGGCCCACGACGCGCTCACGTCGAGTCCTGGAACGGCCTGGCGCACGAGGCGCTCGGCGGCCTGCTCGTGCGCTGCATTCGCGTGGCTGTTGATGAAGCAGATGGCGATGACCTGCGCGCCCGCCGCCGCCAGCCGCTCGGCCGCGCGAATCACACCGGCTTCATCGAGCGGCCGCACGACGGCGCCGTCGGCGGCGACGCGCTCGTCGACCTCGAGTCGCCGCCGGCGCGGCACGAGCGGTGGCGGCTTCTCCCACGTGAGGTCGTAGAGGTCGGGCGTCCGCACGCGTCCGATCTCGAGCACGTCGCGAAAGCCGCGTGTCGTGATGAGGCCGGTGACGGCGCCGGTCTTCTGAAGAATCGTGTTGGACGCGACGGTCGTGCCGTGGACGATCTCCGTCACCTCGCGCGGCTCCACGCCGGCGGTGCGGAGGAGCGCGGCGAGGCCGGTCACCACCGCGAGCCCGGGATCCTCCGGCGTGGACGACACTTTGCTGACGCGCACGGTGCCGTCCGGCAGGCGCAAGACGATGTCCGTGAAGGTCCCGCCGATGTCGACGCCGACGTGCACGGTGAAGAGTGTACACACGGCCCGATCACGAGGATACTGAGCGACGTGAAGAATCCGGCCGAGTCTGGGGTGGAGTCCGTCTACGCGTGGACGCGACTGTTTGCCGCGCTGGTGTTGTCGGCGATCGGTGGAGTCGGGATGTGGTCGGTGATCGTGGCGTTGCCGGCCGTGCAAGCGGAGTTCAGCGTGGCGCGCTCGGCGGCCTCGCTGCCCTATACGATGACGATGATCTGCTTCGGCGTGGGCGGCATTCTGATGGGACGTCTGTCGGATCGCTTCGGCATCATGACGCCGGTCGTCGGCGGTGCCCTCTCACTCGGCCTGGGCTATGCGGCGGCCAGCCAGGCCACGAGTCTCGGGCAGTTCGCTCTCGCCCAGGGCCTGCTCGTGGGCGTTGCGGGCTCGGCCACGTTCGCCCCGCTCATCGCCGACACGTCGCTCTGGTTCACGCGTCGGCGCGGGATCGCCGTGTCGGTCATCGCGAGCGGCAGCTACGTGGCCGGGACCGTCTGGCCGCCGATCGTGCAGCACCTGATACACGGCGTGGGCTGGCGTCGCGCCTATCTCGCCATCGGCACATTCTGTGTGCTGTCGATGCTGCCTCTTGCGCTCGCCTTACGGCGTCCGTCGCCGAGGACGCTGTCCTCGGCGGCAACACCGCGGGTCGCCGCGGTCTCATCGCGTCCCCTCGGGATGTCGCCGGCGTCGCTGCAGACGCTGCTCATCATCGCAGGCCTCGCCTGCTGCGTCGGGATGTCGATGCCGCAAGTCCACATCGTCGCCTACTGTGCTGACCTGGGCCACGGCACGGCGCGCGGCGCCGAGATGCTCTCCCTCATGCTCGGCTTCGGCGTCGTGAGCCGGCTCGTGTCCGGCTGGATCTGCGACCGTATCGGCGGCCGGGCCACGCTGCTGCTCGGCTCCAGCGGGCAGGCACTGGCCCTCATCCTCTTTCTGCCATTCCAGGGGCTCGCGTCGCTCTATGTCCTTTCCGCGTTATTCGGCCTCGTGCAGGGTGGAATCGTGCCGGCCTACGCCGTGATCGTGCGGGAGTTCTTTCCGCCCGGCGAGGCTGGCGTGCGGGTCGGGACCGTGTTGATGGCCACCGTGTTCGGCATGGCGCTGGGCGGCTGGCTCTCCGGCGTGATCTTCGACCTCACGGGCTCGTATCAGGCCGCGTTCGTGAACGGCATCGCCTGGAACTTGCTGAACGCTGGTATCGCGGTGGGGTTGCTGCGGCGCCCAGGGATGCCGCCGCTTGCCGCACGCTACTGATGTGCGCTCCCGGCTGCGTGGCAAAGAGCCAGCTGGAGGCCGCGATGGCGATGCGCGCGGAGGCCAAGCGGATGACAGTCTCCAGGGGTCGCGAGTTCCTCAGCATTCCCGGGCCGACGAACATTCCCGACGCGGTGCTCGCCGCGATGCATCGACCGGCCATCGACATCTACGCGGGCGACATGCTCGCCGTCACGCACAGCCTGCTCGAAGATCTGCCAGATCTTCCGGACGACCGGGCGCACGTACATCTATGCCGCGAATGGCCACAACCAGATCGACGTTTTCGAACGGCCATATCGAGACGACGTTGGTGGTGTCGAGGTTCGACCTCTCCGCGCGACGCTCGACCACCCGGACGCGGCGGTCACCTGGCAGGCGACAGATGAGTTTCTCTCCGTTTCCGACAGCACCGAGCGGGTGATCGACAACCGCGGCTTCGACTTCTCGCTCTCGCATCGCCTCACGGAGCGCGGCGAGCAGCGCAGCGCCACCGCATTCGGCACGGTCGGTGACGTCGCGATCAGTATCGAGCGAGCGTTGCCGGCCGGCGGATCCGCATTCTTGTCGTTGAGCCGGGCGCGTTCGTCACCCTGAACGTCACGGCGCCTCATGCCGGCGGAGCGGCGGCGCCGCGGTGATGTTAGCCGTGCATCGAGTAGAGCATTCTCATGTCCCAGTTGGCGACGTCCAGCAATCGGCGGCCGTGAATCGTCCAGTCCGCGCGCAGCGCATCGTCGCGAACGGGTCGGATGAGGATTCCAGGGACCCCGCGCGCCGCGTCGGCTTCGTCGATGGGGCCGAACGCCCGTCGGCGCAGCAGGTCACGACGCTCGGCGTCCATGCTTGCCGACCAGATCACCAGCTCCGCGAATGCCCCCTGCAATGCGGCGTCGAGTAGCGCGTCCCGAATGGTTGCGTCGGTCGCCTCCCAATCAACGATGTTTACCCGCGCCGAACCTGCCTGACCGTTCGGTTGGCACTGGAGAACCATGTAGCCATCGAGACGGCTCTCCCCGACGTAGAGGAATCGGTAGTCGCGGAACGGGTTGCGAAAACGCCAGCCAAAATAGGCGGCGTCGCGAACGTGCCGGAACCGCCCATCCAGTGGAAGACGCGCGATGAGGTCCGCCATCGCCTCCGGACGGGGATGCTTCGAGAGCGACATGGCGCCGACGCTCCACTTCGCGCCTCGCTCCGCCATGCGGTCCAGGCGAGCGAAGGCGCCGCTCGCTGGCGTCGACAGGTAACGCCGAAGGAAATGTGTTCGGTTGAGGATGGCCGTCAACGGTCGCGGAGCACGTGGCCGCCGGCCGACCGCTCCCACGCCTCCCGCGCTCTTCCATCCCATGCTGAGCGAACCGAGCTGTGTCGTTCGCCCGGCGCTGAGATTGAAGACGTAATCCAGACCGCGGCCCGCCACCTCGTCGAGAGCCGCCCTCATGATCTGCGTGAACAGTCCCCGGTTGCGATGTTCGGGCGAGACCACGAGGTCGTCGGCGTACGGAGCGACAAACGTCTCGGGCCTCACTCCGACTTGCCAGCGGGCCCCGCACATCCCGCGCATCCCGACGACCTGCCCGTCGCACAGCGCTAGATGGACGAGTGGTTCCCTGAAATAGGGGTTCTCCTCGTACTTCCACCGAAAATACGCATCGTTGAGCCGAACATCGCGGCTCCAGAGGTGAGTTTGCACCTGGAGGAGCTGTGGCTTCAGCTCCGGGATGTATCGGACAATTTCGAGGTGCCCGTGAGCCATCGACGATCAGCGCGAGGACCCGCTTCGCGTCTCCACAAAGCGCGAGAGCTCGTCGACGGTGCCCCACTCGGCGAGCAGATCGACTGTCGTCGGGTCTAGCGGCACGCCAATGCGCTCTTCGACCCACGCCACAAGACTGAACAGCGCCAGCGAGTCCAGAAGACCCGAGGAGAACAACGCGGTATCGCCGGTGATGTCGCCCAGCCCCTCGACACCGCAGCTGTGAATGAAATCGATCAGCTCCTCGCGCACGGTCATTGCGAGGCTCGAATGGCGCTCGCACCGATACGTATGGGCGTCAGCGCAGCGCAGTGCCCGGCCACCGACGTCCGGTTGACCTTGCCGCGCGCGGTGCGCGGAATCTGCTCGACCAGGTACCAGCGTACAGGCATCTGATGGACTGCGAGATGGCGCCTGGCCCACTCGTATGCGTCGGCGAGCGTCGCCGCTGTGGCCGGGCTCGCCACCACGGCGATCCCCACGTTCTCGCCATACAGAGGATCCTCGTAACCGAAGCTGCACGTATCGACGATCGCGGGGAATCGCTCGAGGACCGCGTCGATGTCGTCGGGGTAGACCTTCACCCCGCCCTTGTTGATCTCTTCGCGCTCCCGTCCTCTCAGGTACAGCAGTCCGCGGTCGTCGACGTAGCCGATGTCGCCGGTCGCAAACCACCCGTCGGAGACGACTTCGCGCGTGAGGTCATCGCGATCCAGGTAGCCGCGCATGAGGGCCGCCGTCTTGACCCAGATGCGGCCTGGCTCGCCGATGCGGCACATTTCACCGCCGCCGCCGATGATCTTGACGGCGGCGCCCCACGGCCGGCCGATGAGCCCGTCCTCCGGGACGAAGCCGTCCACCGTCGTGCCGGCCAGCCAGCTCGCCGTCTCCGTGATCCCGTAGGCATTCAATACCTCGCCGGTGCCCGCCCAGCTCTGGACGTCCTTCCAGAGCGCGCCGGTGAGCGGCGCCGAGCCGCATACGACCCGGCGCAAGCTCTCCGTCCGCGGAGGGCGGGATGTCTTGATCGCCAGCCGCCACATCGCCGGCACCGAAGACAGGAACGTAATCTGGTGCTCGTCGATCAGTAGCCCAAGCCGCGTCAGGAGATCCGGCTTGAAGGGCGGCCCGATGTAGAGGTCCTGTTCGAAGAGCCACGGGAACAGCGCATTGCAGATGAGGCCATGCCCGAAATGCGTGGGGAGCAGAGAGAGCGTCCGGCGCATGGCCGCAGCGCCGAGCGCCTCGTAGAGGCTCATCCACCGCGCGCGAAGCGATCCGTGAGTGTGAACAACGCCCTTGGGGGAGCCGGTGGTCCCCGAGGTGAACAGGATCAGCGCGTCGCGATCCAGCGAGAGTGGCCTCCATTCGGCGGACGCCGCCGCCGCCGTCGCTCGCTCCTCGGACGCCACCAGCGCCGTGACACCCAGCCCGCGCACGGCGGACATCACCGCGTCGTCGGGAGCCTCGACCCAGACGGCGAAGCGCGGGCGCGCCCATCGACTGAGCATCTCGACCTCGAATGGAGTCAGCCGTGGGTCGATCGGGGCAACGCACCCGCCGAGCTGCCAGACGGCGAGCAGCTCGACGAAGAACTCGCACGTATTGCCGAAATGTATGAACACTCGGTCGCCCGGGCGCAGCCCGTTCGCCTGATACGCGGCGACACGTCGAGCGCAGCGTTCGCCGATCGTCTCGCGACCCCAGCGGCGGCCGGTCAGCGGCTCGATGAGATCGCCGACCCGGGGGCCGAGGATCATGTCAGGCGGTGGGAGTCAGCCGCAGCTTGCGAACGTAGAACGCTTCGGCATGATCGCTGGGGGCATTGGATTCGAGGCCGCGTAGCCTCAGCAGGGCGGCGAACACTTCTTCTCTGAACCAGCGCCGGTCGGCCTGACTCGGAAACGACGCGAGGATGTGCGCGATCTTGCGGCGACACACCGGCTCGGGCAGTGGCACGAATACGTTCGGGGCGCCGAGGTCGCCGTCGTACTTTGGCACCTCGTACTCGAGGATGAAGTGGTCTCGGAAGGTTTGCCAGGTGAGGTCGGCGACGAGTCGATGATCCTGGTGCAAATCCGCTCGATGATGACTGAAGATCACGTCAGGGACGACGCTCTTCTTGATCTCCTCGAACGCCTCTTTCAGGCGGGCGCCGTCAGCGGGGAAGAAACCGTCACGGAACTCCTTGACGATGATCTCTTTGTCCTGCGCAGGCGCCAGAAGCGTTCGAGCGCTTTCGACGGCTTCTCGGGCACGCTCGGCGCTCGCGCTGAACACGACCCACGTCACGCGGACGTGACGATTCTGCTCGAGCAGCGTGAGCAATGTGCCGCTGCAACCGATCTCGAGGTCATCGGCGTGCGCCCCGAGACAGAGGACGTGGGAGAGGGCGGGCACCGCGCGAGCGAGGCTCAGCTCGATCACGAAACGGAATAGGCTCGCGCGCCGCGCTTGGCGCGCTCCTTCGATGGCCTGCGCCACACTTCCCACGGCGCATCGGCGCGCGCATTCATCTCGTCGAAGAGCTGCTTGTCCTTGAAGGTATCCATGCACGCCCAGAACCCGAGGTGCCGGTGGGTCATGAGTTGCCTCTGCGCCATCAGCCGGTGAAATGGCGCCTCGACCAGGTCTTCTCCGTCACCGAGGTAATCGAAGATCTGGCGCCGGAACACGAAGAAGCCGCCATTCATCCACAGGTCGAGGTCGGTCACTGAACGAACGCCGTTCACCAGCCCGCTGGCGTCCGAGGAGACCACGTGGAATGTCTGCCGCAGGCGAACGGAGAGGAACGCCCCGATCGTACCGTGCTGCTGGAACTCGCTGAGGTAATCGGGCAGCCCGAGGTCGGTGAGACCGTCGGCGTAGTTTGCGAGGAAGATCTCGTCCTCACCGAGATAGTGTTCGACGGCTTTGAGCCGCTGGCCGACGTTCGTCTCGAGTCCCGTATCGACGAACGTGATGTTCCAGTCTTCGAGGTCGCGGTGGTGAAGGGTGAGCTGCGACGCGCCGCTCGTTCGTACGATGCTGTTCGACGGGGCATCGTCATGATCGAGGAAGTACTGCTCGATTGCTTCTCCCCGGTAGCCCAGGCACAGAATGAAGTCTCGGTGACCGAAGTGGGCGTAGTACCGCATGAGGTGCCAGAGGATCGGTCGAGATCCGATCGACACGAGGGACTTGGGCGTGAGCCCCGAATACTCGCGTATCCGCAGCCCTTGGCCTCCGCAGAACAATACGACTTTCATCGCGGGACTACGGCGCCTCGCTCGCTTGCCTGTTCGGTTCCCATGTGCGGATCTCCATCCAGCGCCATGCATTGTTGACCGCGCTGTAGGCGACCGCGATCCTCCTTGAGGTATATATCCGGTGATACGACTGGTGCTCGGGGTGTACCACGATCCGGACCGCGCGAAAAGAGTTCTCGCCGAGGTGGAGCGACGATGCCGCAGGTCCACATCGTCGCGTATTGCGCTGATCTCGGCCACGGGACGGCGCGCGGCGCGGAGATGCTTTCGCTCATGCTCGGCTTCGGCGTCGTGAGCCGGCTTCTGTCGGGCTGGATCTGCAACCGCATCGGCGGCCGGGCCACGCTGCTGTTGGGCTCGAGTCTGCAAGCACTCGCGCTCATCCTCTTTCTGCCATTCCAGGGGCTCGCGTCGCTCTATGTTCTCTCGGCGCTGTTCGGCCTGGTGCAGGGTGGAATCGTGCCTGTCTATGCCGTGATCGTGCGCGAATTCTTTCCGCCCGGCGAGGCCGGCATGCGCGTCGGCACCGTGCTGATGGCCACCGTGTTCGGCATGGCGCTGGGCGGCTGGCTCTCCGGCGTGATCTTCGACCTCACGGGCTCCTACCAGGCGGCGTTCGTGAACGGTATCGCCTGGAACGTGTTGAACGCTGGTATCGCGGTGGGGCTGCTGCGGCGACCGGCGACGCCACTCGCCGCACGTTACTGACGCGGGCCGCATCGGCCTGGTACGGATTGCCTCGGGCTGACGAGCAGCGCACAGATCGTCCCGGCGGGAATTCCTGCGACCGCGAGTCGTCGGAAAAATCTGAAATCGACATCACCCACGGTCAGCATGTCGTATCCGGACACGAGCACGAAAAACACGAGACAGCCGAATAGTCCGGCGAGGGCGCCCACCAGCGCCCGCGTATACCACCGGAACGCGCAGCCGTATCCGCGGGCTCGAAGGCCGCCGTATGCGGCCCCGGCGATCAAGGCCGGTATGCCGCCGAAGACGTATGACAACGCCAGGACGTTGCCGAAACCCGTTGGGGGCCGCTCCAGCCATATCACGGCCGCACCGATCGCGGGGCCCGCCACGCCGAAGACGAGGACGGTCACGACGGTGGTCCGCATGTTTTTCGGAGAGTGTACACTCGCGGGCTGATGTGCTCTCCCGGCTGCGTGAGCTGGTGGCGGCTCCTCGATCACGTCGCGAGTCGTCGCGATCTGCTGAAGGGGGCGCTCGCCCTCCCGGTCGCGATCGCCGGCTGCGCCACCCAGTCCAGCGCCGCCCAGGCGACGGCACGCGCCATCCTCGACGACGTCCAGTCCATCGACGTCCACAGTCATCCCGCGCTGTCCCAGACGTTCATGCGCACGACGATCGACGTGCTCGACGCCCACCCCGCACGCTACGGATGCGCCCGGTGCTCCGCGGTCCCGATCTCGAAGCGGCGTCGGCGGCTCGCGCCCGCGTCGCCGTCCTGTCAGTCGAAGGCGGAGACTTCCTCGAGGGGCGACTCGAAAACGTCCAGTACGATCGCGGTGTCCGCTCCCTGCAGCTCGTGCACTATCGTGTCAACGAGCTGGGCGACATTCAGACGGAGCCGCCGGTGCACCAGGGGCTCACGCCCTTCGGCCGCGACGTCATCCGCGAGATGAATCGGCTGGGGATGCTCGTCGACCTCGCACATGCGCCGCTGCCGGTCGTGCGGGGCGCGCTCGAAGTGTCGACACGGCCGATGCTCGTCTCGCACACGAACATCGCGGACGACACCGGCTCTGCCCGCTTCGTCTCGCGCGAGCACGCGCGGTTGGTCGCGAGTGCCGGCGGCGTGCTTGGCGCGTGGCCCATCTCCACCCGTCATGCCTCGTTCTCGACCTTCGTCGATCACATCAAGCGCATGGTCGAGGCCGTTGGCGTCGAGCACGTCGCTATCGGCACCGATCTCGGCGGCGTGAGCTTGCGCTCGGCGCTGTTCACCGACTGGGCCGACTGGCCCTCGATCCCGGCCGCGCTCGTCGACCGCGGCTTCAGTCAGACTGACGTGGCAAAGATCATGGGCCAGAACGCCCGCCGCCTGCTCATCGCCACGCTGCCTTCCTGAGCGACGCCGCCCTCACGACACGAAGATGTCCTCCGGCAGCAGCGCCGACACCACATAGTTCGGCACGTCGACGACGTTGCTGATGCGCAGATCCACGGCCACGCTGCAGATGATGTACGCCTGCTCGCGCGTGTAGCCGCGATCCTGGAGCAGCGCCATCATGTTGATGACGGCATTCCGACAGGCCGCCGTGAGATTCTCGCCCTGGTTCACTCCGTTGTCGTCGACCGGCATCCCCATCGTCGCGATGAACCGCTGGGGCGCGGCCCATCGTGGGTCCGCGAAATAGTCGCTGCACGAAAAGCGCGGCCAGCGGATGCCACGTCGCTCCGCCTCGCCACGC
>DASTCJ010000089.1:0-28759 GCA_035605575.1 Candidatus Methylomirabilota bacterium
CGCTGCCACGAGGCTCGGCGCCGCCGAGAGCGTGCTCGGCTCGCTGGCCGACGCGCGCGCCTCGCTGGCGCGAGCGGCGGACGCCCGCGCGCGTGCCGCCGAAGCGCACTCTGCTCGTGATCGCGTGATTGCCGCCATGACGGCATATCGGCTGGAGGCGTCCTTCGATCAAACTCTCGCCGGAACGTACCGTCAGGTCACCGAGCTCATGGAAGACCGGGGGCTCGTATGAACCAGGTCGTCCGCGCCGCCAACGTTTACTTCTTGCCGACCACGGTGCCGCCCGTGACCGAGCCGGCGCCGGCGCCATCAGCATGGCGTCGCCTTCGCGCGCGCGTGCACGCCGAGGTCTGGCGGTTCCGCTTCGCTGTCGCCGGCTTTCGTCTGGCGCTGCGACAGCCGCACACGCCGCTCTTCGCGGACGACACCATGGCCGCCCTGGTCGAGCAGCGCGCCGAGCTGATCGAGCGCCGGCCGCGGCTGATGCCCGCGCGCATCATCGATCTCGGCTCCGCGCGCGCCCGCCTCCGTCCGCTGCCCGCCGCGCGCTGATCCGCGTCGTCGTTTGACACGCGGCGGAGCGGCGCGTACAGTCGCGCCCCTTCGATGATCTCCGCGCCCGCTCGCTCGCTGCGCACTGTCGCCGTTCTCGCCGTCGGCGGCGCGCTCGTCGCCGCGCTCGGTGGCTGCAGTGACGGCGCTGGCGACGCGCTCGCCGGCCGCGGCAAGCAGGTCTACCTCGCGCAGTGCATCCAGTGCCACAACACGAATCCGGCGATCGCGGGCCCCGTCGGCCCGCCCCTGAAGGGTGCGACGCGCGAGTTGCTGGAAGCCAAGGTGCTCCGCGGTGAGTATCCGCCCGGCTATGCGCCGAAGCGGCCGACGAAGGTGATGCCGCCGCAGCCGGCGCTCACCGCCGACATCCCGGCCCTCGCGGCGTACCTGAAATAGCGCAGATGCCGAGGGCGCGGCCAAGCGCCGCGCCCCTCGGCATAGGGGCGACGTCAGGCTCTGGGGAAGATCATCGCGAGCCCGACGTAGAGGATCAGCGTCAGGATGAAGCCGGCCCACAGCGTGCCGCTCACGGTGGCCAAGAGCTTCTTGCCGGCCCCGGCCTTGTCGGGCGACGCGGGTCCGACCATGGCATTGATCTCGGCGGCGGCCATGACGACGAGCAGAAGGATGAGCGCGCCGATCTTCTGACCGGCCCCGGTGGGGCTGCCGAGGCTCAGGTGAGAGGCCGAGCCCATGAAGAACAGCATCGGGATCGACAGCAGCGTGTTGGTCCGGGACGCGACGCCGCTCCGCGCGCCGCGCGGCGCGGCCTCGGGGATGGCGGCGCCGCCCTTCGCGACCTGTGATGCCGAGGCGATCACGATTTGCTGCGCGGGCCAGATCACGAACCAGACGTTGAACCACATCAGCGATCCCAGCATGCCGCCGAAGAAGATCTTCCACCCATAGGCCGTCGCGAAGAACCCACCCACCCCGCCGTACTGGGCGAACATCACGTGGAGCAGGTAGAGCCAGCCGGTGATGAAGGTGAGCATGGCGCCCCAGCGGAACCACCAGAGGGCGCGGCCGACGAGACTCCCGGCGATCATGCCACTGCGGACGGCGGGCTCCGCCTTGGCGAAGAACGGCGTCTGCACGAAGTTGAAGTAGTACAGGATGCCGATCCAGGTGATACCGGCGAGAAAATGTAACCATCGCAGCAGAAACAGCCAACCCTCGGCACTGGCTAGCGCCATGTTTCCCGCCTCCTGTCGTTCGGTGGACTACTCCTCGTCGTCGTCGTCGTCCTCGTCCTCGTCCTCGTCGTCCTCGTCGTCTAGATCGTCGTCGAGGTCGTCCTCGTCATCCTCATCGTCCTCGTCATCGCCCTCGTCGTCGTCGAGGTCGGCGAAGCCGTCGTCATCTTCGTCGAAATCGTCGTCCTCGTCGTCCTCGTCCTCGTCGTCGTCTTCGTCGTCATCCTCGTCGGCGACCTCATCGAGGTTGTCGTCGTCCTCTTCGTCGACGTCATCGTTTTCCAGATCGTCGTCCTCGAGCGACGCCAGGGAGGGCCGGGAAGCATCGTGCCAGGGGTATTGCCGAAACTGCATTGAGATTCCTCCGAGCGGTGCGCTTAAGTAGCCGGAATCGCTACTTTGGAGTTGCCCGTGCGGATTATACCAACAATCCTTTTTCTGCTCGCGCAACTATCGGCCGCTGATGGTGCGAACGACTTCGACGAGCTCGACCGGATCCACCGGCTTCGGCAGGTGGACCTCGAACCCTTCGGCGAGGGTGCGCCGGCGGTCCGTCTCCTGGACGTGGGCGGTCAGTGCGACGAACGGTGTGCGCGCGAGTGCCGGTCGTCGCCGCGCCTCGCGGAGCAGTTCATAGCCGTCGCGCCCGGGCATGGCGATATCGCAGAGCACGACGTCCGGCGCCGACGTCGTCAGCACGCCGAGCGCCTCGTCGACCGACGCCGCCACCGCGACGTCGGCGCCGGCTTGCCGCAGCACGGTGGCGATGAGCTCACGGGTGTCCGGCTCGTCTTCCACCGCGAGGACGTGCAGGCCGCCGAGGAGGGTGAGCGTGTCGACTTCCGGCTTCTCGACGCGGGTCAGCCGGCCGAGCACTTGAGGCAGGCGGACGATGAACGTCGCGCCCTGGCCAGGCCCCGCGCTTTCGGCACTGACCGTGCCGCCGTGGACCTCGACGAGATGCCGCACGATGGCCAGGCCCATTCCGAGCCCGCCGTGGTGGCGCGTGGTCGACGCGTCCTGCTGGGAGAACGGTTCGAAGAGGCGTGGCGCGAAGTCCGCGGCGATGCCCTGGCCATCATCGCGGACACGAATCTCGGCATAGGAGCCGCTCGGCGCGAGGCTAACCTCCACGTGACCGCCGTCCGGCGTGAACTTGACGGCATTCGAGACGAGATTCCAGACCACCTGCTGCAGGCGCCCGGCGTCGCCGGCCACCGGCCGCACACGAGGGTCCACGAACACGTCGAGCCGAATGTTCTTCGCGTTGGCCGCATGGCGCACGGCATCGACGGCGGCGCGCACGACGCTCGGCAGATCCACCGGCACGCTCTCCAGCCGGAAGCGGCCCATCGTGATGCTCGAGATGTCGAGGATGTCCTCCACCAGGTGCTTGAGCGACTGCGCGTTGCGATCGACGATCTCGAGCGCGCGCTCGGCGGCATCGCCATCCAGCGTGCGCTGCCGTAGCATCCGGACCCAGCCCATGATCGAGGTGAGCGGCGTGCGCAGCTCGTGTGAGAGCGTGGCCAGGAACTCGTCCTTCACCCGGCTCGCGCGCTCGGCCTCCTGGCGGGCGGCCCGCTCCTGCGTCAGCAGGCGCGCGCGCTCCTCCTCGACACGACGGCGGTCGCTGATGTCGCGCGCGATCTTCGAGGCGCCGACGATGGCGCCGCTCGGATCGCGGACCGGTGAGACGGTGAGCGAGATCGGGATGGCCACGCCGTCTTTGCGGATGCGCATCGTCTCGTAGTGGTCGATTGTCTGTCCGCGGCGCAGCTGCGCCAGCACGTTCTCTTCCTCGTCGAGCCGGTCCGGAGGAATGATGATCGTGATCGACTTGCCGATGACCTCGCCGGCCGCCCAGCCGAACATCCGCTCCGCGGCCGGATTCCAGGAGACGATGATTCCCTCCAGCGTCTTGCTGACGATGGCGTCGTCCGAGGAGTTGACGATGGCCGCCAGACGCAGCGCGGCTTCGTGCTGCTCGAGCAGCAGCGCGTCCGTCGAAGAAAGCCCGACGCCCGATCGTGACGGGTCCCCGGGTCGACGCTTCGCCATCGTCCGCTGAGTGTATCAGTGCCGGCCGCGCGTCATGGTCGCCTTCCGGTGGTTCGGCAGAAGGCACATCGCTACGGTAGAATCCTCTACCGCGCCGTAGCGTCGTTCGTCACGGCGGTGTAGCTCAGCGGCAGAGCAGGGGTCTCATAAGCCCCGTGTCGGAGGTTCAATTCCTCCCACCGCCACCACTTTTTCGCGCGGACTCACCGACGGGAGGAAGACGGCCATGCGACTCCAGGGCAAGGTGGCGCTCGTGAGCGGCGGGGCGAGCGGCATGGGGCAGAGCGAGGCGATGGTGTTCGCACGGGAGGGCGCGCGCGTCGTCGTCGGTGACGTGCTCGAGGCCGAAGGGCGACAGGTCGCGGATAAAATCGCCGCCGGCGGTGGCCAGGCGCGCTTCGTGAAGCTCGACGTCACCAGCGAGGCGGACTGGGAGAAGGCCGTGCAGGCGACCGTGGACGCATTCGGCCGGCTCGATGTGCTCGTGAACAACGCCGGGATCAGCGGCACGTTCGATCCCGACACGATGAGCACGGCCGCCTGGGACACCCTCATGAACGTCAACGCCAAGGGCGTGTTCCTCGGGATGAAGCACGCCATTCCGCGCATGCGCGAGGCCGGCGGCGGCGCGATCGTCAACATCTCGTCGATCTCCGGGTTCGTCGGCCAGTCCATGATTCACATGGCGTACAACGCCTCGAAAGGCGCCGTCCGTCTCATGACGAAATCCGCGGCGGTTCAGTACGCGAAGGACGGCATCCGCGTGAACTCCGTGCACCCGGGGTTCATGCCGCCGATGCGGACGTCGAAGGTGTCGGCCGACCCGGCCTGGCGCGCGAAGATGCTGAATGCGGTGCCGATGAAGCGGGAGGGGCGTGTCGAAGAGGTCGCTCATGCCGTCCTGTTCCTTGCCTCTGACGAAGCGTCCTACGTTACCGGCACGGAGCTCGTGGTCGACGGCGGCTACCTGGCGGTTTAGAACGGGACCGCCTCGCCTTGGCCGACGGGGCCATGTCGCGCCCCATGTCCAACTGTCACCATAGGTGCCATGCCGGCGTCTCAGTTGTCCGTGCCGCGCGGCCCATCCATTTAATATCTCCACCTGCTTAACGTCTTCACCTGCCAGGGCGACCGTTCGGCATCGCCCTTGCTCGGCATCCTACCCGCGGATGTCCGATCCATCCATCCACCGCGCAGCTTGCGCGGACTGGTACGCGCGTCGGTTGCAGGCGCGACAACAGGAGGGGACGGGGGGATGAAACGGCAATCGTCGAACGGCAATGGACTGATGGTCGTCCACCAGCTGCAAGCGGAGTTTGCGTCGCGTGACGGCCGCCGCGCGCTGATGGCGGAGTTTCTGGGCACGCTGCTCTTCGTCGTGTTCAGCGCGGGCACGGTGGCCGTGACGGGGGGATTGCTCGCCGAGCGCATGTCCTCGGCGCGGCTGCTCGCGATCGCCCTCGCGCACGGCGTGGCGTATGCCGTGTTCGTGGCGGCTGCCCAGCCGGTTTCCGGCGGCCATCTCAACCCGGCCGTGACGCTCGCCGCGCTGATGTCCAAGCACATCCGAGCCGCGAAGGCGGTCCTGTACATGCTGTCGCAATGCGCGGGCGCCGTCGTCGGCTCGCTCCTGCTGATGGTCATGATCCCGACCTCGATGCATGGCACCCTGGGCTCCGACATGCTCGCGTCGCGCATGACCGTGGGCGGTGGCCTCGTGACCGAGATCGTGCTCACGTCGGTGCTCGTGGCCGCCGTGCTGGCCGCCGCGCGCGGTGGCTCGCCGGTGCGTCTGGCCATCGTCGGTCTCATCGTCATTCTCGGTCAGCTCGTCGGCGGACCGTTGACCGGCGGCTCGATGAATCCCGCTCGTGCGTTCGGGCCCGCCCTGGTGGCCGGCGTGTGGAGCCACCACTGGATCTACTGGCTCGGCCCGTTCATCGGAGCGGCGGTCGCCATCTTCGTCTACGACGTCTGCTTCACCGTCGTCTCGAAGGGCGCGCGCTCCATGGCCGAGGGGAATCACAAGCCGTCGCCCGCGCGCAGCTTCTAGCTCGGCCGCGTCGGGCGCGCGGCGCCGTCGCTGCCCGCCCGACGCCTTCTGCTACACTGCACGCTCGTGACCCAGCCCGCCGAGTCCGACCTGCTCGTCCAGCACACGGGCGCCATCGCCACGGTGGTCTTCAATCGCCCGCGCACGCGCAATGCCATCACCTACGCGATGTGGGTCGACATCGCGCGTCTCACGGAGGGGCTGGTGAAGGACGACTCCGTGCGCGCCATCGTCTACCGGGGCGCCGGGACCGTCGCGTTCGCGTCCGGCGCCGACATCTCGGAGTTCGAGCAGCAGCGCAAGGATCTGGAGAGCGCCCAGCGGTACAACACCGCCACCGGCGCCGCCTACGCCGCCATTCGGGAGTGCCCCAAGCCGACGATCGCGATGATCTACGGCTTCTGCATGGGCGGCGCCATGGGCATTGCCATGGCGTGCGACCTGCGCTTCGCGGCCCAGGGCTCGAAGTTCGGGATTCCGGCGGCGCGTCTCAACATCGTGTACCCGCCGGACGCAATCGGTCAGCTGGTGGACCTCGTCGGACCGGCCTATGCGAAGGACATCCTGTTCAGCGCGCGCACGGTCGACGATCGTGAGGCGCTCGCCATCGGGCTGATCCAGCGGCTGCTCCCCGCCGACGCGCTGGAGCGCGCGACGTACGACTATCTGCAGACCGTCGCCGACAATGCGCCGCAGTCCGTGCGCGGCAGCAAGCAGGCCATCTCGTTCTATCGCGCGGGCTTCACCGACGAGCGACGCCGTCAGCTGCGCGATCTGTCGCGCGAAGCGTTCGAGAGCGCGGACTACAAGGAGGGCACGCGGGCGTTTCTGGAAAAGCGCCCGCCCAAGTTCCAGGGCCGCTGAGCCGCGTGCGCCTCGAGTTCCTCAGCTCGACGCCGCCGAGCCCGACCGAAGGCAGCGGAACGTGGGTCGCGATCGACGGTGTGATGCGCGGACTGGCGCGGCTCGGCCACACGGCGAGCCTCCGGCCGCTCGCGCGGCGCTCCGGCGTCCACACCTTCGATCGCTGGCGCTACAACCGCGCGCTGCTCCACACATCGCCCCGCGCCGACGTCGTCATCGGCGTCGACCTCGACGGCTTCCTGTGGGCTCCGCGCCGGAGCCCGCGCATGCCGTATGCGGTCATGCTGAAGGGCATCATCGCCGACGAGCTTCGCAACGAGCGCGGGCTCGTGCGCGCCTTGCTCGCCGTGCAAGCGCGCTGGGAACGCCGCAACGTTCACGCCGCCGATCGCGTCATCGTGCCCAGTCGCTACTCCGCCGCGGTGGCGCACGAGGTCTATGGTGTCCCCGCCGGATCCATCGCCGTCGTGCCCGAGCCGATCGATCTCGGAGAGTGGCGGCGGCGGTTTGCGGCCGCCCCCCCACGATCGAGCGCGGCCCCGACCGTGCTGTCCGTGGCCAGGATGTACCCGCGCAAGCGTCTGGAGGACCTGCTGCGCGCGGCGCACCGGCTCCGACTTCGAATCCCTGACCTCCGGCTGCGCATCGTAGGAGCGGGGCCGGAGTCCGACCGGCTGCAGCGCCTCGCCGCGGATCTCGCGCTCGCCGAGACGGCCACGTTTCTGGGCGAGATCTCCCGTCAGGCGTTGGCCGTAGAATACGTGGGAGCGGACTGCTTCTGCCTGCCGACCGTTCAGGAAGGCTTCGGGATCGTCTTCACGGAGGCGATGGCCGCCGGGCTGCCGGTGGTGGCATGTCGCGCGGCCGCGGTGCCCGAAGTGGTCGATGACGGCCGCACAGGAGTGCTCGTCACTCCGCGCAGTCCGGAGGAGCTGGCCATGGCGATCGAAAAACTCCTGATGCACACGACGCTGCGACGCGAGCTCGGCGACAACGGCCGACGTCGGGCGGAGGCGTTCGATCTGCAGCCGGTGGCGGCGCGGCTGCTGGAGGCGCTGCCCTAGATGGCGCGCGCGCGCTCGACCCGACGGTTCAGCTTCGCTGCCGGCCATCGGTACTGGGTCAACGCGTGGTCGGCCGCGGAGAACGAGCGCGTGTTCGGACGGCTGACCGTCCCCCACGGGCACAATTACACCGTGGACGTCACGGTGCACGGCGAGATCGACGAGCGGACGGGGATGGTGATCGACCTCGCGGAGCTCAAGCGCGTGGTCGGCGAGACGATCGTCGATCGCTTCGACCACGCCGATCTGAACGCGGATCCCCTCTTTCGCGACCGGGTGCCGACGACGGAGAACATCGCACTGGCGGTGTGGGATCTCCTGGCGCCGAAGCTCGGCGGCGATCGACTGGCGTCGGTGCGCGTGTGGGAGGACGCGACGCTGTCGGTGGAATACGATGGCACGTGAGGTGATGCTGACGCGCGTCTATCACTTCAGCGCGGCTCACGAGCTCACCAATCCCGCGCTGTCACGCGAGGCCAACGCGGCGCTGTATGGGCCGTGCCACCGCCCGCATGGCCACAACTACTATGTCGAGGTGACGGTGGCCGGCATTCCCGATGCCGTCACCGGCATGGCGGTGGATCTGGCGGCGCTCGACGAGCGGGTGGAGCGGCTCGTGCTCGACCAGGTCGACCATCACAAGCTGGAGGACGCGCCGGAGCTGGCCGGTGTGATCACCACCGGCGAGAGCCTGGCGCGCGCGTTCTGGCGTATGCTGGCGCCGGCGGTCGGGAGCCTGCGGCGCGTGTCGGTGGTGGAGACGGCGAAGAATCGATTCGAATATCGAGGGGACGGCGGATGATCGCGAAGCTGATCGAGCAGCTGCTGAAGGAGCTCGGCGAGGACGCGCAGCGCGAAGGCCTGGCCAAGACACCGGAGCGCGTGGAGAAGGCGCTGCGCTATCTCACCTCGGGCTACGATCAGAACGTCAGCGATATTCTGAACGACGCGCTGTTCGTCGAGAATTACGATGAGATGGTCATCGTGAAGGACATCGACTTCGCGAGTCTCTGTGAACATCATGTCCTGCCCTTCGTGGGCAAATGCCACGTGGCATACATGCCGAAGCGCAAGATCCTCGGGTTATCGAAGATCCCGCGGCTCGTGGACATGTTCAGCAAGCGCTTACAGGTGCAGGAGCGTCTCACCACGCAGATCGCCAACGCGCTCAATGATGCGCTCGAGCCGCGCGGGGTCGCGGTCGTGATGGAAGCCATCCACCTGTGCATGCTGATGCGCGGCGTTGAGAAGCAGAACTCGAAGGCCGTGACCTCGGCCATGCTCGGCGGCTTCCGCGATCGGCCGGAGACGCGCGCGGAATTCATGGAGCTCATCAAGAGCAGTCGGGGAGTGCAGCTATGAGCAACGCGCTCGAAGGCAAGACCGCGATCGTCACCGGCGCCGGCCGCGGCATCGGCCGCGCCATCGCGCGCGCGTTCGCCGCCGAGGGCGCGACGGTGGTGCTGGCCTCGCGGTCGCGCGCCGACCTCGCCACCGTTGCCGCCGAGGTCCGCGAGGCCGGTGGACGCGCGCTCGCCATTCCGACCGACGTCACGCAGGACATGGCCGTGGAAGCGCTGGTCGAGCAGGCGACCCAGGAAACGAACCGCGTCGACATTCTGGTCACGTCGGCCGGTCTCGCGTCCTTCGGCCCGCTGGCCGATACGAAGCCTGGCGACTGGGACGCGATGCTGACGCTGAACCTGCGGGCGGCCATCATGTGCTGTCGCGCGGTCCTGCCCGTGATGATGCGCCAGCGGTCCGGCACCATCCTGAATCTCTCGTCGATCGCCTCCAAGCGCGCGCTGCCCGGCTCGGCCGTGTACACGGCCACCAAGGCCGGTCTCGACGCGTTCAGTCGGGTGCTCGCCGAGGAGATGCGGCCGCATGGCGTCCGTGTCGGTGTCCTCGTGCCCGGCGCCGTGGATACGCCGATCTGGGACGCCCTGGGCGCCACTCCGCCGCGGGAAAAGATGCTGCGCCCCGAGGACGTCGCCCGCGCGGCCGTGCTCATGGTCACGCTGCCGCCGCACGCCGCGCTGGAGGAGCTCACGCTCCTGCCCGCGGGTGGAATCCTGTGATACGATGGCGCTAGGCGTCGGGCCTGAAAGGTTCTTGTTTTACGGGAGGATCGAATGATCACGATGAGCGAGACGGCCGCCAAAAAAGTATCTGAGCTTCGCCTGGAAGAGGGCAAGCCGGAGTGGGGCCTGCGCGTCCGGGTGGTGGGCGGCGGGTGCTCCGGAATGTCGTACGAGCTCGGCTGGGAAGATCAGCAGCAGGCCGACGACAACGTCGTCGATGCGCAGGGCATCAAGGTGTACATCGACAAGATGAGCGCGCCGTATCTGCAGGGCAGCGAGATCGACTTCGTCCAGAACGACATGATGGGCGCCGGGTTCGCGATCAAGAACCCGAATGTGAAGTCCAGCTGCGGCTGCGGTCAGTCTCACCGCTTCTAGAAGGCGTGGGGGACCCCAACATGGCCCCCCCACACCTCCCATCGTTCGGCACGCTCCGGAGGAGCCGCGGCGCGCTCCAAGAACGTGGGGGACCCCGAAATGGCCCCCCACACCCCCCATCGCTCGGCACGCCCCGGCGGAGCCGTGGCGCGCCTCGATAATCCGCGAGGTTTCTAGTCCATGCGTGTCCGCGTGCGTCTCTTCGCGCGGTACCGTGAAGCCACCGGTCGAGAGCGAGTCGACGTCGAGCTTCCCGAGGGCGGTACCGTCGAGACGGCCTGGACGGCCATGGTCGAGCGTCATCCGGAGCTCGCGCGGTACCGTCCCTACACGCTCTTCGCTGTCGGTCACGACTACGTCGAAGGCAACCATCCGCTGCATCCCGACGACGAGCTCTGTTTCTTTCCGCCCGTGAGCGGTGGCAGCCCCGCCGGCGGCGGCGACGTCTATCGCGTCGTCGACGGTCCGCTGTCGCCGGACGCCGTCGCCGCCGAGGTCGACGACCCGGGGGCCGGAGGCATCGTCATGTTCTCCGGCGTCGTGCGCAATCAGACGGACGGCCGGCCGGTGAAGTTCCTCGAATACGAAGCGCATGCGGCCATGGCGGAGGCGAAGCTGCGAGAGATCGGCGCCGCCATCCGCGCCCGGTGGGACGGAGTGCGCCGCATCGCGATGCTCCATCGCATCGGGCGTCTCGAGATCGGGGAGTCGTCGGTGCTCATCGCCGTTTCCGCCGCACATCGTGGCGACGCCTTCGACGCCTGTCGCTATGCGATCGACACGCTGAAGCGCACCGTTCCCGTGTGGAAGAAGGAGCACTTCGAGGACGGCGAGGTCTGGGTCGGGCTGCAGGGCGGCTAGCGATGTCGCTGGCGGAGAGGGTCGAGCGCACGCTCCGCCGCTATGCGATGTTGACCGGCGGCGAGACGGTCCTCGTGGGCGTGTCCGGTGGTGCTGACTCCGTCGCGCTTCTCGTCGCGCTCCTCGACCTCTCCGTCGCGTGGCGGCTCAGCCTTCACGTGCTGCACGTCGATCACGGTCTGCGCCCCGACTCGGCCGCCGACGCCGAGCTCGTCACGCGACTGGGTGCGCGGCTCGGCGTACCTGTCGAGGTCGCGCGTGTGCACGTGGGGCCGGGCTCGCTCGAGGCCGCGGCGCGCGCAGTCCGGCACGCCGCGCTCGATGCGGCCGCCGATCGCGTGGGGGCCGTGCGGATCGCGCTGGGCCACACCGCGGACGATCAGGCGGAGACCGTGATGATGCGGCTGATCGAGGGGACCGGCGTGCGCGGGCTGGCGGGGATTCCGCCGGTCCGGGGACGGATCATCCGGCCCCTCATCGAGGCGCGGCATCGCGATGCGGTGGCACTGCTGGAAGGGGCCAGCCTGCCGTGGGTCGAGGATCCCTCCAACGCCGATCCGAAATTCTTTCGCAACCGCGTGCGACACGAGCTGCTGCCGCTGCTCGGCTCGGCCTTCGATCCGGAGATCGTGTCGCGACTGGCCGCGGTCGCTCGCGCCGCGCGGCAGACCGTGGACACGCTCGAGCAAGTCGGCGCGCGCGAGCTCGAGCGGCTCGCCGATCGCGGCCAGGATGGGCTGACGCTGTCGCGTGCTGCGCTGGCCGACCTGCCGGTGGCCGTCGCGGCCGAGGTCTTGCGGGCGGCCGCCGCCGGTCTCGGGAGCCGCGCGCCGCTCCGCGCGTGGGGGCATCGCGGCCTGCGGCGAGTGCTGGGGCCGACGCCGCTCCGCCGACCGTTCCGCCTGGGCGGTGTCGTCGTGGAGGTCAGCGGCCACCGCGTGCGCGTGGCGGCGGCGCCGCTGCCGCCGCTGCCGGCACGCATGCTCCACGTGCCGGGCCGTGTGGAGCTGCCGGAGATCGGGCGCGCGATCGAGGCGCGCGTCGTGACCGCCACGACCTACGCGCTGCCGCGCGACGCCGAGCGCGTCGCCTTCGACGCCGACCGGCTGCCGCCGCGCCTGCTCGTGCGTCCGCGACACCGCGGTGATCGCCTCGCGGCCTTCGGCGGCGGCGAGCGGCGCCTCAAGTCGCTGCTGATCGACGCCAAGATCCCGCGCTGGCGGCGCGGACGGGTGCCGGTGGTCGAGGCCGACGGCGACATCATCTGGGTGGCCGGGCTGAGGCGTGCCGCGGCGGCGCCGGTGGCGGCGACGACCCGACGCGTGCTCGAGCTTCACCTCGTCGCTCTGGCATAGTCCGGGTCGGCGGCGGTAGAATTGCTCGCTCCGATGAAAGCCATCCTGGCCGCGCTCGCCGTGCTCGTGCTCGTCGCCCCGGCCGCCGCTCAGACCAGCGCCAAACCGCGCCCGAATGCCGGACGCCCGCAGCCGAAGGGCGAGGCCGATCCGCGCAGTGTCCTGCGCGCGATGGAGGAGGCGTTCACGGCCGTGGCGGATCGCGTGACGCCGGCCGTCGTCAACGTGAGCGCCGTGCCCGACCGCAGCGCGGCGCCGAGCGGCGGCGAGGGTGACGAGCGGTTCCGTGAGTTTTTCGGCGATGAGCTCTACGAGCGGTACTTCCGTCGCCGTCCCCGTGACGACGGTCGCGCGAGCGGCTCCGGCGTGATTGTGGATGCAAAAGGATACATCTTGACGAACAACCACGTGATCGAGAACGCTCGGGACATCACCGTGCGACTCTCGGACTCGCGAAAGTTCTCGGCCACGCTCGTGGGACGTGATCCCAAGACCGACCTGGCCGTGCTGAAAGTCGACGCGCCGGCGCCATTGCCGGTGGCCGAGCTCGCCGACTCCGACCGTCTGCGCGTCGGCCAGTGGGCGATCGCGATCGGCAATCCGTTCGGCCTCGATCGCACGGTGACCGTCGGCATCATCTCGGCCACCGCGCGGAACCGCGTGGGCGTGACGACCTACGAGAACTTCATCCAGACGGACGCCTCGATCAATCCCGGCAACTCCGGTGGTCCGCTGCTGAACATCGACGGCAAGGTCATCGGCATCAACACTGCCATCGTCGCGACTGGCCAGGGCATTGGCTTCTCGATTCCGATCAACGAGGCGCGCGCGGTGATGGGACAGCTCATCACGCAAGGGCGCGTCGTGCGCGGCTGGCTCGGCGTGGTCATCCAGGACGTCACCGACGAGCTGGCGGGCACCTTCGGCGTGCGTGAGCGCGAGGGCGTTCTGGTGGCCGATGTCATGAAGGGCGGGCCGGCCGACACGGGCGGCGTCCGACCGGGCGACGTCGTCGTGGAGTTCGGCGGCGCGCGCATTCGGGAGGTGCCGGACCTTCAGCGGCGCGTGGCCGGCATCGCGCCCGGCCAGGCGGCGAAGCTCACCGTCGTTCGCGACAACAAGCACGTGCCGCTCACCGTCACCGTCGCCGAGATGCCGGCCGAGGACGTCACGCCGGTCGCCGTGGAACCCGCGGCCGAGGGCTTCGGCCTTCGCGCCGAGGCGCTGTCCAGCGATCTCGCCGACCGGCTGAAAGTGCCGTATACCCGCGGTGTCGTGGTGGCGGACGTCGCGACCGGGAGCCCCGCCGACGCGGCGGGACTGCGGCGCGGCGACGTCATCCTGGAGGTCGACCGCCGGCCGGTGTCCGACCCGGCCGAGCTGCGGCGCGCGCTGGGTGCCCTGGCGCCCGGCGACTCGGCGCTGCTCTACGTGCACCGCCCGGGCGCCGAGGCTCGCAACCAGTACGTCGTCCTCGAGCGCGCCGGCCGGCCGTGACCCCGCGCGACGTCGTGATCGAGCCGCCTTTGCCGACGATGCAGCGACGGGGGACGGTACTGGTCGTCGACGACGAGGAAGGAGTGCGCGCCTCCGTGCGGGCCATTCTCGAGGAGACGTGCGAGGTCCTCGAAGCCGAGAATGGCGAAGCCGCGCTCGAAGTCCTGGCCGCGCACGACGTCGACCTCGTGATGCTGGACCAGCGCATGCCGGGCGAGGCCGGCGTCGATGTCCTGCCGCGCGTCAAGGCGCTCGATCCCACCGTGGTCGTCGTGCTGGCCACGGCCGTGCGCGAGGTGCGCACGGCGGTGGACGCGCTCAAGCGCGGCGCCTACGATTACCTCACCAAACCCTTCGACGTCGACGATATCGTCGGCCTCGCCGACCGGGCACTCGAGAAACGCGCGCTCGAGCGTGAAGTGCTCTGTCTGCGCTCGGTGCTGACGCCGAGCGGCATCGAGGCCTCCATCGGCTTCGAGGGCATGATCGGCCGGCATCCGGAGATGGTGCGCGTCTACCAGCTGATCACGCAGATCGCGCCGACGCCGACCACCGTGCTGATCACCGGAGAGAGCGGAACGGGCAAGGAGCTGATCGCCCGCGCCATCCACCACAAGAGCGAACGGGCCACCCAGCCGTTCGTGGCCGTGAACGTGGCGGCCATTCCGGAGACGCTCATCGAATCGGAGCTCTTCGGCCACGAGAAGGGCGCGTTCACGGGCGCGCACGCCCGACGGCTCGGGCGCTTCGAGCTGGCCCAGGGCGGGACGGTGTTCCTCGACGAGATCGGCTCGCTGCGTCTCGACCTGCAAGCCAAGCTCCTGCGTGTGCTGCAGCAGCGCGAGTTCGAGCGCGTGGGCGGCCAACGCACGGTGCCGGTGGACGTTCGCGTGCTGGCGGCGACGAACGTCAATCTGAAGGCGGCCGTGCGCGCGCGGACGTTCCGCGAAGATCTCTACTATCGGCTGAACGTCGTGCCGATTCACGTGCCACCGCTGCGCGAGCGCCGCGACGACATCCCGTATCTCGTCGAGCACTTCGTGCGAAAGGCGGCCCGTGACTGCAACCGCGATGTGCGCGCGGTGTCCGCCGGCGCGCTCGAAGTGCTCGCGCGCTACGACTGGCCCGGCAACGTGCGGGAGCTCGAGAACGTCATCCACCGAGCGGTCGTGCTCGCCTCGGCGCCGGTCCTGCACCTGCAGGATGTTCCCCTCGACGTGGCCATGCCGGAGACGGGCCCGCGACTGAGTGAGGACGACGGCGTGCCGCTGCGCGAGGCGTGCGATCGTTTCGAGCGGCAATACGTGCTCCGCGTGCTGGAGCGCGTGCAGTGGAACGTGAGCCGCGCGGCGCGCCTGCTCGGCGTCCATCGCAACACCGTCCTCGCCAAGCTGTCGGCGTGGAACGTCCAGCGTCCCGTCGACGGTCGGTCGCCCGGCTCTCAGTCGAGCGCGAGTAGCTCGTAGACGACGCCGAGCAAGCGGGCGGCATCCCCCACGCCGCTCGGTCCCGCCGCGCCCTCGACGTGGCCGATGGCGCCGACGAGCACGACGCGCGTGCCGGCGGGGCGGGCTGCCGCCAGCCGCAGGCTTTCCGAGTACGGAACGGCCGGGTCAGCGCGGCCGTGCACGAGCACGATCGGGGCGCGGATGCGCGCCACCGCGCGCTCCGGTGAGAGGGCGTCGACGAGCGCGCGCGTCGTTTCGGGCAGGGCGGCGATGGCCGCTTCCACGCGCGCGGTGTCGCCGCTGGCGAGCGCCGCGCGCAAGGGCGCATCGGCGAGCTCGACGTTGGCGTCGATGATCGGGCGGGCGACCGCCGGATCGCGCGTGACACGACCGCGCACCGTCCGCCACGCGTATTCGCCGGTGAGATGAAAGCGGATGAGCTCGAGGACGGACGCGTGCGGCCCGAGGGCCAGGAGCATGCGCACGCGTCCGCCGGACGTGGGATCGGCGGCGGCGAGAAACGCGGGCGCGGCGCCGATGCTGACGCTCACGAGCCGCGCCGGCTCGGGCCGTGCCGCCAGCGCCGCCATCACCGGGTGCGCGTCCTCGGGACGTAGACGCCCGCGCGTCAGACCCGGAATGGTCGGGACCAGCACGTCGAAGCCGGCGCGCGCGAGCAGGCGCGCCGCCTGGCGCAGACGAGGGTCGTTCTTGCCGTGGGGTGTGAGTCCGTGCACGAGGACGAGCGGCATCTCCGAAGCGAGGCCGGTTGGTCGATAGCGATCGGTGTCGGCGTCGACGGCGACGATGGCCGGTGGCGGCGTCAGCGTCGTGAGCGCGGGGATGGCGCCGTCGCTGAGGAACTCCGCGAGGAACGCCGCGCTCAGGACCAGCGCGCGCGCGGCCAGGACGACCGGACTAGCGAGGGCGAAGGCGGCGGCGAGAGTGAGGAGGCCGACCGCTACTTGCGGTTGACGCACTTCACGAGGCGCCACCCGTTGAACATGTTCACCTTCTGCACGAGCTCGGGCGCGAGGCCGACGTCGGCCAGCAGCGGCTTCATGGCCAGGTTCGACTTCCACCCGAGACGCGTGCACACCGGCGCCACGAGGTCCTCGGCGCGGCTGGTGATCCGTCCCTCGCTGCGGAAGTGGTTCAGGATCACGATCGTCCCGCCTGGCTTCACCACGCGTCGCATCTCGCGCAGCACGGCCACCGGATCGGGCACGGCCGAGATCGTGTACGTCGCCAGCGCCTTGTCGAACTCGTTGTCGGCGAAGTCGAGCGAGGTCGCGTCCATCACCTTGAGCGTCACGTTCGGCATCGCGAGGTTCTGCACGCGCTCGACCGCCTTGTCGAGCATCTCCGATGAGAGATCGATGCCGGTGAGCTGCGTCAGCGGCGGGTAGAGCGGCAGATTGAGCCCGGTGCCGATGCCGACTTCGAGCACCGTGTCGCTCGGCGTGAGCGCCAGCTGGCTCACCGCCGCCATGCGCCCCGGTGCGAAGATCCAATCGAAGATGAAGTCGTAAACCGGTGCCAACAGCTCGTAGGCGCGCTCGACCTGCCTCTTCTCCAGCGCTACGTCCACGTGGTACCCCCCTAGCGTGCTCGGATCGAGGCCGTCGATTTTCGAGCGTATTTTACCCGGGCGACTCCCGCATTGCCAAGCCCTTGTCGCGCTACAGCAAAAACCGGATGAGCAGCGTCGCCAGCCCCAAAAACGAAAAGAAACCGCAGACATCGGTGAACGTCGTGATGATCACGCTGGACGCGATCGCGGGATCCACGCGAAACGCCTTCAACGCCACCGGCACGAGCGTGCCGACGACCGCGGCGACGCACATGTTGATGATCATCGCGGCCCCGAGTATCAGTGACAACAGCCACAGTCCCTTCCACAGATAAGCGATGACAGCAATCACCAGGCCGTTGGCCGCGCCGGTGGTCACGCCGAGCCACACCTCTTTCATGAGCACGCGGCGCAGGACGCCGCGCGTGAGATCGCCGACGGCGAGGCCGCGTACCACCACCGTCGCCGTCTGCGTCGTGCCGATGCCGCCCATGGAGGCGACGATGGGCATGAACACCGCGAGCGTGGCCACCGCGTGAATCGACGACTCGAAGAGGCCGATGACGGAGGCGGCGAGTACGGCGGTGCCCAGATTGATGAGCCGCCAGGTCATGCGCGACCGGAACACCTGGCGTGGCGGATCGAGCACCGTCTCGTCGCCGCCGACGCCGCCGAGGCGCTGGATGTCCTCCGTCGCCTCCTCGTCGATGACGCCGATCACCTCGTCGGCGCTGATGGCGCCGACGAGCCGGCGCGCGGCATTCACCACCGGCACCTCGAGCAGCTTGTACCGCCGCGCGAGCCGCGCGACCTCCTCCTGGTCGGTGTGGACGCTGACGCTCTCGATGCTGTCGTTGCGGATGGTGCGGATCGGCGTGGCCGCATTGGTCGCGAGCAGCCGATGGAGCGGCACCACCCCGACCAGGTGCTCGTGCTCGTCGACGACGTAGAGGTAGAACGCGTTGTCGCCGGAGGCCGCCTTGCGGATGTGCTCGATGGCCTCGCCCACGGTCGCATTCTCGAAGACGGCGATGAAACGCGGCGACATGAGCCGGCCGGCGGTCTTCTCGCCGTACTCGAGGAGCTCCTGGACCTCCTCGGACTTCTCCTCCTGCATGAGGTCCAGGAGCTTGTCGGCCTCCTCACGCGGAAGCTCCTCGACCACGTCGACCACCTGATCGGAGGGCATCCGATCGAGGATGCGCGAGATCTCGACCTCGTCGAGCGCGCGCACGAGCTCGGTGCGCGTGGCGTCGTCGAGCTCGGAGAGGACGTCTCCGGCCTGCTGCGGCGCCAGCAGCCGGAAGAGATGCACCTGGTCCGGCAGCGACAGCTCGCGCAGCGCGGCCGCCACGTCGGCGGCGTGCGACTGCTCGAGCACGTCGGCCAGCCGCTCGGCACGCCCGGCGCCGAGCAGCTCCTTGATGGATTCCGTGAGCCGCCCGGCGCCTTCCACGGTCAGCTCCGCAGCGCGCGCGTGAAGCGCGTGACGATGCCGTTGGCCAGCGCGCGGGACGTCGCCACCCCGTGGCGCGTGCGCCAGTCACGGAGGCGGATCACCGCCTTCGCCATGGAGCGGTGACCGCCGGCGCCTCCGAGATCGCCGAACGCGGAGCGAATGACCTCGCCGGCGGCGCGGACGTAGCCGACGTTGCGCACCGACACGTGAAGCTCGCCGTGCACCGTGCCCGACACCACCGACCACTCCGCGCCCTCGACCTGCAGGAAGAAATCCGCGAACTGTGCGATGAGCTCCGGGTAGGCGACCGGGCCGAGATGCGCGAACACGACGGCGCCGACGACGTGCCGGTGGGCGATGCCGCGCGCCAGCACGTCGAGCGCGGCGTCGGGCAGCTCCGGGCGCTCGATGCGGCGCAGCGCCGAGTGGTTGGCGTGGCCGTGCACGAAGGCGAAGGCTTCCATGTCGGCGCGCGAGGCCCCGCGCTCGAGATGCTGCGTGTCGGCCTTGATGCCATACAGCAGCGCGGTGGCCAGCCGCTGCGGCAGCTTCGCGTCGACGGCGCGCAGGTACTCGGTGAGGATGGTGGCGGTGGCGCCGTACGAGGGCCGGATGTCCTTCATCACGGCGCGCACGGGGGTCTCCTCGGGGTGGTGATCGACCACGAAGTCGACGCGCTCGAGGCGCTCCTCGAAGAAGCTCGGCTGGGCGTCGACGATGGCGATGCGGTCGTACTCCTCGAGCGCGCGCGGCTTGATCGCCTCCACGTCGATGTCCAGGATGCGGGTCATCGCGCGATTCTCGGCGCGCGTGATGGTGCCGAAGGTGCCGATGGTGGTGGCCGCGCGGTTGCGCCCGAGGAGCGCCTTGAACGCGAGGGCGGAGGCGATGGCGTCGGGATCGGGATCGTCCTGCATCAGGACGAGCACGCGCTCGGCCCGAACGAACTGCGCGCGGATGCGGTCGACGCGCAGGCGCGTGAGCGCGCGCGCGAGGGCCGGATCGAGCGTGCGCTCGGCGAATTCGTCGAGCACGTCACCGAGAGTGACGACAGGCGCCTCCGGCGCGACGCGCCGGATGGCGGCCATCACGCGCGCCTGCCGCGCGCGTTCCACGGCGAGCAGGACCGGCTCGTGCCCGGTGCGGAAGGCGCGCTGGTAGAGGCTCTCGCGCTCGAGGTTGCCGGCGAGCGCGGTGCCACCACGCTGGACGATCCGCGCGCGCGCGTGCGGTTGCTCGACGAGGTGCAGTGCGTCGAAGTCGGAAGCGCCGGCGTCAGCGAGCAGTCGCCAGAGAAAGTCGTCGGTACAGACCAGAAGGCTGCGCGTCACGCCTGAAGTATGACGCGGGCCGTCGAGCGCACAAGCGTTTTCTAGGCCGCGGTCACGCGGCGCGCTGCTGTGTCTCGCGGACCTGATAGCGGTGGCGGTCGCCGTTGACGCCGGCCAGCAAGCTGGGTCGGCGGCCGTAGCGACCGAAGTACCAGGCTTCGAAGCATTCGCGGTGGTATGTCCCCGTCGAGGCGAACACCTGCGGCGCGTAGCGTGCGACCAGCATGTGGCAGCGACCGCAGGCGGGGGCGCCCTTCATCGAGATGTCGGTCAGTTTCTCGTCTTCCATGGCGTCGTCTCACCTTTCTCGTGGACTCGAGGCTTCGCAGCTGAACGACCAGGAGGAAGGCAAGCGCGATGCCACAGACGAATGCCGGGTTTTCAATAACTTCGGAAGCGCTCGGCCGACGCGGTGAAGGTAACTTTTACCAGAAACCCACGCCGACGCTCCGCCGCTCAGCTGGTCGGGCGAGGGACGGCAGCGCCCGGGATACGGGCGAGCTCGGCCAGGAGCAGACCGGCCCAGCCGAAGATGTTGTGCTCCCGCACGTGGGCCCGCATCCGGCTCATCCGGGACCGGCGGTCTTCGGGGTCCATGGTGACGGCACGATAGATGGCGTCCGACATGTCCTCCACGTCATAGGGGTTCACGAGCAGCGCGTCGCGCAGCTCGTGCGAGGCGCCCGTGAAGCGGCTCAGGATCAACACGCCGTCGTCGTCCTCCTGGGCGGCCACATACTCCTTGGCGACCAGGTTCATGCCGTCGTGAAGCGAGGTGACCATGCAGAAGTCGGCGTGGCGGTAATAACGCTGGATCTCGCGGTGATCGTGGTGGCGTTCGCGGTACACGATCGGCTGCCAGCCGCGATCGCCGAGGTCCGTGTTGATGGCACGAACGATCTCGCGCGTCTGCTCGGCGAGCTCCTGATAGCGCGGAATCCGTATGCGGCTCGGGGAGGCGATCTGCACGAACACGACCCGCCGACGGAACTCGGGCCACCGCTCGAAGAACCGGCGGATGGCCCGGAATCGCTCGGGCAGGCCCTTCGTGTAATCGACGCGCTCGACGCCGACGCCGATGAACTCGGCCGTCACGCCGAGCTCGCCCAGCAGCTGCTCGCGGGTAACCGGCATCGGGTCGTCGAGGATGTCGGTGGCCACGCTGATGGGGAACGGCCGCACGTGCGTCGTTCGCTGCCCCCGCACGACGGTGAACCGGTCCCACTCCACGCGGCCCTCGATCGTGCGCTCCACCGTCTCCAGGAAGTTGTTGCAGTAGAACTGCGTGTGGAAGCCGATGAGGTCGGCCCCGAGCATGCCGAGGAGGATGTCCTCCTGCCACGGGCAGATGCCGAATGCCTCGAAGTTCGGCCACGGAATGTGCCAGAAGAGCGCGATGCGGGCGTCCGGCCGCGCCTCCTTCACCAGCCGTGGCAGCAGCGCGAAGTGATAGTCCTGCACGAGGACGATCGGCTCGTCCGCCTTCTCCATCTCCTCGACCAAGGCCCGCGCGAACCGCTCGTTCACGATCTGGTACTGCTGCCAGTCGTCGGCGCGGAAGCGCGGACGCTCGTGCACGATGTGGCAGAGCGGCCACAGGCCCTCGTTGGCGAGCCCGTAGTAGTAGCCCGCTTCTTCTTCCTCGCTCAACCAGACCCGCCGCAGCGTGTACGCCGGATCGGCGGACGGCAGCCCGATGCGCTCGCCCACGAGGCGATCGGCATTGCCGCTGCCGTGAGCGACCCACACGCCTCCGCACGCCGCCATGATCGGCTGCAGCGCGGTGACGAGACCGCTCGCCGGCTCGAGCTCGCGCACGCCGCGGCCGTCGCGGACGTGGCTGACCGGCTCACGGTTCGAGACGACGAAGACGGGCCGGTGGCCAAAGCGCGCCTCGACGAACTGCTTCAGCCGCTCCTCCGTCCAGAGACTCTCACCGGCCAGGCGCAGCCGCGCCTCCTGCTCGGCGGCGGTGCGCACGCGTGCGAGCGTTCGAGCGAGGCTCGTGACTTCGGTGGCGAGCGGACCGAAGAGACTCGCGTCGGCGTCGGGCGGCGGCGCCACCGGCTGGCCGGCCTTGAGCTGCTTCGTCCACTCGGCGATGCGGGCCATGGGTCGCGTGACCGACCAGCGGACGGCCGCCCACGTGATGCCGGTGACGAGGAGCATCAGCACGCCGATGCGTACGGCTGTGCGACGCCACAGGTTCCAATCCGCGGCGTCGAGGTACTGGGCGTCGAGGAGGACGGCGGTGGCGCCGACGATCCGTTCGTCGTGCTGGAGCGGCAGAACGTGCACCCAGGTGAGACGGCCGGCCACGGGCTGGAAGCGCGCGACCTGCTCGTTCTTCTCGATGGCCGCGGTGACCAGCGGCGAGATCGGGCCGAGGAACGGCCGCACCTCGGAGGTTGCGACCAGCACGCTGCCGAAGGCGTCGAAGATGGCGATCGGCCGATCGGGGCGCGCGAAGCGCGCGAGGACACGATCGAGGGCAGGCTTGTTGGCGCCGCGCGCAACGAGGCTCTCCGACGCCTGCGCGACGCTGTAGCCGATCAGGGCGGCGCGGCGCTTCAGGTCTTCCACCAGCCGTCCGCGCTCCTCGCGCACCTCGAGGTACGCAAAGCCCGCCGAGACGAGCAGCGTGGCGAGCCAGATTCCGCCGAGGAGGCGGACGAGGAAACGCACGATCAGGCTCCGAACTTCGTCAGGCGGAGCGCGTTCGCCATGACGAGCGGCATGAGGTGGTGCGCGGGCAGCGTGCCCAGCGTGCCCGCCGCGCACGCGCGCTCGGTGAACGCCGTCACCGGATCGGCTCCGCAGTAGCGACTCCAGAGGAGCGCCGGGACCGGCTGCCAGCCGTGCCCGGCCAGCACGGCCGGCGTCGCGTGATCGCCGCTGACGACGAGGACATCGGGGCGGAGCGCGCGAACCTCGGGCACGAAGCCGTCGAAGCGCTCGAGTGCTGCCACCTTGGCGTCGAAGTCACCGTCCTCGCCGGTCTTGTCGGTGTCCTTGTAGTGCACGAAGAAGAAGTCGTACGCCTCCCAGTGCTCGCGCATGGTCGCGATCTCGTCGCGGTACGTTCCGCCCGTCTTCAGCACGTCCATCCCCACCAGCTTGGCGAGGCCGCGATACATCGGATAGGCCGCGATGGCGGCCGCGCGCAGCCCGAACACGTCGGGAAAGCGTGGCAGCTCCGGCAGCTGGTCGAAGCCGCGCAACAGGATCATGTTCGCGGGATGGCTCTCGTGAAGGAGCCGGCGCGCCTCGACGATGAACGTGTTCACCAGCTCGGCGGTCGCGGTTGCCTCGGCCGCCAGGCCGCGCACGGGCAGTGGCGGCTTGCCGAGCGCCTGCGGGTCGGTCTCCGACAGACGGCCGCTCAGTCGTGGCCCGCGCAGAACCAGGACGAAGCGGTGCTCCTTCACCGGCTCCACGAACAGGTCGACGCCCGGCAGCCGGATGCTGCGCAATCGATCGACCAGCTTCACCGAGGCCTCCGTGCTGATGCGCCCCGCGCGCCGGTCCGTGATCAGACCTTGCGCGTCGACGCTGCAGAAGTTCCCGCGCGCGGCGACGTCGCCTGGACGGAGGTCGAACTCGATGCCGAGCGCTTCGAGCACGCCACGCCCGACCTGGTACTGCAGCGGATCGTATCCGAACAACCCCAGATGGCCCGGGCCGCTGCCGGGGGTGATGCCCGGCGCCACGTGGCGCAGAAGCCCGCAGGCCGACTCGCTCGCGAGCGCGCCGAGATTCGGGATCCGCGCCGTCTCGAGCTCGGACTTCCCGGTCTCGGGGCGCGGCAGTCCGCCCAGCCCGTCGAGCGAGAGCAGCACGATCTTCGTCTCGTTCGACACCACGAGCGGCTGGATCAGCTCAAGCATGGTTGAAGTGTACCCCGACTGCTGAACTGTCGGCCCCGGATGGCCCGCGCCTCGTTCGCGCCGTGGCTAGTGAATCCCCCGCTTGTTGCCCATCTCTAGGCCTCCTTCACGGGGCTCTCCATCGAGCCGAGGCCGTCGATCTCGACGCGGCAGACGTCGCCCGGATTCATGAAGACGGGTGGCTTCATGCCGAGGCCGACGCCGGGCGGCGTCCCGGTGGCGATGAGATCGCCGGGCGACAGTGTCATGAGGCCGGAGAGATAGCTGACCAGGTAGCGGACGTCGAAGATGAACGTCTTCGTGTTGCCGCGCTGCATCTGCTTGCCGTTGACGAACGTGCGCAGCTCGAGGCTGTGTGGGTCGGGGATCTCCTGGCGGTCGGCGATGTAAGGGCCGACGGGCGCGGCGGTTTCGAAGATCTTGCCGGCCATCCACTGGGTGGTGAGGAACTGGAAATCGCGCGCGCTCGCGTCGTTGACGATGGTGTAGCCCCACACGTAGTCGAGGGCCTGCTCCTTCGAGACGAAGCGCGCCGTCTTGCCGATGACGACACCGAGCTCGACTTCCCAGTCGAGCTGCTTGGAGCCGCGCGGTCGCAGGATCGGCTCGCCGGGATCGACGATCGATGGGGCCCATTTGGCGAAGATCGGCGGCTCCTTCGGAATCGGGTTGCCGGTCTCTTCGGCGTGGTCGCGGTAGTTGAGTCCGATGCAGATGAACTTGTTGGGGTCGTGAATCGGCGCATGCAGGCGCGCGCTCGACGCCGGGACGGTGACCCATTCGCGAACGGCCCCGACGGCCTCCGCCGTGGCCGCCCCGCCTTCGAGGAAGGCGCGGGTCGATTGGGGAGCCAGCGCCGCGGAGATCTCCTGCGCGCGCACCACGCCGCGCTTGGCCAGGCTGGCGGCCACGCTGGCCTGCAGGTCGGCGATGCGGTCGCCCTGGAGCACGCCGACACGGGGCGAGCCCCCGTTGACGGAGAAGCGGACGAGTTTCATGACTGATGCCTCCCGAGGGAATGTGACCGGATTATAGCCGTTTCGGCCCGGCCCCGGGCGGCCGCGAAAATGTTGGGCTGGCCGCTCCCATCCGGCGGACAATGAGCGCACAAGGAGGGTCGCGGTATGCGCACCACAGCGTTTCGGTTGGTGGCAGCAGGGGTGGCGACGTCGGTCACCCTGGGGTGGCTGAGCCCGCTGGTCCAGGCGCAGCCGGTGACGCCGACAGCGGAGTCCGTGCCGCTCGAGAACGCCGAGCAGCCGATGCTGCCGACGGCGCCGACCTCTCCCGACCCCGCGGTCGCCCAGGCGCAACCGGCGCCGCCCCTCGGTCAGCAACCGGCGGCGCCGACCCAGCCGGGCCCCGTCATGCCGGCCCCGCCGATGCAGCCCACGCCCCCGCCGGCGCCTGCACCCGTCGTCGCACCGCCGGCGCCACCCGTTGCTCAGCCGGCTCAACCCGATCTCTTCCAGGAGACGCTCAAGGCCGAAGCGAGCGCCGCCGACCGCAAGCAAGCCATGTACAACGCCGGCGCGGCCGTGACGAACATCTTCCTGATTCCCGGTCGTGCGATCACCTGTACCCTCGGCGCGGGCGTCGGTGTGGTGCTGCTCGCGCTCACGTTCGGCACCGGGTACAAGGCGGCTGGCGCCGCGCTCGACGAGGGGTGCGGCGGCAAATGGGTCGTGAGCGGTGACGATCTCAGGCCCGAGGGAAGCCGCGCCTTCGACTGGGAGCGATAAGCCAGGTCCGTTGAGCCGGCGCGCCGCCGCGCGCCGGCTCGTCGTCGTTCTGTTCATCGTCCTGGTCGCACTCTTCGCTGCCGGTCTCTGGGGCACCGTCGTCCGTCCCGCCGCGTACGAGGTCCGTGGCGAGCTCGTCGCGCGTGCCGCCCCCGATCTCATCCTCGTCCGCCATCAGCCGGTCACCGGGCTCGGCATGGGAGCCATGGAGATGATGGCCGTCCGCGGCTCGCCGGCGGTGCTCGATGCCGCGCGGCTCACGCCCGGCGATCGGCTTCGGCTCGCCGTTCGGCAGGATGGCGACGAGGTCAGTCTCGTGTGGATCGAGCGGGTTCGTTAGCCGCGCGGACGGACAGGCCGCGAACGTAGGCCACCAGCTCCCGGATATCGTCGTCGCTCAGCTGCGCGCCGAATGCCGGCATGCCGGGCCGGCCGATCGAGGCGCCGCCGTGCTTGATGAGGTCGAAGAGGTATCGCTCGGGCTGCGCCGCGGCGGTCGTGAGATCCCCGGGCCGGATCAGGAAGAGGGCCGCGCGCCAGGAGCCCCGGCCGTCGACGCCGTGGCAGCCCACGCAGAACGAGACGTAGAGTCGCTCGGTACGTGAGGCGCCGGGCCTCGGGTTGGGATCGTTGAGCAGCCAGGCGAGACCGCCGGTGAAGAGACCAACACCGGCGAGCGCGACGGCGAGAACCAGCAGCGCCCGTCGCACTCGCCGGCCGGTGACTAGAGCGCCTGCTCGGTCTTGGTGTCGAAGAAGTGCAGTCGATCGGGATTGACGCCGAGCCGCACGTTCTCGTGAACCTTGGCCCGAACGGTCGGCTCGACGCGCGCGACGAGCGTGCTGGTCCCGGACTTCACGTCCAGCAGGATCTCCGAGCCGAGCGGCTCCACCACGTCGACGACCGCGTCGATCGTGTGATGCGGCGAGTCTCCGCCGGTGGCGACGTGGAGATCCTCTGGCCGCACGCCGAGGGTCACGCGCTGACCCTTGTACGGCTTGAGATTCGCCGTCTGCGCGGGCGGGACGTGGATCTTGAAGCCGGGGGCGTCGGCGACCAGCGTGCCGCCGATCTCATTGATGGTGACTTCGGCGAAGTTCATCGCGGGCGAGCCGATGAACCCGGCCACGAAGCGGTTGGCCGGCTTGCTATAGAGCTCCATCGGCTCACCGACCTGCTGGATCCAGCCGTCCTTCATCACCACCACGCGATCGCCGAGCGTCATGGCCTCGACCTGGTCGTGCGTGACGTAGATGGCCGTGGTCTCGAGCCGGTCGTGCAGTCGCTTCAGCTCGACGCGCATTTGCACGCGCAGCGTGGCGTCGAGGTTCGAGAGCGGCTCGTCGAACAGGAACACCTGCGGATGCCGCACGATGGCGCGGCCGACGGCCACGCGCTGTCGCTGGCCGCCGGACAGCTGGCGTGGCTTGCGGCGCAGCAGCTCCTGGATGCCGAGGATCTCGGCCGCCTCCTGCACGCGCTTCTGGATCTCGGCCTTGGCGAACTTCCGCATCTTCAGACCGAAGGCCATGTTGTCGTACACGGTCATGTGCGGATAGAGCGCGTAATTCTGGAACACCATCGCGATGTCGCGGTCCTTCGGCGGCAGATCGTTGACCACGCGGTCACCGATGACGATCTCACCGGCCGTGATCTCCTCGAGCCCGGCCACCATCCGGAGCGTGGTCGACTTGCCGCAGCCAGACGGGCCGACGAGCACCATGAATTCCTTGTCGCGGATGTTGAGGTTCACGTCCTTGACGGCGTGAACCTCGTCGTATTTCTTGTTCAGGCTCTTCAAAAGCACCTGGGCCATGGTTCGGTCTCTCCCCTCAAATAGGTTCCCCGGAGTCGGGAGCTCCGGGCTCTGTGACAACGGCCGGGGCGATCGCCCCGGCCGCCGCATGGTACATCAACTGCGGGAGCGTGCTAGGCAAACTTCGCGTAGATGCCCCGGATCTTCTCCTCGCCCCACTTCACGGCGGCTTCCAGATCGAGCCGGTCACTGCAGAACTGCGCCACCGTGTCGATCATGACGAACTGCTGATAGATCTCGTCGGCGGCAGGCGTGAGCGGGCCGGGATACCCGACGGTGTAGTGGTACTCGGGCGACTTCTCGAGGAGCTTGAGCTTGGGGTCCTCGCTGATGATCGGCAGCGGCCCCTTGGCGTACTTCTTCAAGAACGGATTGTTGTAGCCGGTGGAGGCGCGGAAGGCGTCGGTGAAGTTGTCGGTCAACGCCTCCAGGAACGCCTTGGCCGTGTCCTGGTTCTTCGAGAATTGCGTGACGCCGTACGCGACGCAGTTCGCGAACGATAGCCGCCCGGCCGGGCCGCGCGGCGAGAGCTGGATGTGGATCTTCTCCGCCAGCGCCTTGTCCGAGCCCTCGATCGTCCGGTACGCGCTGATCGGATTGTGGATCCACGAGCCGCGGCCGGAGGCGAGGAACCGATTGTTGGAGGCGTCGTCCCAGGCGAGGACCTCCGGCGTCATCGTCTCCTTGTAGAGCGCCTTGATGAACTTGAGGCCCTCGCGGACCTCCTTCGAATTCCACGTGATCGTCTTGCCGTCCTTGGCCACCTCGGAGCCGCCGTAGCACCACATGATCGCGCGCCACGAGTTGCGCGAGTCGTTGTGATGGGCGAGGCCGATGCCTACCGGGAAGCCCTTGGCCTTCAGCTTGCGGCCGCCTTGCAGCAATTCGTCCCAGGTGTCGGGACCGTTCGGCATGCCGATCTCCGACCACAGGTCCTTGCGGTAGAGGCCGGGAAAGTCGATGAAGTAGTCGGGGATCGAATAAAAGCGCCCTTTATAGGTGGAGTAGTTCTCGGCCAGCGGTGTCCAGCCGCCGTGCCGCCGGCCGAGCTTGTCGGCGAGCTCCTGCACGTCGACGAGAGCCGGCGCGAATTTCTCGGTGCCGCTGCCGGCGAGCTGGACGATGTCGTGGCCCGACTGGGTCGCGACCTCGGCGGCGATCTTGGGCGGAATCTGCAGATGCGGAATGTGATCGATGACCGCTCGGACGTTGTTCTTGGCCGCCCATTCGGACACGAACTGGTCGAGCCACTTGTCGTACGCGGGCACGAAGTGGCTCCAGGCGAGGATCTTCAGCTCCTTGCTCTGGGCCCAGGCGGGTTGGATGAAGGCGTGCGGCGCCGTCATGGCGGCGCCGAGGGCGGCGGTGCTACCGAGGAACTGGCGTCGAGTCAGATGGGACATGGCAAAGCTCCGTCATGACCGGGCCGGGTACTGCACGCGGCGGACGCGCGGGCGCCCGCCGCCGCGGACTCACGCGAACTTGGCGTAGATCGACTTGATCTTCTCCTCTCCCCACTTCACCGTCTGCTCGAG
>DASTCJ010000030.1:0-8371 GCA_035605575.1 Candidatus Methylomirabilota bacterium
TGCCGCACCGGAGCCTCGCGCGGCTTGGCATCCCGTTCGGCGTGGCCACCGACAACAAGCCGGCTGATCCGTGGCTCGTCTTCAACGCCATCGTCCACCGCCGCGACATGGCGACCGGCGCGGTCCTCGGCGAAAGCGAGCGACTGACGCGCGCGCGCGCGCTCGCGGCGCTCACCGTGGGTGGCGCCTACGTGACGTTCGCCGAGCGCGCGCGCGGCCGGCTGACCCCCGGCTACGCCGCCGACCTCGCCGTCCTCGAGCACGATCCACTGTCGGCGCCGGCGGAAGCCCTGGTCGGAGAGACGGCGCGTCTCACGATGGTCGCCGGCGAGGTCGTGCACCGTGCCTGATCTCCGCTCGCCGCGCGTCTGGCTGGCGATGCTCTGGTCGACCTTCCAGATCTACACGGCGTACGCGGGGATGTGGGATCTGCTGATCCAGCTGCCCGTCCACGTGGCGTTCGCGGTGGCGCTCGGATTCCTCACGGCGCCGATCGCCGACTCGCCGGAGGCGGCGGCAAGGCTCGCACGTCGCCCGTCTCGCCGCTGGCTCGACGTCGGGCTCGCCGCGCTCGCCGTGCTCTGCGCCGCGCACTACGTCCGGGACAACGCGCGGCTCGCCAGCCGCATGGCGATGGTCGACGACCCGTTGCCGATCGACGTCGCCGTCAGCCTGGTCTTCGTGACGCTCCTCTTGCTGGCGGCGTGGCGCCACATCGGTCCGGCGCTGGTGATCATGGCGCTGGCCTTCATCGCCTACGTGTTCGTGGGACCGCGACTGCCCGGCTTCCTCGGCCACGGCGGCGAGTCGTTCCTGACGCTGGTCGATCAGCAGATGCTGACGACCCAGGGCGTCTTCGGCATTCCGACGCTCGTCTCGGCGACGTTCATCTTTCTCTTCGTCGTGTTCGGCAGCGTGATGGCGCACGGCGGGCTGCTGCGCTTCTTCACCGACGGCGCGCTGGCGGTGGCCGGGAACACCAAGGGTGGCGCCGGCAAGGTGGCCGTCATCTCGAGCGGCCTCTTCGGAACGGTCAACGGCAGCGCCATGGCCAACGCGGTGACGACGGGCGCGTTCACGATTCCGCTGATGATCCGCGCCGGGTACCGCCGCGAGTTCGCGGCCGGCGTGGAGGCCACGGCGTCCATGGGCGGCCAGCTGATCCCGCCCGTAATGGGCGCGGCCGCGTTCATCATGGCGGAAACGCTGCAGATGCCGTACAGCAGCATCGCCATCGCGGCCGCCATTCCCGGCGTGCTCTACTTCGTCGCCGTCGGCGTGATGGTTCACTTCGAAGCGGCGCGCCTGGGACTGCCGGTGCTGTCGCGTCAGCAGCTGCCGCGCTTCACCGCGGTGCTGCGCCGCGACTTCCACCTGCTCGGTGGTCCGGCCGTCCTGGTGTGGTTCCTCGTCGAAGGGCGCTCGCCGATGTTCGCCGGCTTCTGGGCGCTCATCGCGGCCTTCGCGCTGTCCTGGCTGCGCCACGACACGCGCATCGGGGCGGGCAAGGTGCTCGGCATCCTGGCGGACAGCGCGCAGGCGGCCATGCCGGTGGCCCTGGCGTGCGCGACGGTCGGCATCGTCGTGGGCGTCGTCTCGATCACCGGGCTGGGGCTGAAGCTCGCCACCGGCATCGTGGGCCTCGCCGGCGGCAGTCTCGTGCTCACCCTGCTGCTGACCATGGTCGCCGCGCTCGTGCTCGGGACCGGCCTGCCGACGTCGGCGACCTATATCATCACCTCCATCATGGCCGCGCCGGCGCTCGAGCAGCTCGGCGTGCCGAAGCTGGTGGCCCACATGTTCGTCTTCTACTTCGGCATTCTGGCCGACCTTACGCCGCCGACGGCGATCTCCACGTATGCCACCTCGTCGATCGCCGGCGCCGACGTGTGGAAGACGCAGTGGCTCGGCATGACCCTCTCACTGTCGGGCTTCATCATTCCGTTCAGCTTCGCGTACGATCCGGCGCTCCTGCTGCTGAGCACGTCGGTCGCGCACATCGCGCTGCGGGCGATCATGGCGACCCTCGGCATCGTCATGCTCGGCGCCGGGCTCATCGGCTACTTCCACGGCTCGACGCGGCCGTTCGAGCGCGCCTTGCTGCTCGCCGGCTCGCTGCTGCTGATCTTCCCGGGACTCTGGAGCGACCTCGCCGGCATCGCGTGCTTCGTCATCGTCCTCGTCTCGCAGCGTGCGGCGCGGGCCGCCGGCGCCACGGAGGTTGTCTGATGGGATTCATGGACCTGCGGCAGTGGATCGGCATGCTGGACAAGGAGGGGGAGCTGCATCGCGTGCGCGCCGAGGTCGATTGGGAGCGCGAGATCGGTGCCGTCGCGCGACGCGTGCTCGAGAAGAAAGGGCCGGCGCTGCTCTTCGAGAACATCAAGGGCTACCGCGACGGCCGCTGCACCCAGCTCTTCACGGGCGGCCTCGGCGAGCGGCGCCGGCTGGCGCTCGCCCTCGGCTTCCCGAAGGACGTCTCCAACGCCGAGCTGGTCCAGTACGTCATGAAGAAGAACAAGGAAACGATCGCGCCGCGCATCGTCGCCGGTGGCCCGGTGAAGGACGTGATCGTCCGCGGCGATCGCGTCGATCAAGCGGAGTTCCCGGTGCCGCGGTGGGGCTTCCGCGAAGGCGGCCGCTACATCCACACGTTCTCGGGCGTCGTCACGCGCGATCCCGACACGCGCGTGATGAACGTCGGCATCTATCGCGGGATGATCGGGCGCAAGGACACCACGCCGTTCCTGCTGATCAAGGGCGGACAGCACTGGGGCCAGCACTTCGTGAAGTACGCGGGGAAGGGCAAGCCCATGCCCGTCGCCTGCGTCATCGGCTGGGATCCGATCATGCCGTTCCTGGCCGGCTCGCCGATTCCGGTCGGCGTGTGCGAATGGGACGTGATGGGCGCGTACCGCGGCGAGCCCGCCGAGCTCGTGAAATGCGAGACGGTCGATCTCGAGGTGCCGGCCACGGCCGAGATCGTGCTCGAGGGCTTCATCAGCGACGATCCGGCCACGTACGAGTCCGAAGGGCCGTTCGGGGAGTTCACGGGCTACGTGTCCGACGTGCCGACGCCGCGGCCGACCATGAAGGTCACGTGCATCACGCACCGGCGCCAGCCGATCTTCCGCGGCTGTCTCGAGGGCACGCTGCCCGGCTCGTACAGCGAGAACAGCGTGATGTCCTCCGTGCAGCGGGCGGCCATCGCGTGGAACATCCTGGCCGGCGCGGGGATTCCCGGCATCCGCGACGTCTACGTCCATCCCATCAGCAATGGGGTGAACGTCTGCGTCAAGATCACCAAGCACTATCAGGGTCAGCCGAAGCAGATCGCGGCCGCGCTGTGGGGCAACAGCGCCGCGCAGTACCGCTACAAACACGTGTGGGTGGTCGAGGACGATATCGACGTGTCGTCGTACGAGCAGATCGACTGGGCAGTGGCGCACCGGCTGAACGCCGGTGAGGGCGGGCTCGTCGTCTTCCCAGGATCGTTCGGCTCGCCGATCGATCCGTCCACGCCGCTGGAGGATCGCAACGTCGCCCAGCTCGGCACGGGATTGTGGAACCGCGTGCTCTTCGATGCCACGCGCAACTGGAAGTTCGAAAAGCGCGCGGAGTGGGGTGGTGAGCGGTTTCCGCCGACCGTGCGGCCCGCGCCCGAGGACGAGGCGCGCGTGCGAGCACGCTGGACGGAATACGGATTTGGAGATCAACCATGAAGATCACGGCCGTTCGCGCGATTCCGCTGGCGGTGCCGATTCGCGAAATGGCGCCGGTCGCGTCGACGTGGTCGGCGCGCGCGTCCAAGCAGATTCTCGTGGAGATGCAGACCGACAGCGGTCTCACCGGCTGGGGCGAGGCGTTCGCCTACGGCGCCCCGCTGGCGGTCTGCAACGTGATCGACGACGGCCTGGCGCCGATGCTCGTCGGCACCGATCCCAGCGAGATCGAGACGCTGGTCGACCGCATGCACCGCGCGCTGATGATCTGGGGGCGCCGCGGTCTGGCCATGATGGCGGTGAGCGGCGTGGAGCTGGCACTGTGGGACCTCGCCGGCAAGGCGCACGGCGTGCCCGTCTACGCGCTGCTGGGTGGCCTGGCGCAGCGGAGCGTGCGCGCGTACGCCAGCCTGCCGCGCTACGAGGCGCCGAGCGACGTCGCCCGCGCCGCGTCCGCCATGGCGAAGGACGGCTTCACGGCCATCAAGCTCCACCAGATCGACGTGGCGTCGGTGGCCGCGGCGCGCGAGGCGGTCGGCGACGGCATCGAGCTGATGCTCGACACCAATTGCCCGTGGACGGTGGAGGAGGCGACAGCGATGGCACGGCGGCTCGACCGCTACGCGCTCCGGTGGCTCGAAGAGCCCGTCTGGCCGCCCGAAGACTACGACGGTCTGGCCCGCGTGCGGCAGGCCACGAGCACGCCGATCGCCTGCGGCGAGAACGAGGCGACCGTGTTCGGCTTCCGTGAGCTGATCCGTGCGGGCGCGGCGGACGTGATCCAGCCGAGCGTGACGAAGGTGGGCGGGCTGCTCGAGCTGAAGAAGATCGCCACTCTGGCTGCCGCCGCCAACGTCACCCTCGTGCCGCACTCGTTCTATTTCGGTCCCGGGCTGGCGGCCACGGTGCACGCGATCGCGTCGACACGCGGCGTCCCCTACATCGAATACCCCTCAGGGGAGCTGGCGCCGTCGCTGTCGAAGGCGCCCATCCGCTGCGTGGACGGACGGGTGACCGTGGAAGATCGGCCCGGGCTCGGCGCCGATCCGGATCCCGACGTGATCGCGCGCCACCCCTACTCACGGGAGGGCGCGCGACCGTTTTACCTCACCTGATCAGGCGACCCGGCGATACCGCTCGCTGCGCGGCGGCTCCTCGACGCCAACTCGCTCGGCGTACACGAGCTCGCCACCCAGCCAGCCGGAGACGAGCACGCCGACCACGCCGATCACGGACAGGACCAGCGGCCACGCCGAGTCGGCTGCGAGCCGCGTGCGCAGATACCAGTTCACGGCGAACACGGCAACGGCGCCGAGGTTCAGGACCATGTGGAAGGTCGCAATCCGGCGCGCGCGTCCTTCGAGACCAAGGTAATCCACGAAACCGGGGACGGCGGCCAGCAGCGCACCGATGATCCCGGCCGCGATGTTCCAGAAGGCCAGCGTGCGCCACACGGCGCCGCCGGTCGCTGCGTGCACGATGTCGAAGGCAAGCGCGGCGATCCAGAGGCCGAGGGGCAGGACCACGAGCATCGGGTGGATCGGATGCTTGCCAACGTGAGCGGACGCTGTTGCCATGGGGTTCCTCCTGCAAACGTCTCCCGCAGTGTTCCGCTGCATCGCGTGTGCCAGCGATCGTCTGCGCGGCGACCGGTGCTGACGAGCGGCTGACCTAGCCTCGCGCGGGGGCAGCCACGGCGGCGCGGAGGAGCAGGCAGAGCGGAATGGTAGTCAGGACGACGACGGCGATGACGCTCAGCGCGGCGGGCGCGCCGACGGCGTCGCCGATAAAGCCGTAGAGCGTCGGGCCAAGCGCGGAGGCACCGATGCTGAGCGTGTAGTAGAGACCGTACGCGCGCGAGCGGCGCTCGGCGGTGACCAGATCGGCCACCGTCGCGTAGAGCACCGAGGAGGTGCCGTTGAGCGCGATGCCGAGCGGCACGAGCAGGAGCATCGCCACTGGCAACGGGACGGCGAGAATCGCGATGATCGCCACCGACGTGGCCGCTTCGGTGAGCACGACCGTGCGGATGATGCCGACCCGCTCGGCCACCACGCCGCACACGAACTTACCCATGGCGCCGCCCGCGAACACGAGCGCAAGCGCGCCGCCGACCCCGGCCACGCTGAGGCCCTTGGCGACGAGCACGAACGGCAGGAACGTCAGGAGCCCGGAGCGCGTGGAGTTATCGATCATCCCGATCGCCGAGAGCGCCTGAAACCCGCGTGGGTCGCGGATCCCCCAGCCGACCGGCGCGACGTCGCCGGCCGCAGCGACACGCACGCGCTCGGGGGCGCTGCCGGCGTCGAGGCTCGCGAGCACGACGATCAGGATGACGGCGGCCGCGATGCCGACGGCGCCATAACCTGTCGCCGCTACGCGCCACCCGGCGAGAGCGGCAACGAGGCCGATGAGCGCGGCGCTCGAGACCTTGCCGATGTCACCGGCGAAGTTGTATGTACCGAGCGCCGCGCGCCGGGGACCGTCCTCGTACGCCTTGGCGACCACGGACGACGAGAGCGGATGCTGGACGCCGGAGCCGAGACCGCCGAGGGTCAGCAGCAACAGCAGCGGAAGGAACCCGTCGACGGCGGCGGCGACCGCGATGAACGTGCACGCGGTGACGAGCGTGCCGAGCATCAGCAGGCGGCGCTCCCCGAACCGCTCGGCCAGGATCCCGGCGGGGATCTGGAAGGCCGCCATCCCCCCCGTGTAGGCGGTGCGGACGAAGCCGACCTGCCAGAGCGAAAGGCCAAACTCGCTCGCCCAGACCGGCAGGAGGACATACAGGATCTCGGAGAAGCCATCGTGGACGAAGTGCATGGCGCCGGCGGTGGCGAGCACCGAGCGCGAACGCCTCGAGGGCATGTTTGATCATCGCCGGGGCCGCTCGAGCGTTCAAGTAGAATGGCCGCGGGTCCGGATGAGGAGGCACGCATGCCGATCAGCATCACGCGGGTCTACACGCGCACGGGAGACGGCGGCGAGACGGCGCTGGTGGGCGGCGCGCGGGTGCCGAAGGACTCGCCGCGCATCGTCGCTTACGGCACGCTCGACGAGCTCAACGCTGCGGTCGGTCTCGCGCGCGTGTTCAACGCCGAGCGGCTGGCCGAGGGCGGTGAGGCCGCTGCGCGTCACGCCTGGCTCGACGACGTCCTCAAGAAAGTCCAGAACCAGATCTTCGACCTCGGCAGCGAGCTGGCAACGCCGCCGTCGGCCGCGTACGAGGGCATGTTCCGCATGGGCGAGGCCGAGGTGACCGAGCTCGAGCGGCTCATGGACCAGTGCCAGAAGGATTTGACGCCGCTGAAGTCGTTCGTCCTGCCCGGCGGCGGTCCCATCCAGGGATTCCTGCACCAGGCGCGGACCATCTGTCGCCGCGCGGAGCGCGAGGTGCTGCGCCTGTCGCGCGTGGAGCCGATCGGCGAGTGGCCGCTGCGCTACGTGAACCGCCTGAGCGACCTCTTCTTCGTGCTCGGCCGCTGGGTCGGCAAGCACATGGGCGAGCCCGAATACCTCTGGGAGCGCGGGCTCTCGGTGCACGAGCGCCGAGGCAAGCGCTGAGCGGCTAGACCTCCAGCCACTCCTTGCGCACGGCGTGGTTGGCGCTGAGCCCGGCCGGCGTGCCCTCGAACACGATCCGCCCATGGCCCATCACGTAGACCCGCTGGCTGATGGTGAGGGCAATCGTCAGCTTTTGCTCGACGAGCAGGATGGAGACGCCGCGCGCCGCGATGCGGACGAGCAAGTCCGCCACCTGCGTGACGAGCATGGGCGCCAGCCCCTCCGTCGGCTCATCCACCATGACGAGGTGTGGATCGCCCATGAGCGTGCGGCAGATGGTGAGCATCTGCTGCTCGCCGCCGGACAGCACGCCGCCCGGCGTGTCGGCGCGCTGGCCCAGCGCGGGAAACATGGTCAGCATGTCGTCGAGCGACCAGCGGCCGGGCGCGCGGGTGTTCTTCACGCCGAGCAGGAGGTTCTGCCTGACGGTGAGGGTGGGAAAGATGTCGCGGTTCTCCGGCACGTAGCCGAGGCCCTTGCGCGCGATGACGTAGGGCGGCAGCCCGCAGATCTCCTCGCCGCGGAAGCGGACGGAGCCGTGCGCGGTGACGTCGCCCATGATGGCCTTGATGGTCGTCGATCGGCCGACGCCGTTGCGGCCGAGCAGGCTGACGATCTCGCCTTCGCCGACGTCCAGACGCACGCCCTGCAGGATGTGGCTCTTGCCGTAGTAGGCGTGGAGATCCTGCACGCTCAGCATCACGTCACGCCCTGTGGCACGCCGAGGTACGCCTCCTGCACCGCCGCGTCACCGCGGATGCGGTCCGGCGTGTCGTGCGCGATGACCTTGCCGTAGACGAGCACCGCGATGCGATCGGCGAGGTCGAAGACGACGCTCATGTCGTGCTCGACCATGAGCAGCGTCTTGCCGACGGTCACCTCCCGGATCAGGCCGATGACGTGCTCGGTCTCGCTGCGGCTCATGCCCGCCGTCGGCTCGTCGAGCAGGATGACGTCGGCGCCGCCCGCGATCGTGATCCCGATCTCCAGCGCGCGCTGCTCCGCGTACGCGAGCAGGCCGGCGGGCACGTCGCGACGCGCCGTGAGGTTCAGCTGCTCCAGCACCTGCTCGGTACGCTCGTTGG
>DASTCJ010000043.1:0-16531 GCA_035605575.1 Candidatus Methylomirabilota bacterium
ACGTCGAGCCGATCCCACAACGCCGCCAGCTCGACCATCATCGCGCGCGGCATCGCATTGCGCCGCGGCTGATTGTCGATGGTGACCACGACGACGTGCGGGCCGTGGGGTGCAGCGCGGAGCTCCATACGGCGCGCAGCATACACGCGGGCGAGAGCGGGAGTAAGAGCCTAGCGGGCTGGCACCTCGCTCGGCGCGGCGGCACGCGCTGGTCCGTCACATCCGGCGCACGCGCTCGACGGTCGCCTGCATTTCCTGCACGCGCGGCCACCGCCAGAGCGTGTCTGCCATCGCCGGCTCGGGGTCGGCGGCGGCGACCGATGCCACCGTCTGCTCGGCAAGGCTGGCCGCGGCCCGTGCGTTGTCCCCGGCGCCAACGGCGGCGTGGGCGCGCGCCAGGAGATCGGCGGTCTGCCACGTCAGCGTCGGATAGCCGATATCGCGCGCGATCGCGACCGCGCGATCGAGGTTGGCGACCGCGGTGGCGGCGTCGCCCCCGCGCAGCGCCAGCTCGCCGCGGCGGGCGTGGAACCAGCCCACGTACTTGAGCGAGTGCGTCCGCTCGGCCTCGGCGAGCCCGTGGTTGGCCTGGACCAGCGCCTCGCCGTCACGCCCGAGCGCCATCAGCGCCGTCGTGAGGCCGAAGGCAAGATGGATCGACCAGCGCCAGCGGTGGGCGCCGAACGCCGCGCGGGCGCGCTCGAGTGTCTGCTCGAAGAGCGCGACGGCCGGCTCCGGTCCCTTGAGGGCGAGATCGTTGAAGCCGAGGTCGATGAGCGCGCTGATCTCCACGTTGCCGTTCTTGATGCGATGACCGATGTCGCGGCTCTCACGGTTCAGCTCCAGGGCACCGGCGAAGTCGCCGAACTCCTGACGGAGCCAGGCCAGCGTGTTCGTCAGCCAGCCGTACATGAAGTGATTCTGGCGCTCGCGCGCCAGCGCGCGGCCGCGGGCCAGGGTCGCGAACGCGTCGCGATAATCGCCGCGACCGACCAGCGCGAAGCACCGGTTGGACACGGCGAAGACCTCGCTGAATCCGTCGTGGATGTCGCGCGCGGCGGATTCGCTCGCCAGGCACATGGCGATCGTATCGTCGAAGCGCCCCTGCCAGTTGCGTTGCAGGCTGAGCAGCAACTCGGACTGCACGACGATGTCGCGATACCCGCCGCTCCGGGCGAGGGTCAGCGACTCGGCGAACTTCGACTCGGCCTCGGCCAGGCGCGCCTGCATCTGATCGACCGAGCCGCTCAGATAGAGCGTGCGCGCGATGAGCCGCGCGTCGCCGATGTCGCGTGCGATGTCATGGGCCTGGCGGACGTGACGCTCGACGTCGGCGACGTGGTCCCACGACAGCGCCATGTAATGGCAGTACGCGAGATCGGCGTGGGCCTCGGCCTCCAGCCGGCGATCGCCCTCGGCGCGGGCATACTCGAGCATCTGCCGCCCCTCGGTCGCGGCCTCCTCGAGCCGTGCCACCGCGGTGAGCACCTGCGCGCGGCGCTGGTGGACCTCGGCCAGCCGGAGCCGCGAGACGGGCGGCGTCATTCGGGCCGCGGCCGCAAGCGCGCGCGCGTACCAGTCGAGCGCCGTGGTGTTGGCGGACGCCTCCCGCGCGCGATCGCCCGAGCGCACGAGATAGTCGAACGCCTTTGCCCACTCCTCACCCTCCGAGAAGTGGTGCGCGAGCTCCTCGTAGTGCTCGGCCAGGCGATCCGGATAGAGCTCCTCGAGCGCGAAGCCGACGCTCTTGTGCAGCTCACGCCGTCGCTCGCGCAGGAGGCTGTTGTAGGCGACGTCCTGGATGACGGCGTGCTTGAAGATGTAGCCGGGCTCCGGGAGCAGCCCCTGCTCGTAGATGATCTCGAGCGACTGCAGCTCGCGCAGCAGCCCGTCGAGATGCCGGCTCATGCCCGATACACGGCTCAAGAGCCGGACCAGGAACTGGCGTCCGATCACCGAGGCCAGCTGCACCGTGCGCTTGCCCTCGTCACCCAGGCGATCGAGGCGCGCCATGATGATGTCGTGGATGGTCTCGGGGACGTCCATCGTCTCCGGACCGCCGACGAGGACGAGCCGATCGCCCTCGCGGCGGAGCACGCCGAGATCCAGGAGCGTCTTGGCCACTTCCTCGATGAACAGCGGCACGCCTTCGGCCTTCTGCATGACGGCCGACACCAGCTCCGGCGGAAGCTCCTTCACGCCGAGCACGCCGCGCGCGACGGCGAGCGCCTCTCGCTCGCCGAGCGTGGTGAGCGAGATCGTCGAGTAGTAGCTGCGCGAGCCGAAGGCAGGCGCGTAGCCCACCCGATAGGTGAGGATCAGCATGACGGCCACGCCGGCCAGCGACTCCATCAGCGAGGTGAGGAACTCCTCGCTCCCGGAGTCCATCCAGTGGAGATCTTCGATGACGAGGACGACCGGGCGGAGCTCGGCGCCGCGAATGGCGAGCGCACGCAGCGCCGCGAAGGCCAGGCGCCGGCGGTTGGCGGCGTCCATCGTGGTGACCACGGGGTCGCCGGGATCGACGGAGAGGAGGTAGCGGAGGAACGGCACGTGGGCGTCGAGGCCGCCCATTCGGCGAGTGGCGCTCTCGATCTTCGCGATGATCTCCGGCTCGCCGTCGAACTCCTCGATGCGGAAATTCTTCCGGAGCAGGTCGACGAGCGGCAGGAACGAGATCGACTGGCCGAAGGAGACGCACTGGCCTTCGACCCAGCTGACCGCGCGCCCACTGTCCGCCAGCTGCCGGCGGAACTCGTACAGCAGCCGCGACTTGCCGAGGCCCGCATCGCCGGCGATGAACACGACCTGGCCATGTCCGGCCTCGACCTCCGCGAAGCGCGACAACAGGACCGACAGCTCGCGGTCGCGGCCGACGAACGGCGTGAGCCCCCGCTCGTGACCGACGGCGATGCGCGAGCGCGCGCCGCGCGTGCGCACGACCTGCCACGCATGCACCGGCTCGTGGCCCTTCACGTCGCGCCGTCCGAGATCGACCGTCTCGAAGAACCCTTCGATGGCCCGGTGCGTGGCGTCGCTGACGACGACCGTTCCCGGCTGTGCGGTCTGCTGCAGTCGCGCCGCGAGGTTGGTGGTGTCGCCGACGGCCGTGTAGTCCATGCGGAGGTCGTCACCGATGGCACCGACCACGACGGCCCCCGTGTTGATGCCGATCCGCATGGCGAGCTTCAGCCCGCGCTCCGCCTGCAGCGTGGCGCCGTACTCGCCGACGGCACGCTGGATGCCGAGCGCCGCGTGCACCGCGCGACGCGCGCTGTCCTCATGGGCGATCGGTGCGCCGAAGAGCGCCATGACGCCGTCGCCCGTGTACTGGTTGATCGTCCCCTCGAAGCGATGCACCTCGGCCGTGATGCGCTCGAAGCACCCGTTGATGATGCGGTGCACCTCTTCGGGGTCGAGCTTCTCGGCCAGGCTGGTGAAGCCCGCCACGTCGGCGAAGAGCACCGTGACCTGGCGGCGCTCGCCCTCCAGCGCCGAGCGTGAGCGGAGGATCTTGTCGGCGAGATGTTTCGGCGTGTAGCCGGGCGCCGGGGCGGCCGCTGGTGTGGGCGCGGCCGGCGCCTCGTCCAGGCTCTTGCCGCACTGACCGCAGAACCGGAAGCCCGGCGGCACTTCGGCGCCGCAGTGTCGGCACGCGGCGGCGAGCGCGGTCCCACACCGGCCACAGAACCGCATTCCCGGCGGGCTCTCGAAAGCGCATTGCGGACACCGCGAGGAAGTCATGCGTGATTATACGCGCGTCGGCACGAGCGATTGCGCGCGGCCGTCGGCGCGGCTACGCTCGGGGCGTCATGGCTCGCCGATCTCCGAGATCGCTCAGGAGCTGGCAACGGCAGGCCGTGCGCCGGATCACGACCGGACGTCGCGCTACGCTGGCGTTCATCGACCGGCTGCCGGAGGCGGAGATCCGCCGGCCGCGGACGCAGGACAAATGGTCGGTGAAGGACGTGCTGGCGCATCTGCTCGCGTGCGACGAGGAGACGAATCGGCGGTTCCGTCTGATCGCGCGCGGTCAGGCCGATCGCATCCGGTGGTTCGACAGCCTGGCGTACGCCGATCGCTTCAATGCGCGGACGGTCGGGCAGCTGCGGCGCCTCGGCCTCAGGCCGCTCCGCCGGCGCATGCAGCGCGCACATACCGAGCTGATCCGCCGGCTCCGGCGGTTGCCGGCCGCGGCGCTCGACGACGCGTCGCACGAGTATCCCGTGGTCGAATGGCTGCCGGCGCCGGGATGGAGCCACGAGCGCGAGCACATCGGCGAGGTGCAAGCGTGGTGGCGTCGACGACGCAAGGAGCTCGCCCGCCGACCCGGAGGCGCCTGATGCGCGCGGATCGCATGCTGTCGACGATCGACTTTCACACGGCGGGCATCGGCATGCGACTGCTCACCAGCGGGCTCGGCCGCCTGCCCGGCGACACGATCGCCGAGAAGCGTCGCTGGTTCCAGGAGCAGCACGACGATGTGCGGACCGGCCTCTGCCTCGAGCCCCGTGGCCATCGCGGCCTCTTGATCGCCGTGCTCACGCCGCCGGTGACGCCGGAGGCGCACTTCGGGCTGTTCTTCATGTACCCCGGCGGCTATTACGTCTCCTGCGGCGAGGGCACGATCGGCGCGGCCACGGTGGCCATCGAGACGGGCATGATCCCGCGTCAGGGCGCGGAGACTCGCATCGTGATCGACACCGAGGCGGGGCCCGTGGAGACGATCGCGCGCTCGGAGGGCGATCGCGTCGCCGCGGTGACGCTTCGGTGGACGGCCTCGTACGTCCTGCTCGCCGATCGGGTCGTCGAAGTCGAGGGCATCGGCGAAGTGCCGCTCGACATCTCCGTCGGCGTCGGCAACGTGTTCGCCGTCGTGCAGGCGGAGAAGCTCGGCGTGACGGTGCAGCGCGAGCAGACGCCGCGCATCGCGCGGCGGGGCATGGCGGTCCGCGAGGCCGTCAACGCGCAGCTGCACGTCGAGGCTCCCGGTGGCGCCAAGACCGCCGTCGACAACGTGCTGATCCATCAGCTGCCCGACGCCAATCGCATCTCGCCGAACGCCCTCGTGTGGGGCCCGGGTCAGGTCGACGCCGCACCGTGCGGCTCGGGCACCTGCGCGCGCATGGCGCTCTTCCACCATCGCGGCCTGATGGCTGTCGGCGACACCGTCGTGAGCCGCGGGCTGCTCGGCCTCGACTTCACCGGACGCATTCGAGGCGTGACGGCGGTGGACGAGCACCCAGCGATCCTGCCCGAGATCACGGGAACCGCGTACCTGACCGCCATGAGTCAGTTCGTGTTCGATCCGGACGATCCCGTCCGCAACGGCTTTCTGCTCGACGCCTGAAGCGCCGCCGCCGCCGCGCTCCGACAATGTGTCACGCGCGCGCGGACAATCTGGAACGTCGTACCCCGCGCGCACCGTCCTCGCGTTTGTCCCCGCGGAGTTTGCGCGGCGCCCGCTTGGCCGCCCGCTTGCACCCGGGCGAGCGGCCCCCCGGCCCACATCCTTGTATCAACGGAGGACGACGACGTGAGCGTAGCGGCACAGCTCGAGCGGCTGGTGCGGATCCTGCCCGGCGTGGCCGGCTATCAGGACCGCGAGAACGCACGGGAGACCGACAAGCTCGTCCGCATGCGGCTCAGCGACGAGATCCGTCGCCTCATGCGCGACCTCGAGCTCGACAAGCGGCGGCTGGCCGACGCGGCCAAGCTCGAGCTGCTCCCGCTGCTCGACCGCCTCGCCGGCAAGCTCGAGACCCACGGGCGCACGGCCGAGTTCGCCACCCGCGGGTACAGCGGCCTCTTCGATCTCCGCAAGGTCGAGCTGTCGGAGCTCGAGGCGCTCTACGCGTTCGATCTCCGCCTCTTCGACACGCTCACCACGATCAAGGCGAAGGCGAAGGTCGTGCACGAGTCGCTCGGCGATCCGGTGGCGCTCACACGTGCGGCGCACGATCTCGAAACCGCGCTCGACGATCTCGAGCGGACCGTCGACGCGCGCCGGCAGGTGCTGGCGGCCGGGGTATAGCGGATGTCGCCCCTCATGCTCGAAGTCATCGAGTGGTTCGACGAGAGCGGCACCGAGATCGTGCATCGCTATCCCGAGCGCGGCTCCGGCGACATCAAGATGGGCGCGCAGCTCGTCGTGCGTGAGAACCAGGCCGCGGTGTTCTTCCGCGACGGCCAGGCGCTGGACGTCCTCGGCCCGGGCCGGCACACGCTGTCGACGCAGAACCTGCCCATCGTCACGCGCATCCTGTCGCTGCCGTACGGCTTCACGAGCCCCTTCCGCGCCGAGGTGTACTTCGTCAACCTGAAGGTCTTCACCAACATGCGCTGGGGCACCAAGGACCCGGTGGCCTTCAAGGACAGCCAGCTCGGCTCGATCCGCCTGCGCGCCTTTGGCACCTTCACGCTGCGGGTCGCGAAGCCCTCGCTGTTCGTGAACAGCCTCGTCGGCACCAGCGCCTCCTACACGACCGATCGGCTCGAGGACTATCTGCGCGAGGTCGTCGTCGCGCGGTTGAACGACTTCCTCGGTGAGAGCGTCGACACGCTGCTGGAGCTGCCGCGCCACTACGACGAGATGGCGGTGGCGGTCAAGACACGCGTGGCCGAGGAATTCCGCAAGTACGGCATGGAGCTGGTCGACTTCTACATCAACCGCATCACGCCGCCGGAGGAGGTGCAGCGGATGATCGACGAGCGCTCGGGCATGGGCGCCGTCGGCAATCTGGATCAGTTCCTCAAGTTCAAGGCGGCCAAGGCCATGGGCGATGCCGCCACCGCTGCCGGCGGCAGCGCCGCGGGCGGCCTGGGCATGGGCGTCGGTGCCGGACTCGGCATCCTGCTGCCCGGGATGCTCGGCAAGCCGCTCGGCGCCGAGCCCGCCCCCGCCACCGGGGCCGCGGCGATCGTGTGCCCGGGCTGCCAGACGGTGGTGGCGCGGGACAGCCGGTTCTGCCTGCGCTGCGGCCGCCAGCTCGCTGCCAACAAGTGCGCTCGGTGTCAGGCCGACCTGCCGACGGACGCGCGCTTCTGCCCGTCGTGCGGTCGCGCGGTCGCGACCACGTAGAACGCTCGCCGCGCGTGAGCCAGCTCGTCGTCGCGACCGAGTGCCCGAACTGCGGCGGGCCGCTCGACATCGCGGAAGGCTCCAACGCGATCCGCTGCGGCAGCTGCCGATCGAATCTCCTCGTCACCGGTCGCAAGCAGGTGCTGAGCTACTACGCGCCCGCCAGGGTCAGCGAGGACAGGGCGCGCGCCCTCGCCAGGGCAGAGCACGCGGCCGCGCACGTCACGCGCGCCGACCTCTACTTCATTCCGTACTATCGCCTGACGGGTCACGATTTCGGCTGGCAGGGCCGGACGGAGCCCGGGCTCGACGAGGGGACCTCGCGCAACGCGCTGGCGACGCTCCTCCGCGACGAACAGGCGGAAGGGCGCGCGCTGGCCGCGTCGATCATGGTCGGCCACGTGTCGACGCACACCTCGGACGCCGGGCCGCTCTCGCTCGTCGATCGCTACGTCGAGAAGAGCTTTGTCGCCTGCGAGCTCCCCGATTTCGCGGCGTATTCGCTCGGGGTGCGCGCACAGGTGCTGCGCGTCGCCCTGCTTCGCCCGGGGACGCTCGCTCCGCTCGGCAAGGTCGTCGGCGTCGGCATGGAGGTGGACGCGGCGATGACGCGGGGCCTGCAGGAAGGCGCCACCCGCATCGTGTGCCGCCAGGTGCTCGCTCGCATCCTGTCGGTGATCTACATTCCGTACTGGGTCATGGAGCTCCAGCACTCCGGCGACAGCTGGCTCACGGTCGTGGACGGCGTGACCGAGGGTGTCGCGCAGCCGCGTGCACGGCCGGCCCTGCGCACGGCGCTCGACCTCCGCCCAGCCGGCGATCTGCCGACCGCCGGCTTTCGACCGCTGGTGTGCCCGAACTGCGGCTGGGACCTGCCGGTGACCGCCGACGACGTGGTCTTCTTCTGCGCGTCTTGCGAGAAGGCGTGGCAGCTCGACGGCAGGGAGATGACCGAGGTCGCTCACGATCTCGCCGCCGTCCCGGGCGTCGATCGGGGAATGTTCCTGCCGTTCTGGCAGCTGGAGCTCGGTGCACGCGAGTATTGCGTGCCCGCGTTCCGTTATCGCCGGTTGAAAACTCTGGTTGATCTGACGACACGGCTGTCCTCGAACGGTCTGCGGTGGCAGCGCTGGGCCGACGCGCGGCCGCACGTCCGCGGCTGCTTCTACGACGCGAGCGACGCGATGTTGCTCGCGCGGTTCGTGGCGGCCGGGCAGGGGCACGCGACGACCGGGAATGCACGTGAGCCGGCCCGGCTGATCTGGCTGCCGTTCAAGCGGGAGCGTCGGTCGCTGATCGATCCGTTCACGGGCATGGGGCTGCAGGAGAGCTTGCTGGTGTAGTCGCTCCCGCCGGCATCACCACGACTTTGCCGTGCGCCTTGCGGTCGGTGAGCAGGCGGATCGCCTCCGCGCCGCGCTCGAGCGGCAGCCGATGCGTGACCAGCGGCTTCAGCTTGCCCTCCTTGTACCAGCCGAGGAGCGCGTCGACGGAGCGCTCCAGCTTGTCGGCCGCGTGCCAGCGAAAGTAGCGCAGCGACGACCCGAGTGCTGCGCGGTGCTTCACGAGCAGCCGGTTGGCGGGGATGCTCGGAATGCCGCCGACGAAGCCGATCAACAGGATGCGGCCGCCCCAGCCGAGCGAGGAGAGCGCGGCGTCGAACAGGTCGCCGCCGACGGGATCGAAGCAGACGTCGGCGCCCTTGTCGTTCGTGAGTGCCATGACGCGCTCGGTGAGCTTTTCGGTGGCGTAGTTGATCGTGTCGTCCGCGCCGCGCTCGCGCGCGACGGCGAGCTTCTCGGGCGTGCTGGCGGCCGCGATCACGCGCGCGCCCATGGCCTTGCCGATCTCCACGGCGGTGAGGCCGACGCCGCCGGCGGCGCCGAGCACCAGCAGCGTCTCGCCGCGCTCGAGTCGTCCCTGCCAGCGGAGCGCCACGTCGCTCGAGAGGTACGCGATGGGAAAGGCACCGGCCTCGTCGAATGGCATCGCGCCAGGGATCGCGAACGTCTCCGCTTCGTCGGCCAGCGCCTGCTCGGCGAAGCCGCCATGCGCGAGAATGGCCATCACGCGCTCGCCGGCCTTGAAGCGCGTGACGCCCTCTCCGCAGCTCGCGACGACGCCGGACGTCTCGAGGCCGGGACTGAAGGGGAACGGCGGGCGCGTCTGGTACTTGCCGGCCACCATGATGGAGTCCGCGTAGTTCACGCCGGTGGCCCTCACGTCGATCAGGAGCTGCCCGCGGCCCGGCGTCGGCGGCGGCACCTCTTCGAGCTTCAGGTCGTCGACGGTGCCCCACGCGCGGCAGACGAGCGCTTTCATGGCGCCGAGGATAACGCGGCAGCCCGCCCGGCCAGGATCAGCGCTGCGCGGTCCGGCAACGGTCGAGGAGCACCGCGAGCTCAAGCGCCTCGCCGACGCGTTGCGCCTCTTGGAGGTGTGACCGCGCGGCCGTCGCGTCGCCGCGGCGCTGCGCGACCAGCGCGCCAACGTAATGCGCCCACGCGCGGGTGCCTTCCTCGCCGTGACGATCGGCGATCTCCAGGGCACGGGCCAGCGCCGCGTCGGCCTCGTCCAGCGCGCCGGCGGCGAGATGACCGAGCGCCTCGTGGTAGCACATCCATCCACGATCCGACCACGCATCGACCGCGGCCTGCCGCTCGATCGCCTGCTGCGCCAGGCGCACGGCCTCGTGTCCGCGCCCGAGCGCGGCGTACGCGTGGGCGAGGGCGCAGGACGCCAGCATGAACTGACCGGCGAAGTTCTTCTCGCGGCAGAGCGCGACGGCCTGCTCGCCGACCGTCACCGCCTCGTCGAGCTTGCCGGCCAGCGCGAGCACCATCGTGCGCGCCCCGCGCATCACCGCGATGCTGTAGACGTTGCTCGCCGCCTCGGCCACGGCTTCCCCGCGCTCGAGGGTGGCGAAGGCGCCGGCGAAATCACCCAGCTCCGCGAGCGACCACGCCGCCATGTGCGCCGCCCCGCTGTAAGGCAGACCCGACAGTCCGAATCGCTCCTGCTCGCGGCCCTTCACGGCGGTGAAGATCGCCTCGCAGTCGGCCACCGCCTTCCTGTGCTGCGCGATCGTCAGGTAGGTATGCGCGCGGTAGAACAGTCCGGTCACGCGCATGGCGAGGTCGTCGCGCGCGGCGGCGCGCTCCAGGCAGCGCTCGGCGTATGCGATGGCGCGGTCCGGATTGCCCTTGGCCCAGTGGTACTGGACCATGTAGGCGTAGACGGTGTCGAGCACCTCGGGCATCGCGTGACGCGTGGCGAGCTGCTCCGCCTCGCGGTACAGCTCGTGGATGCGGTCGAGCTGACCGGCGCGCCAGAGCGGCGGCCGCATGGCCAGGCGCACCTCGACACCGAGGCGCGCTGTCTCGGCGCTCGGCGGCACGCGCTCGAGGGCGCCGAGAGCCGTCTCGTAGAGCTCCACGGCCCGCGCGTCGACGAACAGCGCCGAGGCGCGGTCGCCGGCCTCGCGCGCATAGCGCGCCACCTTCGCCCACACCTCGCCGCGCGTGAAGTGGTGCACCAGCTCCTCGGCGCGCTCCTCGAGCCGGCCGGCATACGCCTCCTCGAGCGCGGACCCGATCTGCGCGTGGAGCCGCCGGCGCTCGGCCTGCAGCAGAGAGGCGTAGGCGACGTCTTGCGTGAGCGCGTGGCGGAAGACGTATTCGGGGTCGCCAGGCGCAAGCTTCTCGTAGATCAGCTCGATCCGCTTCAGGTCGGACAGGGACGCCTCGAGCTGCTCGTGCACGTCGGAGACGCGACGCAGGAGGCCGAGCGCGAACTGGCGGCCGATGACCGACGCGGTCTGGACGGTACGCTTCTGCGGCTCCGCCAGTCGATCGATACGGGCGGCGATGACATCCTGCACGGTGTCGGGGACGGCCAGCGTGGTGGCGCCGCCCACGGCGGCGAGGCGCCCGTGCTCGACGCGCAGCGCCCCCGTCTGCACCAGCGCGCGGCCGATCTCTTCGAGGAAGAACGGGTTGCCGTCGGCCTTGGCGGCGATGGCGGTCGCGATGTCACGTGGCATATCGTCGACGCCCAGGGTGGCGCGGACGATGCGGGCGGCGTCGTCCTCGTCGACGGGTTGCAGTACGACGCGCCAGTAATAGCTGCGCTCGTCGAACGGCTGCCGGTCGAGCGGCCGATAGGTGACGACCATCAGCACGGCCATGCCGGGCAGCGCGTCGGCCAGCGCTTTGAGAACCTCCTCGGAGGCCGCGTCGATCCAGTGCGCATCCTCGACGACCAGCACGATGGGGCGCTCGCGGCTGCGCGCGGCCGTCAGCCGCACGACCGCGGCGACGATCGCCTTGCGCCGCGCCGCCGGATCCATGCTCTGGAAGCCGGCGTCGCCCGGGTCGACGGACAGCAGGTAGCGCAGCGCGGCGCCGGTCGACCGCGCGTCGTCGCCGAGGAAGGCGACACCACGGTCGATCCTCGCAATGATGTCGGCGTCGACGGCGTCCTCGGCGATGCGAAACGTGCGCTTCAGCATGCTCACGATCGGCAGGAACGGCACGGAGTGGCCGAAGGAGACGCAGTCCGTCTGGATCCAGGCGGCGTCGGCGGCCACGCGCTCGCGGAACTCGTGCAGCAGGCGCGACTTGCCGATGCCGGCCTCGCCGACCACGAAGACGGCCTGGCCGCGGCCGCGCAGCGCCGCGCTCCACGCGCGCTCGAGGGTGGACAGCACGTCGTCGCGGCCGACGAACGGCGACAGCCCCTGCGCCGCCCGCGCGTCGAGGCGGCTGACCTGCGCGCGCGCCGCCACCAGCTCCCACGCCGCCACCGGCTGCGCGCGGTTCTTGACGGCGAACGTGCCGAGCTGGCGCAGCTCGAAGTACGGCTCGATCTGGTGCGCGGTGCTCTCGGCCACGACAATGGTGCCGGGCTCGGCGAGCTGCTGCATGCGCGCGGCGGTATTGGTCGTGTCGCCGACGGCGGTGTAGTCCATGCGCAGGTTGTCGCCGATGGCGCCGACGACGACGAGGCCGGTGTTGAGGCCCAGGCGCATGCGGAAATCGATGCCACGCGCCCGCATGAGCTCCTCGCGGTAGGCGGCGAGCGCGCGCCGCAGCGCGAGCGCGCCGTGTGCGGCGCGCACGGCATGATCCTCGTGGGCGATCGGCGCGCCGAAGAGCGCCATGAGACCGTCCCCGAGGAACTGATTGACGGTGCCCTCGTAGCGGTGGATCTCCGCCAGCATCAGGTCGAAGGCCTGCTTGATGAGGCCGTGAACTTCCTCCGGATCGAGGCGCTCGGACAGCGACGTGAAGCCGGAGACGTCCGCGAAGAGCACGGTGACGAGCTTGCGCTCGCCCGAGAGCGCGCCGCGGTCCTTCAGGATGCGCTGTGCGAGGTGCGCCGGCGTGTAGCTCTGCGGCTCGGCGTAGCGGACGGCCGGCTTGTCAGGGGCCGCCGCGGCGACGGCGGCGCCGCACGCGCCGCAGAACTTCGTGCCGGCGGGCACCGACGCGCCGCAGCTCGGACAGGCGGCTTCGAGCCGCGCCCCGCACTCCTCGCAGAATTTCACGCCGGCCCGGTTCTCGGTCGCGCAGCTCGGACAGCGCATGCCCGTCATTCTACCGTGGGCGATCAGACGGGAAGCCGATCGAGCAGTGCAAACGCGCGCGCGACCTCCGGCATCTCGCGCGCCCCGTCGAAGCGGGCCAGCGCCGGGGCGAGGACACCACGCGCGCTCGCCGGCCGTCCCTGTGCGGCCAGCAGGCCCGCGAGCGTGACGGCGGCGCGCAGCTCCCAGAACGTCGCGCCGTGCCCCCGCGCGGCGGCCAGCGCCTGCTCGAGACATCGCTGGGCCGCGGCGAGGTCGGACGCCGGCGCCGCCTGGAGGATTTCGGCCTTGAGGCGCAGCACCTCGGGCTGATACCAGACCTCGCCGGTGCGCGCCACCGAAGCGAGCGCCTCGTCGATCGCGTCGCGCGCGGCGTCGGTGCGGCCGGCCGCCGCCAGCGCCTGGGCGCGCACCGTGAGGCGGTGCGGCATGTGGTACTGGTTGTCCGTCGCGCGAAGCGCCACGCGGCCTTCCTCCATCTTCGCGAGCCCCGCGTCCGCGTCGCCGCGCGTGACCATGGCCCAGCCGAGCAGCATCACCGCCCACGCCGCGTAATGCGCAATGCCCTTCTCGGAAGCCACCGCGAGGGTCTCACGCGCCCGCGTCTCCGCCTCGGCCACGTCGCCGAGGATGTGCCCGAGCTCGGCACGATACCAGGCGGCGTGGGCGACGCTCGGCACGTGGCCGACCCGTGCCGCCAGCGCGATCGCCTCGTCACTCAGCGACCGCGACTGCCCGAGCTCGCCGCGCATCAGCTGCACGAGAGCCCCCATGCTGAGCACGCAGACGCACGGATCGTGTCCACCGTAGACGAGCGCCTGCTCGCGGTGGTCGTCCAGCCGATAGAACCGTCGCACCGCCTCGAGATGCTCGATGCCGCGACCTCCTGCAGCCGCGCTGCGAGGTTCGGCGTCTCGCCGAGCGCCAGATGCTCGTGGCGGCTCGCGTCGCCGATCTCCCCGACGACGACGATGCCGGTGTGGACGCCGACCCGCACGGCGAGCGCGTCGTCCGCGCCCGGACGCGGCCGCACGTTGGCGCGCGTGATCGTCTCGACCAGCTCGAGCGCCGCGCGCACGGCCCGCCGCGGATCGTCCTCGTGCGCCTGCGGATAGCCGAAGTAAACGAGCAGGCCGTCGCCGAGATACTGCGCGATGTGGCCTTCGAACCGCGCAATCACGCGCGCGCAGGCCTCCTGGTAGGCGCGGATGAGCTCGCGCATCTCCTCCGGATCGAGCACGCTCGACACCGCCGTGGCGCCGACGAGATCGCAGAACATCACCGTGAGCTGTCGCCGCTCGGCGGTCGCCGGCGCGCGGGACTCCGCGCGAGCGGTCGCCGCCGGCGTGAGCGCCGTGCCACACTTGACGCAGAACTTGTGGCCGGCGTCGCTCGGAGCGCCGCAGCCCGGGCAGACGGCGCCGAGTCGTGCGCCGCACTGCGGACAGAAGTCGGCGTTGGCCGGAGCGTCATGACCGCACCGTGGGCAGCGCATCGGTGGACGGCATCGTGCGCCCGCGATACCCGGCCGTCAAGGCGGCGGCGCTGCCTGGCACGAGCGTTGCCCTCTCGGAGGCCAGGAGGAGAGCCATGAACAAGGACGAGGTGGAAGGCAAGGTCGAGAAGGCCAAGGGGTACGTCAAGGAGCAGGTCGGCAAGGCGACGGACGATCCCGATCTCGAGGCCGAGGGCAGCGCGCAGAAGGGCGCCGGCAAGATGCAGGAAGGCTTCGGCGAGGCGCGACGCAAGGTCGGCGAGGCGGTGAAGAAGGCCGGAGACGCCATCAAGGACTAGCAGGGCCGAGCGGGAAGGCGTTGCAACAATTATCATCACGTTGCAACGCCTTCCTCATTGGCGACCGGGTTCGCGCTCGCTAGACTTCCGGATCACAATCACCGGAGGTGACCCATGAAGCGAGCGATGGTTTTCATCATGCTGTGCGGCGCCAGCGCGGTGCTCGTCTCCGGCTGCGCCACCAAGAAGTTCGTGCGCGAGCAAGTCGGCGCCACCGAGGGCCGGATCGGTCAGCGTGTCGACACGCAAGAGACGGAGCTCCGGCAGACCAGCGAGCGGACAGGCGCGAACGCGCAGGCGCTCGAGCAGACGAACCAGCGTCTGCAAGGCGTGGACTCCCGCGTGCAGGCCGTCGACTCCCGTGTGCAGGGTGTGGATTCGCGCGTGACGGAGGTGAGCGCGCTCGCCACCGAGGCGCAGCGCGACGCCAACGCCGCCGGCGAAGCCGTTCGCGCGACCGATCAGCGCTTCGCCAATCGCAACAACCTCACCACGCTCGAGACGAAATCAGTCTTCTTCGACTTCGGCAAGGCCGACGTGCGCGATCAGGCCATGCCCGAGCTCGAGGACGTGGCCAAGGCGCTGAAGGCCGATCCCAATGCCGTGGTCGAGCTGCAGGGCTTCGCCGACCCGCGCGGCAGCGACGTCTACAACTACCGCCTCACCCGCGATCGCGTCGACGCCGTCACGCGCTATCTCGTCCAGCAGGGCGTCGAGCTACGCCGGATCCATGCCGTGGGCATGGGCAAGGCACGCCAGGAGACCGGCGGCAAGGCGGACCGCGACGCGCTCGCGAAGAGCCGGCGGGTCGACATCGTGCTGCTGGCGCCGCAGAGCTAGACGCGCGTCATCCGACCGCGGCGCGCGTTCAGCGCGCCGCGGTCAAGATTCGCTCGAGCTCGTCGGCGGCCAGCGGCTTCACGAGAAACGCGTCGAACCCCGCCTCGAGGGCGCGGGCGCGCGTCTCGTGCTGGCCGTACCCCGTGAGCGCGATCAGGATGACGCCACGGCCCCGGGGATCCGCGCGCAGCCGGCGCGCGACCTCGAAGCCGTCGAGCTCCGGCAAGCCCACGTCGATGATCGCCACGTCGGGCGGGGCGTCGAGGGCCATGGCGAGGCCCATCGACCCATCGCTCGCTTCGCGCACGGTATGGCCGGCCAGCAGGAGCAGGTGGCGCATCATCTCGCGCGCGTCGTCGTTGTCCTCCACGACCAGGACTTGAAGGCCGCCGCGCTGGTCTCCATCCGTGCTCGGCGGCGCCAGCGCGTCGGTGGGCGCGGCGATGCGCGGCAGGCGCACGATGAACGTCGTGCCGCGGCCGGTCCCCGGGCTGACGGCGGCCACGGTGCCGCCGTGGAGCTCGACGAGACGGCGGACGAGGGTGAGGCCGATGCCGAGTCCTCCGCGCGAGCGTTCCAGCCGCTCGGCGCCCTGGACGAACAGATCGAAGATGCGCGGGAGGAGTGACGGCTCGACCCCGATGCCGGTGTCCTCGACGCCGATGAGCACGCTGTCGCCATCCGGCGCGACGGTGACTCGCACACGGCCGCCGGCCGGCGTGTACTTGAGCGCGTTGGACACGAGGTTGCCGACGATCTGATCGAGGCGCGTCTCGTCGGCCTCGACCCACACGGGATGCGTCTCGATGACGATCTCGTGCTGGTCCATCTGCATGCCGGTGCTGAGCGCAGCCATGCACCGCCTGACGGCATCGGAGACGTCGACGGGCTTCGTGTGCAGCTCCACCTTGCCGAGGGTGACACGACTGACGTCGAGCAGATCGTCGACGAGGCGCGCGAGGTGCTGGGCCTGACGCATGATCACCTCGCGTGGCTGCATCGGCTCCCGCGTCTCCCGCGCGCGCTCGGCGGGATGCTCCAGGATCTTCGCGGCCACGATGATGGCGCCGAGAGGATTGCGCAGCTCGTGCCCGAGCATGGCCAGGAACTCGTCCTTGGCGTGGCCGGCCGCTTCGAGCGCCTCGGCTCGCTCGCGCAGGGCGTTCTCCAGCCGGCTTCGCTCCGTCACGTAGTCGCGCACCTCGTACTGACGCCGGCGCGCGCGGAGC
>DASTCJ010000135.1:0-8152 GCA_035605575.1 Candidatus Methylomirabilota bacterium
GCCGCGCTCGGCGAGATACTGCTTGGCCTCCGCGATCGTGTGGATGCCGAAGTGGAACAGCGAGGCAGCGAGCGCCGCGTCGGCGTGGCCGTCGACGAGCGCGTCGTGGAAGTGCTCGAGCGAGCCGGCGCCGCCGGAGGCGATCACGGGAACGGTCACGGCATCGGAAACCGAGCGTGTCAGCTCGAGGTCGTAGCCGTCCTTCGTGCCGTCGCGATCCATGCTCGTCAACAAGATTTCACCCGCGCCGAGGCCGACCGCCTCGCGCGCCCACTCGACGGCGTCCCGCCTGGCCGGCCGGCGCCCGCCGTGCGTGTACACGCCCCAGCCAGTCCCCTCGCGACGAGCGTCGATGGCCACGACGATGCACTGGCTGCCGAAGCGCTCCGCCGCCTCACGGATCACGTCGGGCCGCGCGAGCGCGGCCGTGTTGAGCGAGACCTTGTCCGCACCGGCGCGCAGCAATTGCCGGACGTCGTCGACGGAGCGAATACCGCCGCCCACCGTGAGCGGCATGTAGATGCCCTCGGCAGTGCGCCGCACCACGTCGAGCATGATCGCGCGGTCCTCGTGCGAGGCCGTGATGTCGAGAAACACCAGCTCGTCGGCGCCCTGGGCGTCGTACGCCATGGCCGCCTCGACGGGATCGCCGGCATCGCGAAGGTCCACGAACCGCACGCCCTTGACGACGCGGCCATCCTTCACGTCGAGGCAGGGGATGATCCGCTTGGCGAGCATCAGCGCCGTCCGGCCGCCATCGCCGCCGGTAGCGTCACCGCGCCGCTGTAGAGCGCGCGTCCGACCACGACGCCAACGACGCCCGGCACGGCCGCCAGTCGCGCGATGTCGGCGACGCTGGCCACGCCGCCGGAGGCGAGGATCGGCAGCGACACCGCGCGCGCGAGCGCCGCCGTATCGCGTACGTTCGGGCCTTGCTCGAGTCCGTCGCGGCTCACGTCCGTGTAGAGCAGCGCCGCCGCTCCCGCGTCGTGCGCGCGCCGGCCCACGTCGGCCACCGTGTCGTCGATGACCTCGGTCCAGCCCTTCACCGCCACGTTGCCGCCGCGGGCGTCGACGGCCACGATGACCCGGTCCGGGAAGGCGCGACAGACCTCGAGGAGGAACGCGCCATCGAGCGCGGCGCGCGTGCCAACGACCGCCCACCGCGCGCCTGCCTCGAGCACGGCGTCGACGGCGCTGACCTCGCGCAGGCCGCCGCCGACCTCGACGGGCACCGGCGCCACCGCGGCGACGATCTTGGCCACCAGCGCCGTTTGCCGCGGCGCCCCGGCGAAGGCACCGTCGAGATCGACCACGTGCAGACGCTCGGCGCCCAGCATCTTCCACTGCGTGGCCATGGCCACGGGATCGTCGGAAAAAACCGTCTCGGCGTCGGCGCGGCCTTCGCGCAGCCGCACGCAGCGCCCCTCGCGGAGGTCGACGGCAGGAATGACGATCACGCCGCCTCCTTCACGATCGCCGCGAAGTTCTCAAGCATGCGCAGTCCCCAGCGCTGGCTCTTCTCCGGATGAAACTGCGTTGCGTGGACGCGGCCGAGCTCGATGGCGGCGGCGAAGCGCACGCCGTAGTCGCACCACGCCTGACGGAGCGGTCCGCCCGCTCCCACGACGCAATCGCCCGTCCGCGCCTCCGGGTAATAGGAGTGGACAAAGTAGAAGTGAGCCCCCTCGGGCACGCCGTCGAAGAGCCGTAGCCGGCCGCCGTGCTCGACGCCGTTCCAGCCCATGTGCGGGACCTTGCGGCCCGGCGGAAAGCGCCGGACGACGCCGGGGATCAGGTCCAGACCGGTACCGTCGCCGAACTCCTCGCTGGTCGAGAACAGCAGCTGATAGCCCAGACAGATGCCAAGGAACGGCCGCGTGCCGTCGAGCGCGCGTCGAACCGCCGGCAGAAGCCCGAGCCGCGCGAGGTTGTCCATCGCGTCGTGGAAGGCGCCGTCGCCGGGGAGCACCACCGCGTTCGCGTCATCGACGACGCGCGCCTCCTGCGTGACCACCGCCGGCATGCCGAGGCGCACGAACGCTTTTTCGACGGAGCCGAGGTTGCCCCGGCCGTAGTCCACGATCGCGATCACAGCGTGCCTTTGGTGGAGGGCAGGATGCCGGTGATGCGCGGATCGTGGCGCGTCGCCTGCGCGAGCGCACGGCCCACCGCCTTAAAGACGGCCTCCGTGATGTGATGCAGATTGTGGCCGTAGTGCATGGTCACGTGCAGCGTGATCTCGGCGTTGAACGCGAACGCGCGGAAGAACTCCGGCAGGAGATCGAGGTCGAAGTTCGACACGCGGGCGCGCGCGACGGGGACGCTGAAGACGAGAAACGGACGCCCCGAGAGATCCACGGCCGATGACACCAGCGTCTCGTCCATCGGAATGGTGCCGGTGCCGAAGCGCACGATGCCCTTCTTGTCGCCGAGCGCCTGCTTGAGCGCCTGCCCGAGCACGATGCCGACATCCTCGACGGTGTGGTGCTGGTCGACCTCGACGTCGCCCTGCGCGTCCACGGCGAGATCCATCAAGCCGTGCTTGGACCACGCCTCCAGCATGTGGCTGAAGAACGGAATCGGCGTCCTGATCTTGGAGCTGCCCGCCCCGTCGAGCCCGAGATGGATCGCGATCTCGGTCTCCTTCGTCTTGCGCTCGACGCGCGCCTGTCGTCCCCCCGTCATTCCCGCGCCTCCTTGATCCGCGCCTCCGCGGCGCTGCCGTGGCCGTGCAGGCCCTCGATGCGCGACAGTGTCCTGAGATGCGGCCACGCCGCCGCCAGCCCGGAGCGCGAGTACTCGATGACGCTCGAGCGCTTCACGAAGTCCTCCGTCCCCAGGGGGGAGGCAAACCGCGCCGTACCGGCCGTCGGCAGCACGTGGTTCGGGCCGGCCACATAGTCGCCCACGACCTCGGGCGTGTGGCCGCCCACGAAGACGGCGCCCGCGTGGCGCACGCGTGGCAGCAGTGCCGCCGCCACCGCGACCATGAGCTCGAGATGCTCGGGCGCCAGCCGGTTCGCGAGCTCCACGCCGGCCTCGAGGCTCGACACCACGATGAGCGCACCGTGATCGCGCAGCGCCGCGGTCGCAATCTCGCGGCGCGGAAGCGCAGCCAGGCGCGCGGCGAGCGCCCGGTCTACCTGCGTGGCGAGCGCCGGGGTGTCGGTGATCAGCACGGCGCGGGCCATCGGATCGTGCTCGGCCTGAGCGAGCAGGTCGGCGGCGATCCAGTCGGCGTCGGCGGTCGCGTCGGCCACCACCACCACCTCGCTCGGCCCGGCCAGCATGTCGATGCCGACCTCGCCGAAGACGCGCGTCTTTGCCAGCGCCACGTAGATGTTGCCCGGTCCGACGATCTTGTCGACGCGGCGAATACTCGCGGTGCCGTACGCGAGGGCCGCGATGGCCTGGGCGCCGCCGACGCGCCAGCCCTCGGTGACGCCGGCCACGTGCGCGGCCGCCAGCACCACCGGATCGACGGCGCCATCGGCGCCGGGCGGCGTGACGAGCACGATCTCGCGAACACCGGCCACGCGGGCCGGCACCGCCGTCATCAGCACCGTCGAGGGGTAGGCGGCGCGCCCGCCCGGGACATAGATGCCGACGCGATCGAGGGGCCGCACGTCCTGTCCCAGGCTCGAGCCGTGCTCATCGGTCATCCGCCACGATTTCGGCATCGCCGCCGCGTGATACCGCTCGATGCGCTCGGCCGCATAGTCGAGCGCTGCCCGTGTCGATCCATCGAGCGCGCCGGCAGCGTCGGCGAACGCCGTCCGCGGGATCTCGAGCTCCCGCGGCCCGCGGGCGCGGAAGCGATCGAACCGCTCCGTGTACTCGAGCAGCGCCGCGTCTCCGCGCGCGCGCACGGCGTCGAGGATTTCGCCGACCGCGGTCATCACCGCGGCCGGGATCTGCGAGGCCGGCCGCGCGAGGGCGGTCACCACCGCCTCGAGGCCCAGCGTTCGTGCATCGAGGGTGCGGATGATCACCGGCGCGTCACCCGCCCGCGCATGTCCTCGATGAGCTGGGTGACGGCCGCGTATTCCGTCTTCATCGACGCCCGATTCGCGATCACGCGCGCCGTCGACCGCGTGATCTCGGCCACCTCCACGAGGCCGTTGGCGCGCAGCGTCTCGCCCGATTGCACGAGGTCGACGATGCGCTCGGCCAGCCCCACCAGCGGCGCGAGCTCGATGGAGCCATCGAGCCGGACGATCTCCACCTGGATGCCGCGGCTGGAGAAGTATTGCTCGGTAAGGCGCGGATACTTCGTCGCCACGCGGACCCACGACCACTTCGCCGGATCGTCACGCTCCCAGAGCTCACGCGGCTCCGCCACCACCAGACGGCAGAAGCCGAAGCCGAGATCGAGCGGCTCGTACACGTCGGGCTCCTGCTCGAGGAGGATGTCGCGGCCGACGATGCCGAGATCGGCGGCGCCGTAGGTGACGTAGGCGGGCACGTCGGCGGGCTTCAGCAGCAGGATCTCGAGGCCGCGTCCGGGATCCTTGAAGATCAGCTTGCGCGATTCGGGATCGATGGCGCTGACGCCCAGCTCGCGAAGCAGCTCGACGGCGGGGTCGAGCAGGCGGCCCTTGGGCAGCGCGAGCGTCAGGCCGGTCTTCACGGACGGCGCTCGATCCGCGCCCCGAGGGCGCCGAGCTTCTTCTCGAGCTTCTCGTATCCGCGGTCGAGATGATAGATGCGCGAGACTTCCGTCCGCCCGCGGGCGGCGAGGCCGGCCAGCACCAGCGCCGCCGACGCCCGGAGATCCGAGGCCATCACCGGCGCGCCCTGGTATTCGCGGACGCCGCGAATGATGGCGATGGACCCGTCGGTCTCGATGTGCGCGCCCATGCGCGCGAGCTCGGCCGCGTGCATGAAGCGGTTCTCGAAGATCGTCTCCGTCACGCGCGATTGACCGTCGGCCAGGCCGAGCAGCGTCATGAGCTGCGCTTGCATGTCCGTGGGGAATCCCGGGAAGGGGCTCGTCGTCACGTCCGCCGCGCGCGGACGCTCGGGCGCGCGCACGCGCACGGACGTCGGACCGACCTCGAGGCTGACGCCGCACTCGTCGAGCTTGGCCAGCACCGCCTCGATGTGCTCGGGAACGAGACCGGTCACGGTGACGTCACCGCGGGTCAGCGCGCCGGCCACCACCAGCGTGCCGGCCTCGATGCGATCGGCCACCACGCGATGGGTGGCGCCGCCGAGCGCCGGGACACCCTGGATCTCGATGTGACCGGTGCCGACGCCATCGAGCTTCGCGCCCATCGCCGTCAACAGCGCGGCGAGGTCGGCCACCTCCGGCTCGCGCGCGGCGTTCTCGATGACGGTGGTGCCGTCGGCCAGCGCGGCCGCCATCATCAGATTCTCCGTGCCGGTCACGGTGACGAGATCCATCGTGATGCGGGCGCCGCGGAGGCGCTTGGCACGGGCGACCACATAGCCGTTCTCGATGACGATCTCCGCCCCGAGCCTGGCGAGCCCCTTCAGGTGCTGATCGATCGGCCGCACGCCGATGGCGCAGCCGCCGGGCAGCGCCACGCGCGCCGAGCCATGCCGCGCGACGAGCGGACCCAGCACCAGCACGGACGCGCGCATCGTCGAGACGAGCTCGTAGGGCGCCACGTCGTTGGTCACCTGCGGCACGCCGACCGTGACGCGCCGTCCTTCACGCGCCACGCGGCCGCCGTGAGTCTCCAGCAGCTTGAGCATCGTCCGCACGTCGACGAGGTCGGGCGCGTTCTCCAGCGTCACTGGCTCCGCCGTGAGCAGCGACGCCGCCAGCGCAGGGAGCGCCGCGTTCTTCGCCGCGCTCACCGCGACCTTGCCCTTCAACGGAACGCCACCCTCGATCACGAGACGTGCCGGCATCAACCTGCCCTCCCGGCCACGAACCGCTCGACCCCGGGCAGGTCGGCGCACGTGGCCACTCCGGCGAATCCCGCAGTCCGCATGAGCTCCACGACCACGGGCGTCTGCGTTCCGCCCGCGGTTTCCAGGACGAGGACACCGCCGCGCGCGAGCCGCTCGCCCGCCGTCGCGACGAGACGTCGAATCGCCCCCAGGCCGTCCGGACCGCCATCGAGCGCGACGCGCGGCTCGTGTTCGACGACTTCCGGGGCGAGCGTCGCGAGCGTCGGCGTCGCAATGTACGGCAAGTTGGCAACCATGAGGTCGGCGCCGATAGCGCCGATCGACGTGAGCGTGTCTGCCGCCACCACCCGGACGCGATCGCCGAGACCCAGGCTCAGGACATTGCTCCGGGCGACGGCCGCCGCCGCCGGCGATGCATCGATGGCCACGACTCGCGCCGCACGCCGCTCGGCAGCGATCGCGCACGCGATGCAGCCCGAGCCGGTTCCGACATCGATGGCCAACCGCGGCTCCGGCACCAGCTCGAGCGCCCACTCGACCAGCGTCTCCGTCTCCGGCCGTGGGACGAGGACGTCGCGGGTGATTCGCAGTCTGAGGCCGCGAAAACCCTCCCAGCCGAGAATGCGCTGCAGCGGCTCGCGCGCGGCGCGGCGGCGCACCGCCACGTCGTAACGACGCACGACGTCGGCATCGAGCCCGCGATCGAGCCCCAGCGCGAGCGTGGCGCGACCCACGCCGAGCAGACCGGCCAGAAGCCACTCGGCGTCCGCGCGTGGTGTCTCCACGCCAGCCCGCGCGAGGGTCGCGGTGGCCGCCGCCAGATCGTCACGCATGTTCAGCTTTCCACCTTCTGCAGTCGCTCCGTCTGCTCGGCCGCGATGAGAGCATCGATCAGCTCGTCGAGATCGCCCTCGAGAATGGTCGGCAGGCGGTGCAGCGTCAGGCCGATGCGATGATCGGTCACGCGGCCCTCGCGGAAGTTGTATGTCCGGATGCGCTCGCTGCGCTCACCCGTACCGACCTGCGAGCGGCGATCGGCGGCCATTGCCGCCTGCTGCTCCTCTTGGGCGCGCTCGAGCAGGCGCGCCTTCAGCACGCGCATGGCCTTCGCGCGGTTCTTCAGCTGCGAGCGCTCGTCCTGGCACGTGACGACGAGGCCGGTGGGCAGGTGCGTGATGCGGACCGCCGAGTCCGTCGTGTTGACACCCTGGCCGCCGGGGCCCGAGGACCGATAGACGTCCACCCGTAGATCCTTCTCGTCGACCCGCACGTCGACGTCCTCCGCCTCGGGCAGGACGGCTACCGTCACCGTGGAGGTGTGAATCCGACCGCTCGACTCGGTCACCGGCACCCGCTGCACGCGGTGAACGCCGCGCTCGAACTTCAGCCGGCTCCACGCGCCCCGCCCCTGAACGAAGAGAATGAGGTCCTTCAGACCACCTACGCCGGTCGGACTCGAATCCATGATCTCGACCTTCCAGCGCTGCGCTTCAGCGTACTTCGTGTACATCCGTGCCAGGTCGGCTGCGAAGAGCGCGGCCTCCTCGCCGCCGGCGCCGGCACGGATCTCGACGAACACGTTCTTGTCGTCGTTGGGGTCTTTGGGCAGTACGAGACGCTTCAACGCCTCTTCGAGCTGCGTCTGCTTCACCGACAGCTCATCGATCTCCGTCTGTGCCAGCTCCTGGAGCTCGCGGTCGCCGCCTTCGGCCAGGATGTGACGTGCCTCGCCGAGGCGCTTGAGGACATCGCGATACTCGTCGAATCGCTCGAGGACCTCGAGGCTGTCGGCGTGCTCCTTCCGCAGCCGCGCGTACTCGGCCTGCTGGCTGAAGATGGCGGGATCGGACAGCGCGCGGGCGATCGCCTGGGATCGCTCTTCGATCTGGCGGAGCTTGTCAAACAGCATCGCGACTCAGCGCCTCCCGGACGTCACGGTGCTCGGCGTAGAGACGCGCGCCGAGGAGTCCCGAGCGGCGAGCAGGCCCGGCGGGGGCCGCCGGGCGCCGAGCAGTTATTGCGTAGCCGCGGGCTGCCGCTTGTACTTGCGCTGGAACCGCTCGACGCGGCCCGCCGTGTCCACGAGCTTCTGCTTTCCCGTGAAGAACGGATGGCACTTGGAGCACACTTCCACGCGAATCTCGGGCCGAGTCGATCGAGTGCGCACGACCTCGCCGCACGCACACGTAATCGTCGTGTCCACGTAGTCCGGATGAATACCCACCTTCACGTCGATTCCCTCCCCAGGAGCCCCAACAATACCAGC
>DASTCJ010000096.1:0-9274 GCA_035605575.1 Candidatus Methylomirabilota bacterium
CCGCCGCCAGCGTTTCGAGCGTCGGAACATCGCCCGAGCACGCCATCACCACGTCCGGCTCACTGCCTTTGTCGTTACTCGCCCACTCCCAAATACCGACGCCGGCCGTGCAGTGCTTGATGGCCTCGTCCATCGGGAGCCACTGCGGCGCTGGCTGCTTGCCCGCGACGATCACGTTGACGTAGTTGCGGCTGCGCAGGCAGTGGTCGGTGACGGAGAGCAGGCAGTTGGCGTCCGGCGGCAAATACACCCGGATGACCTCGGCTTTCTTGTTCACGACGTGATCGATGAAGCCGGGATCCTGATGGCTGAAGCCGTTGTGATCCTGCCGCCAGACGTGGGACGAGAGCAGATAGTTGAGCGACGCGATCGGCCTACGCCAGGGAATGTGGTTGCAGACCTTCAGCCACTTGGCGTGCTGGTTGAACATCGCGCCGATGATGTGAATGAAGGCCTCGTAGCACGAGAAGAAGCCGTGGCGGCCGGTCAGCAGATAACCCTCGAGCCAGCCCTGGCACTGGTGTTCGCTGAGCATCTCCATCACCCGGCCGTCGGGGGCGAGGTGATCGTCCCAGGGATGGGTCTCCGCCATCCACGCTCGATTGGTGACCTCGAGCGCGTCCTGCCAGCGGTTCGAGTTGTTCTCGTCGGGACTGAACAGCCGGAAGTTCCGAGCGTCCAGGTTGAGCTTCATCACGTCGCGGAGGAATTGCCCCATGACCCGCGTCGACTCGGCGTTGACGGCGCCGGGCGCGGGCACGTCGACCGCATAGTCGCGGAAGTCGGGGAGGCGGAGGTCACGAAGAAGCAGGCCGCCGTTGGTGTGCGGGTTGGCGCTCATGCGACGGGTGCCTCGCGGCGGGAGCGCGGCCAGCTCGGGGCGGAGCCGACCGGTGTCGCCGAAGAGCTCCTGGGGCTTGTAGCTCTTCATCCACTGCTCGAGCATCCGCACGTGAGCCGGGTTCTCGTGCATCTCACCCATCGGGACCTGGTGCGCGCGCCAGTAGTCTTCCGTGCGCTTGCCGTCGATCTCCTTGGGACAGGTCCAGCCCTTCGGTGTGCGCAGAATGATCATCGGCCAGCGGGGGCGAGCGCTCGCGCCGTGACGGCGAGCGCTGTCCTTGATGCGCTGGATGTCCAAGATGATCGCGTCCAGCGTCTCCGCCATCTGCTGGTGCATCGCTGCCGGATCGCTGCCCTCGACGAAATAGGGGGTATGCCCGTAGCCGCGGAAGAGGTCGTTCAGCTCCTCGTGGCTGATTCGCGCGAGGATGGTTGGATTCGCGATCTTGTAGCCGTTGAGATGCAGGATCGGCAGGACCACCCCGTCCGTCAGCGGGTTCAGAAACTTGTTCGAATGCCAGCTCGTCGCCAGCGGCCCCGTCTCCGCCTCACCGTCGCCGACCACGCACGCGACGATGAGGTCCGGGGTGTCGAACGCGGCGCCATAGGCGTGCGAGAGCGCGTAACCGAGCTCGCCGCCCTCGTGCATCGAGCCTGGAGTTTCCGGCGCCACGTGGCTCGGGATCCCGCCTGGAAACGAGAACTGCGTGAAGAGGCGCTTCATGCCTTCTTCGTCCGGGGAAATATTCGGATAGACCTCGCTGTAGGTGCCTTCCAGATACGCGTTGGCGACGAGGCCCGGCCCGCCGTGCCCCGGCCCGGCGATGTAGAGCATGTTGAGGTCGTCTTTCTTGATCACTCGATTCAGGTGCACATAGATGAAGTTCAAGCCGGGCGTGGTGCCCCAGTGACCGAGCAGCCGCGGCTTGATGTGTTCCTTCGTGAGCGGCTTCTTCAGCAGCGGGTTGTCATAGAGGTAGATCTGGCCGACCGAGAGGTAGTTGGCGGCGCGCCAGTATGCATCAATGAGCGCGAGTTCTTTGTCCGAGAGCGGGCTTCCCATGATGGCCTCCAGTCCGAGCATCGTATCTACGGGGTGCGCTTCGCACCCTCCATGCCGTCAGTCGTCGTGCACGTCGTGGCGTTTGGATTCGCGTCCCGAGGTCGCCTCCATGTCGTCCGTGTATCGGCCGAGACTGGCCGCTCCGTTGCACCGGGCGCGGTGCGACAGCTCCTGCTGGGCCGCGTTCGCGTTTTCGTCTCGCCCGTGCCAGGTCTCGAGCGCGGCATCTTGAAGCGCGCGCCCGTAGGAAAAGCTGATCTTCCAGGGCTTCGGCCCGGGCAGACGATTGATCGCGTTCAGATGGGCGGTCGCCAGTGAGTCGCTCTGGCCGCCCGACAGAAAGACGATGCCCGGCACCGCGGCCGGCACGTTGCGGCGCAGGCAGCGTAGCGTGGCCGTGGCGACGTCCGGAACGGACGCGGGGCGCGCGCTGGCCTTTCCCGGCAACACCATGTTCGGTTTGAGCAACATCGACTCGAGCGCGACGCGCTGCTCGAACAGCGCCTGGAACACCGCATGCAGGACCATGGTGGTCACCTCTTCGCAGCGCTCGATCGAGTGCGATCCGTCCATCAGGACTTCCGGCTCGACGATCGGGACGAGGCTCGCTTCCTGACAGAGCGCGGCGTAGCGCGCGAGCGCCTGGGCGTTCGCGCTGACGCAGGCGCGGGTCGGCAACCCGTCCGCGATGTGGATCACCGCCCGCCATTTCGCGAAGCGGGCGCCCATGCCGCGGTATTCGGTGAGCCGATCCCGGAGCCCGTCGAGCCCCTCGGTAATCGTCTCGCCCGGCGCGAATGCAAGCGGCTTCGCGCCCGTATCGACCTTGATCCCGGGAACGATGCCGCGGCTCTCGAGCACCTGCGAAAGCGGCGTCCCCGTGGAGCTCTTCTGTCTGATCGTCTCCTCCTGCATGATCACCCCGCTGATGAACGGGGCCGCGTCGGGCGCCGTGAACAGCAGCTCCCGATACGCGCGTCGGCTCTGCTCGGTGGAGCGGATACCGAGCGCGTCGAACCGCTTCGTCAACGTGCCCGGTGTCTCGTCAGCGGCCAGGATGCCCTTGCCATCGGCGACGAGCGTCAGAGCGGTGCTTTCGGTGTCGTGATTCATCTCAGGATTCTCCTTGCCAACGGCCCGACGCTATCGTGAGGTCCCGCAGCCATTTGAACGCGTGCGGGGAGAGCATTTCGTCCGTGCAGCGCCAGCGCCAGTTGCCCTCGGCCCGGCCCGGCACGTTCATCCGCGCCTCGTTGCCGAGGTTGAGCAGGTCCTGAAGCGGCGCGACCGCAAGCGCGGCCACGGAGTGCCACGCCACGTTCATAAGCGCCGGCGCGATCTCGGACGTCGCGATCGTGGAGCCTCCGAGATAGTTGCGGACGCTCTGCTGTTCCGTGTCCGACAGCGCCTCGTACCAGCCGCGCGTGGTCGCGTTGTCGTGCGTGCCCGTGTAGGTGATCGTGTTCGCCACGTAGTTATCCGGCAGGTGCGGGTTCTCCGCCTTGCCGTCGAAGGCGAACTGCAGGACGCGCATGCCCGGGAGGTGGAACTCATCACGCAGCGCTGTCACCTCCGGCGTGATGAGCCCAAGGTCCTCGGCGATGAAGGGCAGCGTGCCGAGGCCCTTCTCGATGGCCCGGAAGAAATCGGCGCCCGGGCCTCGGACCCAGTGGCCCGCGCGCGCCGTCGATGCTTCGGCCGGCACATGCCAGGCGGCTGCGAACGCACGGAAATGATCCAGCCGGATGACGTTGACCTGGGCCAGCAGCGCACGAAGACGCTCGACGCACCAGCGATAGTCACTCTGACCTAGCGTGTCCCAGTCGTAGACCGGGTTGCCCCAGAGCTGTCCGTCCGCGCTGAAGTAGTCGGGCGGGACGCCGGCAACCACCGTTGGACGGAGGTCCTTGCCGAGCAAGAACAGCTCGGGGTTGGCCCAGACGTCGCTCGAGTCGGGCGAGACGAAGAACGGCAGATCGCCGATCAGCCGCACGCCCTTGTCATGCGCGTGTTGCTCGAGACACTTCGCCTGGCGAGAAAGCAGGAACTGCGAGAACCGGACGAGCTCGATTTCGTTCGCCACTTCTTGCTGCGCCCGAGCGAGCGCAGCCGGCGTGCGCCGCACCAGCTCGCCAGGCCAGTCGAGATAGCACGCGCCGTTGTACCGCGCCTTCAGCGCCCGGAACAGCGCGTAGTCGTTCAGCCACCGTGCGTTTGCGTGGCAGAACTCTTCATAGGCGGGTCGGAGATCCGGACGCGCGCCAGCGCCGAAGCGGCTCCGCGCTGTCTCCAGGAGGTGGACCTTGAACGGAACGACCTTCTCGTACTCGACGGCGGTCGGCGACAACGCATGACCCACGCAATCGCCGGTTCGCAACAGCCCGTCGTCGATCAGGCCGTCCGGGCTGATGAGCAGCTCGTTGCCGGCGAACGACGACAGCGACTGATAGGGCGAGTCGCCATACCCGGTCGGTCCCAGCGGTAGCGCCTGCCACCAGCGCTGTCCCGCTTCGTGGAGGCGGTCCACCCAGTTGAACGCGGCGGGCCCGAGGTCGCCGATGCCGTAGGGGGAGGGAAGCGATGTGACGTGCAGCAGCACACCCGACGCGCGGTAACCCGGCGGAAACGGAGGAACACTCGTCCCCGGCGTGCTCATGCGGACGATCCCATGGCGCTGTCGACGATCGCGCGAGCCTCCGCCACGATCGCGTTCAGGTGCGACTCGTCAGCGAAGCTCTCGGCGTAGATCTTGTAGATGTTCTCGGTGCCCGACGGGCGGGCAGCGAACCAGCCCCGTCGGGTCACGACCTTCAGGCCACCGATCGCGGCGCCATTGCCCGGGGCCCGGGTCAGCTTCGCGATGATCGCGTCGCCGGCGACCGTTGACGCCTGCACGCGCGCCGGCGAGAGTTTCGCCAGCCTGGCCTTCTGCTCCGGCGTCGCCGGCGCGTCGATGCGCGTGTAGTACGGCGCGCCGAACCGCGCGGTGAGTTCGCGATAGTGCTCACCCGGATCCTTGCCCGTGCGCGCGGTGATCTCCGCGGCGAGCAGAGCCATGATCAGACCGTCTTTGTCCGTTGCCCACACGGTACCGTCGTGACGCAGGAAGCTCGCCCCGGCGCTCTCCTCGCCACCGAAGCAGAGCGATCCGTCGAGCAGCCCGGAGACGAACCACTTGAAGCCCACTGGTACCTCGGCGAGCCGGCGACCGTGGTGTTCCACGACGCGATCGATCATGCTGCTGCTGACGAGCGTCTTGCCAACCGCGGCATGAGCCGGCCAGCGCGGCCGGTGCGTCAGCACATAGTCGATGGCCACGGCCAGATAGTGATTGGGATTCATGAGCCCCACCGAACGCGTGACGATGCCATGGCGGTCGGCGTCGCAGTCGTTGGCGAACGCGACCCGGAACCGATCTTTCAGCTCGACGAGCCGCGCCATCGCATAGGGGCTCGACGGGTCCATCCGGATCTTGCCGTCGTGATCGACGGTCATGAACGAGAAGGTCGGATCGATCACGGGGTTCACGACGGCGATGTCGAGCTTGTAGATCGAGTTGATCGGCTCCCAGTACGGCCGGGCGGCACCGCCGAGCGGATCAACGCCGAGCGTCAGCCGGGCGTCCCGAATGGCCGTCATGTCGACGACGTTCTGCAGATCCCTGACGTAGGGCACGACGAAGTCATCGTGGTGCGCGGCGGAGATGGCCTTCGTGTATGCCACGCGCTTCACGCCGGCGTTGGCGTCGCGCAAAAACCGATTGGCCCGGTCCTCGATCCAGCGGGTCGCGTCGGTGTCGGCGGGACCGCCGTGAGGCGGGTTGTACTTGAAGCCGCCGTCCTCGGGCGGGTTGTGTGACGGCGTGACGACGATGCCGTCCGCGAGACCGTTTCTGCGCCCGCGGTTGTAGACGAGAATCGCGTGAGAGATCACGGGCGTCGGCGTCACACCCTGATCGCGCTGGATGATGGTTTCCACGCCATTGGCGACGAGCACCTCCAGCGCCGTGCGCTGCGCGGGCTCTGACAGTGCGTGGGTGTCCTTGCCCATGTAGAGAGGGCCGTCGATGCCCTGGCCACGGCGGTACTCGCAGATCGCCTGCGTGATCGCGGCGATGTGACTCTCGGTGAACGCGCCGGTGAGCGACGACCCGCGGTGGCCGCTCGTGCCGAAGACGACGAGCTGATTCGGATCCCCGATGTCAGGCTGGCGCGCGTAGTACTCCCGCTCGAGCCGTGGCAGGTCCACCAGCATCTCGCTCGGCGCGCGTTTGCCCGCCAGCGGCGACACCATCACCGGACCGGACATGGCTTGGCGTCCCAGATCTCGGCCGCATACTCCGCGATGGTGCGGTCGCTCGAGAACTTGCCCGAGGCCGCCACGTTGAGGACCGCCTTCTGCGCCCATCCTTTCGGGTCGGCATAGAGCTGCACGAGTCGGCGGTCGGCCTCGAGGTAGGAGGTGAGGTCGGCGAGGTGCATATAATGGTCGCCCGCCGTTAATAACGCATCGCGCAACGGCGCGAAGACGCCGGGCTCGTTGCGGCTGAAGTGGTCGGAAAACACAAGGTCGAGCGCCGCGCGCGTCTCTGCCTCGTGGTCGTAGTGCCATTGCGGGCTGTACCAGCCGCGGCTGCCGACGACCTGATCCGCCGTGAGGCCGAACAGAAAGAAGTTCGCCTCACCCGCTTCCTCGGCCATCTCGATCGTCGCGCCATCGCGGGTGCCGATCGTCAGCGCGCCGTTCATCATGAACTTCATGTTGCTGGTGCCACTCGCCTCGTAGCCGGCGGTCGAGATCTGGTTCGAGACGTCGCTCGCGGGTATCAGCCGCTCGGCGAGCGAGACGCAGTATTCCGGCAGGAACACGACGTTGAGCCGCCCCCGCACAGCCGGGTCGCCGTCGATCGTGCCGGCCAGGTTGTTCAGGAACTTGATGATGACTTTCGCGAGCCAGTAGGCCGGCGCCGCCTTGCCGGCGAAGAAGAACGTCCGCGGGGTCATCCAGAGGCGTGGATTTTCGCGAAGCCGGTTGTAGAGCACGACGATCCGGAGTCCGTTGAGGAGCTGCCGCTTGTATTCGTGGATGCGCTTGACCTGGCTGTCGAAGATGGTGTCCGGGTCGACCGTCAGCCCCGCCGACGACCGGAGCCAGTCGGCAAATCGCGCCTTCGCCGCGCGCTTCGCGGTGCGGAAGTTGTCGAGGAAGCCGGCGTCGTTGGCGAGCGGGGCGAGTCGTCGGAGCTGACCGAGATCGGTGATCCAGCCGTCGCCGATGGCGCTGGTGATGGCGCCGGCGAGCGCGGGGTTCGCCAGCAGAAGCCAGCGTCGCGGCGTCACTCCGTTGGTCTTGTTGTTGAAGCGCTCGGGGTAGAGCTCCGCGAGGTCCCGGACGGTGGTCGTCCGCAGCAGGTTCGAGTGAATCGCGGCCACACCGTTGGTGCAGTGCGCGCCGACGATGGCGAGGTTCGCCATACGAATCTTGCGCTCGCCGGTCTCGTCGACGAGGCTGACGCGCTGGACACGACCGCCATCGCCCGGAAAGCGGGTCCGGACCTCGTCGAGGAGGCGGCGGTTGATCTCGAGGATGATCTCGAGATGGCGCGGCAGCAGTATCTCGAACCACGGCAATGGCCACTTCTCCAGCGCCTCGGGCAAGAGGGTGTGATTCGTGTAGGCGAGCGTTCCTCGCGTCACATCCCAGGCCTCGTCCCAGTCGAGGTGGGCCTCGTCGAGCAGAATGCGCATGAGCTCCGGCACGCTCAGCGCCGGATGCGTGTCGTTGAGCTGGATGGCGACCTTGCCAGGCAGCGTGTTCCAGTCGGCATTGCTGCGCCGGAAGCGCCGCACGATATCCGCCAGTGAACACGCGACGAGGAAGTACTCCTGGACGAATCGCAGCGCCTGTCCCATGGATGTCGAATCGTCGGGATAGAGCACTCGCGTCAACGATTCGGCGGCGAGCCGCTCGGCCAACGCGCTCACGAACTCACCGTGGCTGAACGCCTGGAAATCAAAAGACTCCGGCGCCGCAGCCGCCCAGAGGCGCAGCGTGTTGATCGTCTTGCCGCCGTAGCCGACGACCGGGCGGTCGAAGGGCAGCCCGATCAGGCTCGACGGACGGCCGACGACCGGGCGCAGCGTCCCGGCGCTGACCTCGAAGGAGCAGTTCACCTTGACCTCGACCTTCTGGTTCGGGCGGGCGACTTCCCACGGGTCCGGCTGACGCAGCCAGTTGTCCGGCCGCTCGCGCTGCCAACCGCCATCGATGGCCTGCTTGAAAATCCCGTATTCGTACCGCAGTCCGTAGCCCATCGCGGGCAACTGCATCGTGGCCATGGAGTCGAGAAAGCACGCTGCCAGGCGGCCCAGGCCGCCGTTGCCGAGACCGGCGTCGGGCTCCTGCTCGAGCACACCGAGCCAATCGAGGCCTTTGTCCGCGACGACTCGCTCCACCTCGGGATCGAGCAGCAGGTTCATGATGTTGTTCGCCAGCGAGCGCCCGATGAGGAACTCCATGGAGAGGTAGTAGACGCGCTTGGGATTCTCGCGCTCGTACGTCGTCTGCGTGCGCACCCACCGTTGTGACAGGACGTCCCGCACGCTGCGCGCCACGGCCTCGTAGCGCTCCCGCGCGTCGACGGCGGTCGGATCGACGACGTTGTCGAACAACAGATGCCGCTCGTAGAGCGCATCGGCGGTTCCCGTGAACTGGATCGGGCCGCACCCGTATTGCTCGAGAAGCTTCTTGGTGTTCGCCGAGCTGGGCGTCCGCGCTGGCGCTTTCGTCCTGCGGTTGCTCATTGCGTCCTCTTCACGCGACTCGGTGTCGCTGCCATTCCGATGACCGAGCCGGTCATCGCTTCCGATCCTCGATCAGCGATCGCTGATACGAAGCCGACGGCCGGTGCATTCCAGGTCTTCAGAGCGGGAATACCGCGGTAGTAGTCGAGGATGTTCAACGTGCCCGTATCGAGCAGGAAGTGCTGTCCGGCGCCCGCGGGCAAGCCGAGCCAGCGCGCCACGAGCACGCGCAGCAGATGGCCATGTGCAAACAGTGCCACGTCGCCCCCGGCGGCGCGCGCCCGGGCGATCACCCGATCCGCTCGCGCACCGACGTTCTCCGGCGTTTCGCCGCCCGGGCAGCCATCCCGAAAGATGAGCCACCCCGGCGCCTGTCGCTCGATTTCGTTCGGCGTGAGTCCCTCGTACTTCCCGTAATTCCACTCCACGAGATCAGGCTCGACGATCGCGTGGGCCGCGAGGCCGGCCAGCTCACATGTCTCGCGCGCCCGCTGGAGCGGGCTCACGAGCACGAGCGCGAACGCCCGGTGGCTCAACGCCCCCCGCAGGAGGTGCGCGAGCCGCC
>DASTCJ010000232.1:0-23988 GCA_035605575.1 Candidatus Methylomirabilota bacterium
CCGCGAGCAGCAGCCGTCCCGGGAACGGCAGGCCGGTGGCATCGATGATGGTGCCGACGAAGACCACCAGATAGGTGTGATCGATCAGCCAGTCGAAGAGCGGACGCAGCACATCCATTCGTCGATCAATGCTGCAAGCGCGGTACCAGACGGACTATCGCCACTCCGGATACGTGGACGGCGACAAAACGTCGGCAACGCGCCCGGCCCAATCGAAGCGGTCCATGCGGGGCCACATGCGCTCGCCCCCCGCCTGGAGCGCGGCCAGGATCGCCGGCTCATCGGCGGCGAGCACGCGGCCATGCTCGACAACCGGTCGACCGGCCACCCACACGCGCTCGATGTCCTCGGCCGTGGCGTTGTAGACGATGTTCTTGACCGGATCGCGCAGCGGCGTCATGCCCCACGAAGCACCTTTCCAGAGGATGAGGTCGGCGGCGGCACCGGGCGCGATACGGCCCAGGTCGTCGCGGCCGAGCGCGCGGGCGCCGCCGAGCGTGGCCGCGTCGAACACATCGGCGGCCGTCGTCGCCTCCGTGTTGCGCTCGGCGATCTTGCTGCACACGGCCGCCCAGCGCATGGCCTCGATCACACTCTGCGGATTCGTGTCGGTGCCGAGCGACATGTTGACGCCGGCCGCCTTGTAGCGCGCGAAGGACTCCATGATGACGCCCCGCCGCGCGAACACCCACACCGCGTGCGCCACCGAGCAGCCGGCCTCGGCCATGATGCGCACGTCGCCGTCCGGATAGTTCGTCCACGAGGAGCCGCCCACGATGATGGCGTGGCCGAGCACGGTATTCTCGCCCAGCACGCCGACGTCGTGCAGCCACGCCACCGGCGTGGCGCCCTGGCGCGCGAGCATCTCGTTGAACTCGACGACCGACTGTGAGGTGTGGATCGTGTACGGTCGCCGCGTGTCGTCGGCCCAGCGCTTGGCCTCGCGCAAGAGCTCGGCCGTGCACGTATCGACCTGGCTCGGCGCCCAGTAGCAGCGGACGAGGTCGCCGTGCGCGCCGTCGTGCTTGTGGAAGAACTCGATCGCGCGCGCGAGCCCCTGTCGTCCGTGCGCCTCGTCCCACTCCCACACCACGCGGCGACCGTCGCGTGTCAGCCAGTGGCCCGAGCGGAACGTCAGGCCCATGTAGAGGCGCAGGCCATACTGCGCGGCGCGCTCCACGGCGTATTCGCCCTCGCCGCCGATCTCCATGACCGTGGTCACGCCGCCGCGGAGCAGCTCCGCCATCGAGAAGTCGACGCAGGCGCGCGAGGCCTCGGCGTCCTGTGCGCCCGCGCGCACCGGCAGCATCTCGAACAATCCCGAGTACCAGAACTGAGCGCGGCCGCGGTCCTCGATGAACGAGCGATCGAGCGGCGAGCCGGAGATGTGGGCGTGCGTGCTGATCAGACCCGGGGTGAGGACGCCGGCGCCGCCGTCGACGGTGGCGTCCACGGCGCCTTCGAAGCGCGGCCCGACATGCAGGATGCGGCCATGCTCGACGACGACGACGCCGTCGCGCAGCATACGGTGACCCCGACCATCGAAGGCCACCACGTGACCGGCGCGAATGGCGACGCGCCGCGGGGTGTCGGTCATCTCAACCCTCCTGGCGGCGCGCGAGCCGGCGCCGGAGATCTTCGAGCGCGTCCAGCACCGCCGCCAGCGGCGGCGCCAGCGGCTTGTCCCGCCGACGGACGAGGCCGATCTGCCGCAGCAGCGACGGCTCGAGCGGCAGCGCCACGAGGCGGCCCGCCACCACGTCGGCCTTCACCGAGAACTCGGAGGTGATCGACAGCCCCATGCCGGCCTCGACGAAGCGCTTCATCGCCTCGGTGTTGCCGAGCTCCATGGCCGGATGGGCGACGAGCCCGGCGCGCTGAAACCAGAGGTCGATCATCCGCCGCACAGTGCTGCCCTGATCGAAGAGGATCAGCGGCGTGGCGGCGAGCTCGGCCGCGCGCACGGCGCCCCGCCGCCGCCACCGGCGCTCCGGCGGCGCGATGGCCACCAGCCGATCGCGATAGAACGGCGTGACGAGCAGCTGCCGGTCCCGCACGGGCAGGCTCACGAGGCCGACGTCGAGCTCGTTGGCGACGAGACCGCGCGCGATATCGGAGGCGAGGCCCGTCACCACCACCAGGTCGATGTGCGGAAAGCGCGCGCGGAACCGCCGCAGCGCGAGCGGCAAGAGATAGACGCTGATCGAGGCGCTGGTCCCGAGCCGCACGCGCCCGGCCACCACGCCGCGCAGCTCCTGCACGTGCGCCACGCCCGTCTCCAGCTCGCGGAACGCGCGCGCGGCGTGCGCGAGCAGCACCTCGCCCGCCCGCGTCGGGAACGCCCGCTTGCCCACGCGCTCGAGGAGCGGCAGGCCCAGCCCCCGCTCGAGCTGCCGGACCTGCATGCTCACGGCCGGCTGCGTGAGGTGCAGCTCGCGCGCGGCGCGTGAGAAGGAGCCGTGACGCGCGATGATCTCGAGCGTGCGAAGGTGCGCGAGCTGGACGTCCATGGCGGCAAAGAATAGGTGATCGTTCGAATCAAAACAATTGATTTCCGTGATGGAGAAAAGTGTCCGACCCTGAGCGCGAGCCAAGGAGGCGAGTCATGGAGATCAGCGATCACCTCGTGCGGTTCCTCGTCACCGAGCGGCTCGAGTCGGCCCGCACGGCGGCGCGTCGCCGCGCGCTGGTCACCTCGGCCGGCGATGCTCCGGTGATCCGTCTCGCCCGCGCCGACGACAACGCGCCGATCGCCGCCATCTGGAACCGCGAGGTGGTCGGCACCATCGCCACCACCGACACCGAGCCGCGCGCGCCGGCGGCGCAGGCGGCGTGGCTGGCCGCGCACACCGAGGAGTATCCGGTGGTGGTGGCCGCGGTCGGCACCGAGGTCATCGCCTTTGGCTGCCTGTCGCCGTATCGCGCGAAGCCGTCCTATCGCTTCACGGTCGAGGACTCCGTCTACGTGAAGGAGCGCCACCGGGGAAGCGGCCTCGGCTCGCACATTCTCGGCGAGCTGCTCGCGCATGCGCGCGCGCGGGGGCACCGCTCGGTCATCGCGCGCGTCACGGCCGAGAACGCGCCGTCGCTGTCGCTTCACCGGAGGCACGGCTTCCAGCGCGCCGGCTACGAGTGTCAGGTCGCGTTCAAGCTCGGTCGCTGGCTCGACGTGGTGACGCTCCAGCTGCTGCTGTCGGCTCAGGCGACGAGCACGATCTTGCCGTAGGCGCCGGGCTCCATCACGGCCGTGTGCGCGAGCGCCGCGTCCTTCAAGGGCAGCTCGCGTCCGACCACCGGGCGCAGCGTGCCGTTGGCGAGGCCGGCCACGAGGCCCGCGTGGATCGACGCCATCTCCTCCGGCGTGGCGTTCCAGAGCGCCAGACCGTAGATGACGGCGTCCTTGGACATCGCGCCGCGCGGATTGAGCTCGAGCGTACCGCGATTGCCGATCACGACGATGCGGCCGTAGCGGGCGACGATGTCGAGATCCTTCTGGAGGTTCACGTTGGCCAGGTTCTCGATGATCACGTTCGGGCCGCGGCCGTCCGTGAGCCGTCCCACGGCAGCGAGATAGTCCGGCGCGGTGTGATCGAGGACATGGTGCGCGCCCTGCTCGCGCACGAGCTTGCGGCCGCGCTCGGTGCCGGCGGTCCCGATGACCATGAGGCCGGCCGCGTTGGCGAGCTGGACGGCGGCGACGCCGACGCCGCCGCTGGCGCCGTGCACCAGCACCGTCTCGCCCGCAATCGCGCGCGCCTTGTGGAAGAGCCCTCGATAGGCGGTGGCGTACGGTACGTTGACGGCAGCGCCCTGGGCAAACGAGATCGCCGGCGCCAGCGGCTTGGCCTGGCCGACGTTGCACACGGCGAGCTCGGCGTAGGCGCCAGTCATCCGCTCGCCGGCGGTGCCGGTCAGGTACACGCGGTCGCCGGCCTTCAACTGCGTCACGCCGGGCCCGACCGCCTTGACCACGCCGGCGGCGTCGCCGCCCGGTATATAAGGAAGCGTCGGCAGCTGGGCGTACGCGCCCGCGCGCACGTACGTCTCCACCGGATTCACGCCAATTGCGTGGACTCGCACGAGCGCCTGACCGTCGCCGGGCGTAGGATCCGGCACTTCTTCGAACTGGAGCACTTCGGGTCCGCCGAACTTGTGCACCCTGATCGCCTTCATGGTGGAGTCTCCTTCCAGCGTCGCGGCATGAAGCTTGTATCACGAATCACGCGGACGTGTTCCATGCGAGCTTCACGCGCGGCGAAGACGCTCGACGTTGGGGTCGCTCCTCGATGACGAAGCAAGGAGCTCGCGAGGGCGACCGCGCGGAAGCAGTCGTAGACTGAGAGCGTGAGCGGAGAAGAGTCCCGGCTGCCGGGAGGCCTACGCGCGTTCCGGCACCGGGACTTTCGCCTGTTCTGGACCGCCCAGCTCGTCTCGTTGATCGGCACCTGGATGCAGTCGGTGGCGCAGTCGTGGCTGGTGCTGCAGCTCACCAACTCGCCGTTCCGCCTCGGCCTGGTCGGCACGCTGCAGTTCACGCCGATGCTGCTGTTGTCGTTCGTCGCCGGCGCGCTCGCCGATCGCCTGCCGAAGCGACGGCTCATCATCGCCAGTCAGATCGTGCTGTTCTTGCAATCGCTCGGCCTGGCCGCGCTGATCGAGTTCGGGCACGTCCAGTACTGGCACGTCGCGCTGCTCGCGCTCGTCTACGGCATCGCCAACACGATCGACATGCCGACGCGACAGGCCTTCCTCGTGGAGATGGTCGGCAAGTCGGATCTCATGAACGCCATCGCGCTCAATTCGGGCATGTTCAACGCCGCGCGCATCGTCGGTCCCGCGCTGGCCGGCGTTCTCATCGCTCGCTGGGGCATGGCGCCGGCGTTCTTCTTCAACGCGTTGAGCTTCCTGCCGGTGATCGCCGTGCTCACCGCCATCCACGCGCAGGGCTTGCCGCGCGCGCAGAGCGGGCGCCGTCTGCAGGCGGAGATCGGGGAGGGTCTCGGCTACGCCGCACGCACACCGCGGATATTGTTGACGTTGGCGATGGTGGTCGTGGTGAGCGCGTTCCTGTTCAACTACAACATCTTCGTGCCGTTGCTCGCGCGCGACGTGCTGCATCAGGACGCGAGCGGCTTCGGCCTGCTCATGACGATGCTCGGCATCGGGGCCCTCACCGGCGCCGTGGCGCTCGCGCTGACGGGCCGCGGACGTCCGCCGGTGGCGGCGCTCGCCGTGCCCGCGCTCCTCCAAGGCGTGGCCACGGCGCTGCTGGCCGCCGTCGGCTCCGTGCGGCTGGCGGCCGCGCTCCTGGTGATCATGGGGTTCTGCGGCATCCTGTTCATGGCCGGCTCCAACTCGACCCTGCAGCTCACCGTCCCCGATGAGCTGCGCGGCCGGGTCATGAGCCTGTACACATTTGTCTTCGCCGGAGTGACGCCCTTCGGCTCGCTGCTGGTGGGCTCGATCGCCGAGGCGTTCGGCATCCGTACGAGCCTCGTCGTCAGCAGCGCAGCCGGCGTGCTGGCCGTGCTTGGCTTGCTGCTGTGGTGGAACGGACGCGACCGCGGCCCGTCGCTCACGGCGCCGCGCGAGGTCGAGGGACCCGCGTGACACGCGTCCGCGTGGGAACCTCGGGCTACAACTATTCCGAGTGGAAGGGCAGCTTCTATCCGAACGACATGAAGCCGGCGCGCATGCTGCCCTACTACGCCGAGCGCTTCTCGACGGTCGAGATCAACGCGACGTTCTATCGCATGCCGTCAACCGCCACCGTCGAAGCGTGGGCCAAGGCGGTGCCCGAGACGTTCACGTTCGTGCTGAAGGCGCCCCAGCGGATCACGCACTTCGCCCGGCTCAAGAACGTCGGCGACCTCGTGCGCTTCTTCTGCGACACGGCGAGCGTGCTGGCGGCGCGCCTCGGGCCGCTCTTCTTCCAGCTGCCGCCGAATTTCAAGAAGGATGTCGGGCGGCTCCGTGACCTCCTCGGGGAGCTGCCGGCCGACCGCCGCGCCGCCTTCGAGTTTCGGCACGCGTCGTGGTTCGACGACGATGTCTATACGGCGCTCCGCGCGCGCAACGCCGCGCTGTGCATTGCCGACACGGAGGACGGGAGCACGCCCGCCGTCAGCACCGCCGACTGGGGCTATCTGCGCCTGCGGGCGGTGGACTACACGGACGCCGAGCTCGCCGAGTGGGTGACCACGCTGCGGCGGATCGGCCGTGACTGGCGGGACGCGTTCGTGTTCTTCAAGCACGAGGAGCGCGGTACCGGCCCTGCGCTCGCGAGGCGCTTCGAGGCGCTGCTCACTCCCTGAGCGCGCCGGCCGTGAGGCCGCGCACGAGCCAGCGCTGCAGCGCGACGACGATCACGATCGGCGGCAGGCTGGCGAGCATCGAGGCGGCCGCGATGTCCCCCCACGGCACCTCGAAGATGCCGGGAAAGAGCGCCAGCGCCACCGGCACCGTGCGACTCGCCTCGGTGGCGGTGAACGTGAAGGCGAACAGGAACTCGTTCCACGACATCAGGAACACGAGCAGCGCGGCGGAGACGACACCGGGCGCGGTGAGCGGCAGGACCACGCCGAGCAGAATGCGGAGGCGGCCGGCGCCGTCCAGCGCGGCCGCCTCCTCGACGTCGATGGGCAGCTCGCGCACGAAGCCGGCCAGCAGCCACAGCACGAGCGGCAGCGCGAACGAGGTGTCGGCGAGCACGAGCGCCATCCACGTGTCGCGCAGCCCGAGCGCGCGGAGGGCGACGAACAGCGGACCCACGGTGGTGATCTGCGGGAAGGCCGTGCAGGCCACGACGCCGAGCAGCAGTGCATTCTTTCCCGGGATGGGCAGGCGCGCGAGCGCATAGGCGCCAGGGACACCGAGCACGAGCGCCAGCACGGTGGTGAGCGCGGCGACGCCGGCGCTGTTGGCGAGCGCGGCCGGCATCACGCTGCGCTCGAACACCGCGCGATAGTGCACGGTCGTCGGCGTCGCCAGGAGCAGCCGCTCGACCGCCAGCAGCTCGGCGTCCGGCTTCAGCGAGGTGAGCGCCTGCCAGAAGAACGGCAGCGCCCACAGCGCGAGGAGCGCGATGATGGCGGCGTCACGCAGGCGGCCGCTCACGCTGTCGCCTCCGCGCGGCCGACGGCGCGCAGATAGCCCCACGCCACGAGCATGACGAGCACGAACACCACCACGCCCACGGCGGCTCCGAGCCCGAGCTGGAGCGTTTGGAACAGACTCCGATAGGCGTACACGGTGAGCGTCTCTGTCGTGTTCGCGGGGCCGCCGCCGGTGAGGACGAACATCAGGTCGAACGCCCGCAGCGCGTCGAGCGTCCGGAAGAGCAGCGCGATCAGCAGCACGCGCTTGAGCAGGGGCAGCGTGACGTCACGCAGAGTCGCCAGCCGGCCGGCGCCGTCGACGCGCGCGGCCTCGTACACCGCGGTGGGAATCGTCAGCACGCGCGCGTAGCAGAGCAGCGCCACGAACGGCATCGTCCGCCACACGTCAGCGACGATCAGTGCCGGCAGCGCCAGCGCCGGCTCGCCGAGCCAGTTGACGGCGCGACCGCCCAGCACGAAGTTCACGAGCCCGGCCGACGGATGATAGAGCCATTCGAACGTCCGTCCGACCACGACCGACGGCAACGCCCACGGCAAGAGCAGCAGGGCGACCGTCGCGCGGCGGGCCCGCCGCTGGCCGTGCAGCGCCAGCGCCACCGACACCCCGAGCGCGAGCTCGAGAGCGACCGAAACGAGGGTGAACACCACCGTCACGCGGACGGCGTTCCAGAAGCGCGCGTCGCCGCCGAGGAAGGCATAGTGCCCCACGCCGACGAACCGGTCGATGCCGAAGATCGGAATCCGCTGCTGGAGCGAGAGCCAGAGCACCCACACCCCGGGCCACGCCGCCAATGCTGCCAGCGCGACCAGCGCCGGCGCGAGCAGCGCGACGCCCGCGCGCGCGTCGCGCTTTTCGCGTCCGGTCACTGCAGGCCCTCGAGCAGATAGGTGAGCCGTCGTCGCGCGTGACGCACGGCCTCGCGCGGACTCTTCACGCCGACCAGCGCCGCGGAGAACTCGGGCTGGAGCGTCGTCGACAGCATCAGATAGTACGGCGTGACCGGCCGGGGGCGCGCGTGCAGCATCAGCTCGTACACGACGGGGAAATCCGGATGCGCCCGCACCACGTCGGGATCGTGGTACAGCGCCATGCGGGTGGGGTTCAGCGCGCCGCGCTCGCTCATCGTCTTCTGCGCGGCGGCGCCGGCGAGGAAGCGGACGAGCGCCGCTGCCAGCTCGGGATGGCGCGTGCGACGATCGACGCCGAGGTGCGCGCCGCCACTCGCGCCGACGCCCGGACCGACGTCCTCCCGTCCCGGCAGCGGCGCCATCGCGACCTTACCGCGCACGAGCGAGCCCGGCTGGCGAAAGAGATCCATGGCGTACGGCCAGTTGCGCAGGAAGATCGCGCGGCCGTCCCCGAAGTGCCGGCGACTCAGCTCCTCGTCGGCCGCCGTGACCCAGGACGGGCTCGTGCCCGATGTGATGAGCGCGCGCATGAAGGCGAGCGCGCTCGCCGTCCGCTCGGGATCAGGCAGCGGCGCGCCGTCGGCGCCGAGCACGCGCGCGCCGTTGGCCCAGATCGCCTCGAGCGCGTTGACGGTGAGTCCCTCGTACTGACGCCCTTGCCACACCACTCCGTCCAGGCGCGGATCGCCGGCGGCGGCGCGGATGCGCTCGGTCTGCGCGACCAGCTCTTCCCACGTGCGCGGCGGGGCGAGTCCGTGACGGGCGAGCAGATCGGCACGGTAGTAGAGGACGCCCACGTTCATCAGCCACGGCAGCGCCCACACGCCGCCGTTCCAGGTGGCCGGCTCGAGCGTCGACGGAAAGTGCGCGGTCAGCTCTTCCTTGCCGACCCACGGGCTCAGATCCAGCAGCCACCCCGCGCGCGCGAATTCCGCCACCCAGACGACGTCGAGCATCATGACGTCGAAGGCGGCGCCGCGCCCCTCGAGGTTGATCACGAAGAACTGGTGCTGGTCGTCGGAGTTCCACGACAGCGACTCGGCCTTCACCTTCACGCCGACGTGCCGCTTCTCGAACTCGCGCAGGAGTTCCGGGACGGGATCGGCAGGACCGAGGATCTTGGCGTGCTTGAAGACGAGCGTGATCGGCTCGCGCTCGCTCGCGCCCCGTGTGCACGCGGCGAGCAGCACGAGCAGTGCGACGACCAGAAGGCATCGCTCTGTAGTCGTCGCTTCGCACGACCACCGCAATCGGTTGGGGCGCACGGCTCTTGGCGCATGATAGGGGCGCGCGTGCTATCGTGCCAAGCGATCCCCAAAACCGCCGAAGGAGGCGTCGATGCCGCCGCACGCGCTGGGCTCGGGAACGATCTCGTTCGGGCTCGTCTCGATCCCGATCAAGCTCTACACCGCCGCCGGCTCCGCGGCCGTCGCCTTCAACCTGCTCCACGCCAAGTGCGGCTCACGCATCAAGCAGCAGACCTTCTGCCCGACGTGCAACGAGACGGTCGAGCGCTCGGCGCTCGTGCGCGGCTACGAGTTCACCAAGGATCGGTACGTGCGCGTCACCGACGAGGAGCTGAAGGCGCTCGAGGGCGAGGCCTCGAAGATGATCGACATCGCGGAGTTCGTGCCGCTCGACAAGGTCGATCCGATCTATTTCGAGAAGACGTACTACCTCGGCGCCGACAAGGGTGGCGAGAAGCCGTATCGCTTGCTCGCCGATGCCATGGAGAAGTCCGGTCAAGTGGCGCTCGCCACCTTCGTCATGCGCGGCAAGGAGAGCCTGGTGCTCATTCGCGCCGCGCAGGGCGGACTGATGCTGCACACGATGTACTTCGCCGACGAGGTCCGCGCGTTCACGGAGGTCGACAAGGGCGAGTCGGCGAAGATCAAGGACGGCGAGCTCGATCTCGCCATCAAGCTCATCGACGGCCTCGCCGCCGACGACTTCGATCCCGCCCGCTACAAGGACGCCTATCGCGATCGCGTGATGGAGATGCTGCGCAGCAAAGCGGAGGGGCAGGAGCTCACGGCCGCACCGGCGCCGGCCAAGCGCCGGCAGGTGATCGACCTCATGGAGGCGCTCAAGGAGAGCCTCGCGGCGCGGAAACCGCCCACGAAGGTCGGCAAGAAGCCGGAAGCCACGCCGGCGCGCGCGGCGGTGGCGAAGAAGGCGGCCGGCGGCAAGAAGTAGCGGGCGGCCTCAGGGCCCTTCGACGCTGAGAATGCGCACGTCGAAGAGCAGCGTCTTCCCGGCCAGCGGGTGGTTCATGTCCAGGACGACCGTCGTGTCCCGGATTTCCTTCACCCGCACCGACCGCGTCTGGCCGTCGGCGGTGCGGCCGGTCAGCTCGCTGCCGACCTCGATGTCCTGCGGAACCCGCTCGCGACCGACCTCGATCTGCGCCTCGGGGTCGACGGTGCCGTAGCCATCTTCGGGCTTCACCGTCACCTTGGCCACGTCGCCGGCTCGCTTGCCGGCCAGCGCGGATTCGAGACCCGGCACGATCTGGTGCTGGCCGTGTGTGTAGGTGAACGGCTCCTGTCCCTTGTTGCTGTCGAGCACCATCCCCGCGTCGTCGGTGAGCGTGTACTCGATCCCGACGCGGGAGCCTTCCTGGATGGCCGGGCCGGCCGGCGGGTCCTCGGCGTACACGGGGGCGAGCGGAGCGCCGAGCATCAGCGCGAACGTGAGGAGGACGGCGAGGGTTCTCATGCCTTGATTGTCTCCCCGGGTACAATAAGAGCAAATCCGGATTCCCGGAGCGTCCATGCCGAGAACTCCGCTCGAGCCGCGGTTCCAGGTCGACTATCTCTCGATCCTCGACGCCGAGGGCAACCTCGACGCGTCGCTGGAGCCGAAGCTGCCTGCCACCGTGCTGAAGGGTCTCTACCGCGCCATGCTCCTGGGCCGCCGACTGGACGAGCGGATGGTGCGCCTGCAGCGCCAGGGGCGGATCGGCACCTTCGCTCCCATCAAGGGACAAGAAGCCTCGCAGCTCGGCAGCATTTGCACGCTCAAGCCGACGGACTGGATGGTGCCGTCGTTCCGCGAGACGGCCGCCATGATCTGGCGCGGCTGGCCGATCGAGAAGATGCTCCTCTTCTTCGCCGGCTACCTGGAGGGCGGTCAGCCGGCGCCCGATCAGCACGATCTCCCCATCTGCATTCCGGTCAGCACGCAGCTGCCCCACGCCGTCGGGCTGGCCTATGCCGCCCAGTACCGCAACGACGACGCGGTGGTGATGGCGTACTTCGGTGACGGCGCCACGTCGGAGGGCGACTTCCACGAGGCGGTCAACTTCGCCGGTGTCTGGCACGTGCCCGTCGTCTTCGTGTGCCAGAACAACCAGTGGGCCATCTCCGTCCCCCTCAAGAAGCAGACGCACTCGCGCACGATCGCCCAGAAGGCGCTCGCCTACGGCATCCCCGGCATCCAGGTCGACGGCAACGACATCCTGGCCGTCTACGCGGCCAGCCTCGAGGCGGTGGCGCGCGCGCGCGCCGGCGACGGGCCGACGCTGATCGAGTGCGTCACCTATCGCCTCGGCGTGCACACCACCGCGGATGATCCGACGAAGTACCGGACCAACGAGGAGGTCGCGGAGTGGGAGCGCAAGGATCCCCTCACGCGCTTCACCGCCTATCTCAAGAAGAAGCGGCTGCTCGACGACGGCGTCGAGAAAGAGGTCGACGCGGAGATCGCGGCCGCCATCGCGCGCTTCGAGACGACGGCCGCCGCCGACCCGCTGACGATGTTCGATCACGCGTACGCCGAGATGCCACCCGATCTGAAACTGCAGCGGGAAGCGCTCGCCGAGCGGCTGCGCAAGGGCGAGTCGACGCCGGGCGCCCCGCATGAGCCGTCGCCGCCGATGCGCGGTCAGCGGAGCGGCACGCGCTGATGGCCAAGCTCAACATGGTCAAAGCGCTCAACCTCGCCCTGCACCAGGAGATGGAGCGCGATCAGGACGTGCTGGTGATCGGCGAAGACGTCGGCGTCGATGGCGGCGTGTTCCGCGTGACGGAGGACCTCCACCGCACCTTCGGCAGCAAGCGCGTGATCGACAGTCCGCTGGCCGAGGCCGCCATCATCGGCACCTCGATCGGCATGGCCCTCTACGGCTTGAAGCCCGTGTGCGAGATCCAGTTCTCCGGCTTCGCCTTCCAGTGCTTCCATCAGATCGAGAATCACGCCGCGCGCTATCGCAACCGCTCGCAGGGCCGCTTCCACGTCCCGCTGGTGATCCGCATGCCCTACGGCGGCGGCGTGCGCGCGCTGGAGCACCACAGCGAGTCGGAGGAGCAGTTCTACGCCCACGTGCCCGGGCTCAAGATGGTGGTGCCGTCGGGACCGCGCAACGCGCGGGCGCTGCTGGCGGCGGCCATCCGCGATCCCGACCCCGTCGTGTTCTTCGAGCACAAGGCGCTCTACCACGCCGCCAAGGAAGACCTGCCCGACGAGCCGGAGACGATGGACATCGGACGCGCCCACGTCGTGCGCGAGGGCGACGCGCTCACGCTGCTCGCGTGGGGGGCGATGCTGCGCGTGGCGCGCGAGGCGGCGGAGATTCTCGAGGCCGAGGACGGCGTGTCGACCGAGATCGTCGACGTGTTGACGATCGCGCCGCTCGACCGGGAGACCATCGTCCGCTCGGTGGCGAAGACGGGCCGCGCGGTCGTCGTGCACGAGGCGCCGCGCGCGTTCGGGCCGGGCGCGGAGATCGCGGCATCCATCATGGACGGTGCATTCCTGTCGCTGGAAGCTCCCATCGCGCGCGTGGCCGCCCACGACGTCCCCTTCCCCGGCTTCGCTCGCGAGAAGGGCAACGTTCCCGACGCGACGCGGGTCGTGATGGCGGCGCGCGAGACCCTCGCGTTCTGATGTCGCGCCCGTTCCTGCTCCCCGACCTGGGTGAGGGCCTGACGGAAGCCGAGATCGTGAAGGTGCTCGTGCGCGAGGGCGAGGTCATCCAGGAAGACGCCCCGCTGCTCGAGGTGGAAACGGACAAGGCCACCGTCGAGATTCCGTCGCCCATCAGCGGCCGCGTCGAGAAGATCCACGTCTCCCCGAAGCAGACCGTTCGCGTCGGTCAGGTGCTGGTGACGTTCGCCGACGGCGGCGGCAAGCACGCCGCCGACACGCTCGATCCCGGGCGACGCCTGGCGCCGGAGACGCGCACGACGGTCGGCAACGGGCGCGCACGTCAAGCCGCGCCAGAGACGGCGTCGGCGCCGGCCACGACCCCGCAACGCACCGGCCCCGTGCCGGCGACACCGGCGACCCGCCGTCTCGCGCGCGAGCTCGGCGTCGATCTGCACACCGTGCGCGGGAGTGGTCCCGGCGGTCGCGTGAGCGACGACGACGTCCGCGCGGCCGCGGGCGGCACCGCGCCGGCGCCGGCCGCGACGCCGCCGGCGACGCCCGCGACGGCGGAGCCGGCGCGCGCACTGGCCACCCCGGCCGAGCCGCCGCTGCCGCGATTCGAGCAGTGGGGCACGGTCGAGCGGCAGCCGCTGTCGCATCTGCGGCGAACGATCGCCGAGCGGATGACTCTCAGCGCGAGCGTGATCCCGCACGTGACGCACTTCGATCGCGCCGACATCACCGACCTCGACGTGCTGATCGCGCGCAATCTCGACGCGGCACGCGCGCAGGGCGTGACGCTCACGCTCACGAGCTTCCTGCTCAAGGCGGCGGCCCTCGCGCTCCGCGAGCACCCGTCGTTCAACGCGAGCCTCGACGCCGCTGCCGGCGAGCTGATCCTCAAGCGTTACGTGCACCTGGGCGTGGCGGTAGCCACCGAGCGGGGCCTCATCGTGCCGGTCATCCGCGACGTCGACGCCAGGCCCGTCATCGACCTCGCGCGCGAGCTCGGCGCGCTGGCCGCCCGGGTGCGCGAGGGCAAGGCGGCCCTCGACGAGCTGCGCGGCGGGACGTTCACCGTGACCAACATCGGCGCCCTCGGCGGAACCGGCGCGATTCCCATCATCAACTATCCCGAGGTGGCGATCCTCGGCGTGGCGCGCGCGCGTCAGGAGGCGGTCGTGCGCGAGGGCCAGATCGTGCCGCGCCTGCTGCTGCCGCTGTCGCTGACGTTCGATCACCGCGTGGCCGATGGCGCCGACGGCGCCCGCTTCGCGACGGCCATCGTCCGCCGGCTCGAGCACCCCGATCAGCTCTTGCTGGGACTCTGAGCGCGCCGTCGTCGTGCCGACCATCACCGACGTCCGCGACATCTCCCGCATCGGCTACGGCTTCATGGCCTCCCGCGCCCTCTTCGCCGCGCTCGACCTCGACCTGTTCGGTCACCTGGCCGCGGGGCCGAAATCGCTCGAGGCCCTGGCCCACGACACGGGACTGGCGCCGGGCCGGCTGCGCATGCTGCTCACCGCGAGCGTCGCGCTCGGATTGCTGGGCCGCGACGGCGACCGCTATGCCAACGCGCCGGCCAGCGCGACCTACCTCGTGCGAACCTCGCCGGCGTACTTCGGCGACTACTTCCGCTTCCAGGTCTCGCGCCAGATCTATCCGACGCTGCTCCACCTCGACGCGGCGCTGCGTGGCGAGCGGGTGGACTTCTACGCGTCGCTGCGCGATCCGCAGGAGGCGCGCGCGTTCACGCGCGCACAGCACTCCGGCTCGCTCGGCCCTGCGCACGTGGTGGCCAACCTGGTCGAGCTCAGCGGCGCGCGCCGTCTCCTCGACGTGGCCGGCGGCAGCGGCGCCTTCAGCATCGTGCTGTGCGAGCGTGCTCCCGAGCTCGTCTCGACCATCATCGACTTCCCCACGGTGGCCGACGTCGGACGCGCGCTGGTGGCCGAGAGCGGCCTCGAGCGCCGCATCGGCTTCCTCGAGGGTGACGCGCGCGACCTCGGGTGGCCGGACGGCAACGATCTCGTGCTGATGTCCTATCTGCTGTCCGCGGTGTCCGAGTCGTCGGCGCACGAGCTCCTCGGCAAGGCGCACAAGGCGCTGCGGCCCGGCGGACGCCTGCTCGTCCACGACTTCATGGTCGACGACGACGGCAGCGGACCGGCGCTGGCGGCGCTGTGGCTGCTGAATGCGGTGACCATCGACGCCGACGTGGCGACGCTCACGCCGAGCTTTCTCACGTCGGCGGTGCGCCGGGCGGGCTTCGACGACGCGAAGCTCACGCCGGTGGTGCCCGGGACCACACGGCTCCTCACAGCGCGGCGGTGATCGCATGGTGATGGGCGACCTGCTCACCGAGGTGGACGTCGCCGTCGTCGGCGGCGGCCCCGGCGGCTACACGGCCGCCTTCCGCTGTGCTGCGCTCGGCCTCGAAACGGTCATCGTCGACGCCGGCAAGCGGCTCGGGGGAGCGTGTCTCTTCGAGGGCTGCATCCCGTCGAAGGCGCTCTTGCACGTGGCCGCCGTGCTCGGCGAGGCCGAGCGTGCCAAGGAGTTCGGCGTGGACTTCGGCGCCCCGCGCATCTCGCTCGACCCGCTGCGGAAGTGGAAGAGCGAGCGCGTCGTCGGCAAGCTCGCCCGGGGGCTCGGTGCGCTGGCGAAGAGCAAGCACGTGGAGGTCATCGGCGGCCGCGCGGTGTTCGAGGATTCGCGCACGCTTCTGGTCCAGGGCGACGAGCCGCAGAAGATCCGCTTTCAACACGCCATCGTCGCCACCGGCTCGCGCCCGGCATCGCTCCCGGGGATCGACCTCGTTGCCGAGCGCGTGATGGACTCGACGGCGGCCCTCGAGATCCCGGAGATTCCCGAGCAGCTGCTCGTCATCGGCGGTGGCTACATCGGGCTGGAGCTCGGCCAGGTCTACGCGGCGCTCGGCAGCGCGGTGACGCTGGTCGAGATGACGGACGGTCTCTTGCCGGGCGCCGATCGCGATCTCGTCCAGTGGCTGGCGCGACGCGTGGAACAGCAGTTCCAGGCGGTGAAGCTCGGCACACGGGTGGAAAGCCTTCGCGAGACAGCCCGCGGCATCGAAGCGCGGCTCGGCGGCGAGGCAGGCGTCTTCGACCGCGTGCTCGTCGCCGTCGGGCGACGGCCGCAGAGCGACCTCGGCCTCGACACGACCCGCGTGCGACGGACCGAGCGCGGCTTCATCGAGGTGGACGCGCGCGGCGCCACGACGGATCCCCGGATCTTCGCCGTCGGCGACGTCACCGGCGAACCGATGCTCGCCCACCGCGCCATGCGTCAAGCGCACGTCGCGGCCGAGGCCATCGCCGGACGGCCGTCGGCGTTCGACAACGTCGTGGTGCCGGCGGTGGTCTTCACGGATCCCGAGATCGCCTGGTGCGGGCTCACGGAGACCCAGGCCGCCGCCCACGGCGTGACGGTGCGCGTGGCGAAATTCCAGTGGGCCGCCTCGGGCCGGGCCACCACGCTCGGCCGCGCCGACGGCGTGACGAAGCTCGTCGTCGATCCGGAATCCGGTCGCGTGCTCGGGGCCGGCGTCGCGGGGCCGGGCGCGGGCGAGCTGATCGCCGAGGCGGCGCTGGCCGTGGAGAGCGCGCTGGTGGCCGAGGACGTCGCCGTCACCATTCACACGCACCCGACGCTGTCCGAGACGTGGATGGAAGCGGCGCAAACACTGCTGCACGGATGAACGTCGGCGTTCCGCGCGAGATCAAGCCGGGCGAGCAGCGCGTCGCGTTGACGCCCGCCGGCGCCCACGCGCTCATCGCCGGCGGCCATCGCGTCATCATCGAGGCCGAGGCCGGCGCCGGCAGCTTCATCCGCGACGCCGAGTACACGGCCGTGGGCGCCGAGGTCGCCGGGGTCGACGAGGTCTGGCGTCGCGCCGAGATGATCCTCAAGGTGAAAGAGCCGCTGGCCGCCGAGTATCCGCGAATGCGGCCGGGGCAGCTGCTGTTCACGTACCTGCATCTCGCGCCGGCGCCGGAGCTGACGCGCGCGCTCCGCGAGAGCGACGTCATCGCCGTCGCCTACGAGACCGTGCAGCGGCCCGACGGTAGCCTGCCGCTGCTCACACCGATGAGCGAGGTGGCCGGCCGGCTGGCCGTGCAGGAAGGCGCGTTCTACCTCGGGCGCGCGCACGGCGGACGCGGCATCCTGCTCGGTGGCGTGCCCGGCGTGCCACCCGGCAACGTCGTCGTCATCGGCGCGGGCACGGTCGGTCTCAATGCCGTTCGGATGGCGGTCGGGCTCGGCGCCGACGTCTCGATCCTCGACGTGAATCCGGACCGGCTACGCGTCGTCGACGACCTCTACCACGGGCGCGTGGTGACGATCATGTCGAACGCGTTCAATATCCAGTCCGTCGTCCGGCGCGCCGACCTTCTCATCGGCGCCGTGCTCATCACCGGCGCGCGGGCGCCGGTGCTGGTGACGGCGGCCATGGTGGGCACGATGAAGGAAGGCGCCGTCATCGTCGACGTCGCCGTCGATCAGGGCGGCTCCGTCGAGACGATCCATCCGACCACGCTGCTCGATCCGACCTACGTCGTGTCCGGCGTCGTGCACTACGGCGTGGCCAACATGCCGGCCCTCGTCCCGCGCACGTCCACGTTCGCGCTCGCCAATGCGACGCTCCCGTACGTGCTCGCTCTCGCCGCGCGCGGTCCCCGCGACGCCGTGCGCGCCGATCCCGCGCTCGCGCGCGGCGTGAACGTCTGGCGAGGCCGCATCATCCATCCCGCCGTTGCGTCCGCGCTCGGCGAGACGGCGGCCGCGCTCGACACGGTCACTTCATCCGTCGGAAGTGCGGCGCTGTCCACGGAGCGCCGGTGAAGCGCGGCGGCCATCCCGTGGCGGTGCCTGTCAGCGCGTCATTGCGCTTGTCATACGTGAGGTCGTATTTGACCGACTCGCCGAATGCGAGCCTTATCTCCCCTTTATCCACCTGGGCCCGTGTGATGAACGGCACTGCCTTGTTGGCGTCGGTCCATTGCGCCGTCACGCGGCCGTCCGGCGTGACATCCGAGATGGTCAGTGTATTCGTAAACGAGTCGGTCGGCCGCCAGGTCCACTTACCGATGAGCACCTTGAAGTCAGGCTGATCCTCGGCCAACGCAGCGCTTCCGAAGAGGACGAGTAATGCGACAAGCAACGTCATGGACATCGCGCGTGTAAGCATTCCACCCTCCTGAACGAAGCGGCCCAGTCGCCTCCTTCGAAGAAACCCCAATCGACTGCTCTACGCTACTCCAGGACGGCGCGCGTCGCCTCGAGCGCCTCGCGCGCGACGTCGAGCGCCGGGCGCTTCCACGCCTCGGTGTTCGGCGCCTCGTAGCTCAGGAAGCCGGCGTACCCCTTGGCCGCCATCAGCGTGAATAACTCCTTGAAGGGCACGCTGCCGCGGCCCGGTGGCAGCCGATCGAGGACCTGACCGGGCACGGTGCCGGTGCGCGGCACGTCGCTGTACTGCGCGTACACGATCTCGTCGGCACGCACGTCCTCGAGGGCGCGCAGCGTCACGCCGCTGCGCTGCATGTGATAGCTGTCGAGCAGCAGGCCGCAGCGGGCGTGGCCGGCCTTGGCCAGGATCTCGCGCATCGGCTCCAGCGAGCTCAGCTGCTCGGCCTGCGAGTTGAACTCGATCGCCAGGCGCACGCCGTGATGGGCGGCGATGTCGCCGACCTCGCGAACGCTCTGCGCGGCGCGCGCGATGTCGCCGCGCGTCTTGTCGACCGGGCTCATCACGGTGTCGCAGCCGAGGGCCGCCGCGCGGGCGCATTGCTCGTCGAACACGCCGATCAGCCGGGCACGCTCCGCGCCATCGGCCCACATCCATCCCGCCTCGACGCCAACGCACGCCACCGGCAGGCCATTGGCTCGAACCGTGTCCGCCACCCACGCCGCGTCCCGGCCCATCTCGGTCGCGCGCACGTAGTCGAGGCGGCGCAGCTCGACGCCGTCCCAGCCGGCCGCGCGGGCCGCCGACAGCGCGTCCGGCAGCGGTGTCGTGTCGAGCGACCAGGTGTGCAGCGCCAGCCGCGCCATCACGCGGCCCCGAGCGCCTTGGCCGCCCTGGCGACGTCACGCTGCGCGACCCACAGAATCGCGCCATAGGCGCCGCCGGTGGCGCACACGGCGTCGACGGCGGTGACGTTGATCTTCGCCTGCGACAGGCGCGCCAGCATCTCGGCCACCGCGCCGGGCCGGTCGGCGCCGCTGATGAGAAAGCATTTCTTGGGACCCACCAGCTTCCACTTGGCCGCTTTGGCCGCCGCGCGGAACGTCTCGGCGTTCTCGGGCACGAAATCGATCTGCGCCTTCCGCCCGCTCGGAAATCCGGAGAAGGCGAGCAGATTCACGCCCGCATCGCGCAGCGTGGCGAGCATCGCGGCGCCGACGCCCGGCTGGTTCGGAGTCTCCGCGTAGAAGTACTGGGCGATCCTGATCGAGTCGGCCATGGTCGTTCCTCCCGCGAATGAGTGCGCGGACGATACCACTTCCGACACCACAATCAAAAGACATGGGGGGTAATCACGCCGGCCGCCGCCGCTCGTTGAGCGAGGGCAGCACGTCGAGGTGATCGATCACCTCCATGTCGGGCCGGAGGCGGCGCAGCGTCGCCTCGGTCAGGCGCACCGCTTTTGCTCGTGCCGCGTCGGAGCCGACATAGCCAGTCAGCTCGAGCGTCGGGCGGCCGCCGGCGGGTAGCACGGCAACCGGGAGGATCGACGCACCCGCCAACGCGCGCTCACCGGCGAGCGCCTCGCCGATCGCCTGCTGGATGCGCTCGGCCGTCAGCTCGGCACGGTTGCGGCGCTCGAGCGCCATGACGCCCCAGGCCACGAGGACGCCGATGACGATGACCACGCCCGCGGCGAGCAACACCATCGGCCAGCTGAACGTGAAATCGGTCACGGATGAGTCTCGAGCAAGCGGGATGCCGGCGGCCGCTGGCCATCGAGGCTGGCCCATGAGGTAGACTCTCCGACGCGATGATGGCGCTCGACGGCATTCGGGTGCTCGACCAGACGCAGGTGATGGCCGGGCCGTTCTGCTCGATGCTGCTCGCCGACATGGGCGCCGACGTCGTCAAGATCGAGCCGCCCGGCGGCGAGGACACGCGCCGTGAGCGCGAGCTCGCGCCCGGCGTGTCGGCCTCGTTCCTCGCCGTCAATCGCGGCAAGCGCGGCCTCGTCATCGATCTCGAGCAGCCGGCCGGCCTCGAGCTCTTCAAGCGGCTCGTGTCGACGGCCGACATTCTGGTCGAGAACTACCGTCCCGGTGTCGCCCGCCGGCTCGGCGTCGACTACGACACGCTGGCCGCCATCAACCCGCGGCTGATCGACTGCTCGATCTCCGGGTTCGGCCAGACCGGTCCCTACGCGAGCCGCAGCGCGTTCGATCTGGTGGCGCAAGCGATGAGCGGCATCATGAGCGCGACCGGAAGCGACGGTGGCGCGCCGGCGAAGGTCGGCGTGCCGATCACCGACCTTGGCGCGGGGTTGTTCGCCGTGCTCGGCATCCTGTGCGCGCTCCGCGCGCGACACCGCACCGGCCGCGGGCAGCGCGTGGAGACCTCGCTCTTCGAGGCCGGCATTGCCCTCAGCCAGTGGGAGGCCACACAGTACTGGTACACGGGCGAGGTGCCGCGCGGCCTCGGCACCGCGCATCGTCTCAACGCGCCCTACCAGGCGCTCCGCGCACGCGACGGTCACTTCACCGTCGGCGCTGCCAACGAGAATCTCTGGCCGCGCTTCGCCACGCTGCTCGGGCTGCCGGAGCTGATCGCCGATCCGCGCTTCGTCACGGTGGCCGATCGTGTGCGCAACCGGGCCGAGCTCGTGCCGTTGCTGGAGGCCGTCACGTCGAAGGAGACGCGTGCCCATTGGCTCGCGAAGTGTGAGGCGGCCGGCATCCCGGCCGGACCGATCTACACGGTGCCGGAAGCGCTCGCCGATCCGCACGCCGCCGCGCGCGGCATGGTGCAGAAGCTGCCCCACCCAACACTCGGACACGTCAAAGCGCTCGGCAATCCCGTGAAGATGTCGATGACGCCGCCGCGCCTGCGCACGTCGGCGCCGGCGGTCGGCGCGGACTCCGACGCGATCCTGCGCGAGCTGGGCTACGCGGACGTCGACATCGCGAGGCTGCGCGAAGGCCGGGTCATCTAGTGCGCGTCGAGTCCGCCGGGATTTCGATCGTCGCCATCGATGGCGCCTGCACGGGCGCGGACTTCGAGCGCGCGCTCGAGGCCGACATCCGCGTCGCCGCCGACGGAGCGACGTTCTCCGCCGACGGCGCCCGCGATCTCGCCGCCTGCGCGCATCGGCTCACGAGACTCCTCGGTGAGGCGCGGGCCAAGGAAATCGTGCTCGGCCCGCGGCGCTTCGATGCGGCGACGGCGTTGCGTCTCGGCATCGTCACGCGCGTGGTGCCGGCCGCCGAGCTGGCGGCGACGGCGGCGGCGCTCGTCGAACGGCTGGCGGCGCTGCCGCCGCTGGCGCTGCCGGCCATTCGCGACGCCGTGCGCGCGGCGCGCGACCTTACGCCCGATGCCGCGCTCGCCGTCGAGCATGCGCACTTCCGCCGGCTGATCGCCACCCGCGATCACAAGGCCGCCGTCGCGGCGTTCTTCGAGCGACGCCCGGCCGTGTTCACGGGCGACTGATGGGCGGCAACGCGCAGACGCGGTGGTGGGCCGACGCGCGCGTCGGCTACATCGTCATCGACAACCCGCCGATGAACGTGCTGTCCGACGAGAACCGTCGCGGCATCCGGGACGCGCTCGACGAGTTCCGCGCCGACGGCGTCGGCGCCGTCGTCCTCACTGGCGCCGGCGACCGCGCCTTCTGCGCCGGCGCCGACCTCGGTGAGGAGAAGCATCTCACCGACGAGACGGTCGGCAAGTTCCTCGCGCGCGGCGAGCAGACGTTCCGGATCATCCGCGATTACGACCGCCCGGTGATCGGCGCCATCAACGGCTGGGCCATGGGTGGCGGACTCGTGCTGGCGCTGTGGTGCGACGTGCGGGTGGGCTCCACGGCGGCCAGGCTCGGCGCCGTCGGCGTGAAGGTAGGGTTGATGGCCTCGAACGTCCAGCTGTCGCGGCTCTTCCCCGAGGGCCGCGCACGCGACATGCTGCTGACCGGACGCACGGTCGAAGCAGACGAAGCGTACCGTCTCGGCCTGCTCTCGTCGGTGGTCGCGCCCGAGCGACTCATGGGCGAGGCCACGGCCTGGGCGCGCGGGATGGCCGACCGCCCCCACGAGCTGATGGCCGCCGCCAAGCGCGCGGTGAATCTGGCGCTCGAGCCGGCGGTGCCGCGGTGATCCGCTCGGTGCCCGGCCGCACGCCACGCATCCATCCCGGCGCCTATGTCGACGTCGCCGCGCAGGTGATCGGCGACGTCGTCATCGAGGAGGGCGCGTCGATCTGGCCCTTCACCGTCGTGCGCGGGGATCAGGACAACTACGTGAGGGTCGGACGCAACAGCAACGTCCAGGACAATTCCGTGCTGCACGTGACGCCGGACTTCCCGTGCATCGTCGGCGACAACGTCACCATCGGCCATCGCTGCGTGGTCCACGCGTGCACCATCGGCAACGACGTCCGCATCGGCATCGGCGCCGTCGTGCTCACCGGCGCCATCGTCGAGGATGGCGCGCAGGTCGGCGCCGGCGCGCTGGTGCCCCCGGGCAAGGTCGTGAAAGCAGGGTGGCTGGTGATGGGTGTGCCCGCCAAGCCGGTGCGCGAGATGGGTCTCGACGAGATCGCCGACATCAAGCGCAACGCGCGGGAGTACGTCGAGCTCTGGCAGCGAGACTATCGTCGATGAGCGTCGACGGCCTCGTGGCCACCCTCACGCTCGACGCGCCGCCGCTCAACCTGCTCGGCGACTCGATGCGAAGGACGATTCTCGAGTCGCTCGCCGACTTCCGCGCGCGCGGTGTGCGGGCCGTCATCCTCACCGGCCGCGGCCGCGCTTTCTGCGCCGGCGCCGATCTCCGCGACGAGGCCAAGCTGACGGCCGACGACGTGCAGGCCTTTCTCGACGCCGACGAGGCGGTGTTCGCGGCACTGGCGGACTTTCCGGGCGCGACCATCGCTGCCATCAACGGCTACGCGTACGGCGGTGGCTTCGAGCTGGCCCTCGCGTGCGACATCCGGCTCGCCGCACGCACGGCGACACTGGCGGGGGTGGGCGTCACCATCGGCCTCACCGTGTCCACGGCGCGGCTCGCGCGCGTGGCCGGCGAAGCGGTGGCGCTCGACCTGCTGCTCACCGGCCGCGCCGTCAGCGCCAACGACGCTCTCGCACTGGGGCTCGTGTCGGCCGTGGCCGAGCCGGAGGCGCTCGCCGCGGAGGCGCAGCGGTGGGCGGAGGTGGTCGCCTCGCGAGCGCCGCTTTCCGTCCGCGCCAACAAGGTGGCGCTCCGCCACTGCGCACGGCTGCCGATCGCCGACGCCGTCGGCTACGAGCGCGGCGAGTGGGCGCGGCTGCAGCGCACACGCGATCACAAGGAAGCGCTGGAGGCATTCTTCGCCAAGCGGCCGCCGGTGTTCAGGGGAGAGTGAGATGAAGCCGCTCGACGGTCTGCGCGTCATCGATCTCACGCAGGCGATGGCCGCACCGTACTGCACGATGAACCTCGCCGACATGGGGGCCGACGTCATCAAGGTGGAGCCGCCTGGCGGCGAGGAGACGCGGCGCGGCTCCGTGCAGCAGCGCGGGCACAGCGGCGCCTTCAACGCGATCAATCGCAACAAGCGGAGTCTGACCGTTGACCTCAAGAAGCCGGCCGGCGTCGAAGTCGTCCGCCGGCTGTCGCGGACGGCCGACGTCTTCGTGCAAAACTATCGGCCGGGCGCAGCGCAGCGGCTCGGTGTCGCCTATGACGACCTCAAGGTCGTGAACCCGCGACTGATCTACTGCTCTATCTCCGGGTTCGGCGCCACGGGTCCCTACGCGTCACGCGGCGGCTACGACCTCATCGCGCAGGGGATGAGCGGGATCATCAGCGTGACCGGCGACGAGGAGGGCGCCCCGGCCAAGGC
>DASTCJ010000155.1:0-18683 GCA_035605575.1 Candidatus Methylomirabilota bacterium
AGGAGGCGCAGACGCGGATGGCCCGTCAGCGCGCTCAATCCCTGGTCGCCATAGAGCAGGAGGTCGACGACGCGCACGCGATCGCCGCGCTCGAGGAGCTGCCGCACGAGATGTGCGCCGATGTAGCCGGCGCCGCCGGTCACGAGAATGTTGCGTGGGGCAGTAGACATACCCCTCGATCGAAGCAACCAGCGTGCCCCGGCCGCGGCGGCAATTTCCAGGTCGGCGACGGCGCCCGTGCACCGTTTTCCGGCAAACGGTTGCAGGGACGGTGCAAGACTACGCGGGCGTCACTCCGAGACGGAGGCGGAGGGCCACACGCCGGCCGGGAATGCCGGCGACGGCTCGAAGCGCAGCCCGAGCTGGTCCAGACGCGCGCACGGACGGCCAACGACATCGGCGGGGCTGATCAGACGCTCGCGCAACGCCTCCTTCAGTCGGTACGTGCACGCAACGTCGCGCCACAGCTCGGCTTCCGCATGCTGGCGATAGCCCCAGGCGAGTGGTACGACGATGACCACCAGGGTGACGAGCGCGAGGCCGATCTTGAGGCCGATCTCCACGCCGGGCCAGAACACCTTGAAGCCGCTGAGTCGTGGAGGCATCGGAGCCAGGAGGGTACCACGTCCGCCGGCCTTCGCAAGCTGAAGCCCCGAGCCGCGCGCGCTAGCGGCGTCGTGCGCGGAAGCGGCGGATCAGCGCGTTCGTCGACGAGTCGTGCGCGAGCGGCGCGGCCGCGGCGGCGGAAAGCTCGGGGACGATCCGTGTCGCGAGCACCTTGCCGAGCTCGACGCCCCACTGATCGAACGAGTTGATCCGCCAGATCGCGCCCTGCACGAACACCTTGTGCTCGTACAGCGCGATGAGCGCGCCGAGCGTGGCCGGCGTCAGCCGATCGGCGAGGATCGTGTTGCTCGGACGATTGCCGTCGAAGCTGCGCGCGGGATCCGGCGCCGAGCGGCCGAATGCCAGCGCCTCTGTCTGCGCGAAGAGGTTCGCCGCGAGCAGCGTGTGGTGATCGCCGAGCTCGTCGAGCGGCTGGCAGAAGCCGATGAAATCGGTCGGCACCAGCTTCGTGCCCTGGTGGAGCAGCTGGTAGAACGCGTGCTGGCCGTTCGTGCCGGCGGCACCCCACACGATGGGGCCCGTCTGGTACTCGACGCGACGCCCGTCGAGATCGACCGACTTGCCGTTCGACTCCATGTCGAGCTGCTGCAGATACGCGGGCAGACGCGCCAGGTACTGGCTGTACGGCAGCACCGCGTACGTTTCGGCGCCGAAGAAGTCGTCGTACCAGAGACCGATGAGCGCCAGCAGCACGGGAAGATTGCGAGCGAACGGCGCCGTACGGAAGTGCTCGTCCATGTCGTGGGCGCCGGCCAGCATGGCGCGGAACGCGACCGGCCCGATGGCGAGCATGAGCGAGAGACCAATGGCCGACCACAGCGAGTAGCGGCCGCCCACCCAGTCCCAGAACGGAAACATGTTCTCCGTATCGATCCCGAACTGTCGCACCTCCGGCGCGTTCGTCGAGACGGCGACGAAGTGCCGCGCCACCGCCCGCTCGTCGCCGAGCGCGCGGAGCAGCCAGGCACGCGCCGTGCGCGCGTTGGTCAGTGTCTCGAGCGTTGTGAAGGTCTTGGAGGCGACGACGAACAGCGTCTCGGCGGGCTCGAGATCGCGCGTGGCCTCGAGGAAATCGGCGCCGTCGACGTTGGAGACGAAGCGACAGGTGAGGTCGCGATGGCTTTCATGGCGCAGTGCCTCGTACGCCATCACCGGTCCCAGATCCGAGCCGCCGATGCCGATGTTGACGACGTTGCGGATGCGGCGACCCGTGAAGCCCGTCCATGTCCCACTGCGCAGGCGCTCGGCAAAGGCGGCCATCCGGTCGAGGACGGCGTGGACCTGCGGCACGACATTCTCGCCGTCGACGATAATTGAGGCTGTGCGTGGCGCTCGTAGCGCGACGTGCAGCACCGGACGGCGCTCGGTCACGTTGATCTTGTCGCCGGCGAACATGGCGTCCATGCGGCCGCGCACGCCGGCGGCCTCGGCCAGTGCCACCAGGAGCGCGAGCGTCTCGTCCATCACGCGATTTTTCGAATAGTCGAGGTAGAGGCCGGCCGCCTCGGCGGTGAGGCGCTCGCCGCGCGTGGCATCCTTCGCGAACAGGTCGCGCAGATGCACGTCGCGCATCGCCGCGTGGTGGGCCTCGAGCGCCTTCCACTCGGGCCGGCTCCGGAGTCCCGCGCTCAATTCGGCGAGTCCGGGCGCAGCGTGCGACAGCGGCCGTGTTCCCAGACGAGCACGGTGGGCCGCAGACCCAGGAACAATCCGGTGCCCACGACGCCGGGAACGGCACGGATCGCCGCGTCGACGGCGCGCGCGTCGGGCAGCGCGCCCACCCGACAGTCGAGCAGCAGGTTGCCGTTGTCCGTGACGACGGGGCGCCCCTCGGCGAGCCGCACGCCGGCGGAGAAACCGAGCGCGTCGAGCCGCCGGCGACACGCGCCGGCCGCGAACGGCACGACTTCGACGGGCAGCCGGCCACGCGCGCCGAGCGCCGGCACGAGCTTCTCCGCGCCGACCAGGATGACGAACCGCCGCGCCACCGCCGCGACGACGCGCTCGCGCAGCAGCGCCCCGCCGTAGCCCTTGATCAGGTCCGCGCGCGGATCCACCTCGTCGGCACCGTCGACGGCGACGTCGACGGCGTCGACGTCATCGAGGGTGACGAGCTTGATGCCGAGCTGGCGCGCGAGCGCGGCGGTCGCCTCGGACGTCGGCACGCCGCGCACGTCGAGCCCCCCCGCCACACGCTGGCCGAGGGCGCGCACGAACGCGGTGGCCGCCTGCCCGGTGCCGAGCCCCACCACCTGACCGCTCGACAAGAGCCGCATGGCCTCGGCGGCGAGAACGGCGGCGCCTTCTTCCGACAGGCGAACGGGCTCCGGCATCGAGCGACAGCATCGCGCACCGGCGCGCCGTCGTCCAGCGCCCGCGCTAGAATGCCGCGCCATGAGCGACGACCCGCTCGAGGAGCTGTTCGCACGCGGCGTGACCGATGGCTTGCCGGTGGTGCCGCCGACGGCGGAGCGGGTGCGCGCGGCGGTGACCGCGAGCGGGCGGTCGGGTGACGAGCTCATCGGGCTCGTGGCGCCGCGACACGGTCGCGCGACGGTCGAGCGGATCGCCGTCAATGCGGTCATGGCCGGCTGTCGTCCCGAGTACCTGCGTGTCGTCAATGCGGCCGTCGCGGCCATTTGCGATCCGGGCTTCGCGCTCGAGGGCGTCTCCGGAACGACCGATGCCGTCACGCCGCTCGTCATCGTGAACGGTCCGATCCGCGCGCGGCTCGACATCAACTGCGCGGCGAGCGTGTTCGGCAGCGGCTGGCGCGCCAACGCCACCATCGGGCGGGCCGTGCGGCTGGTGTGGGTCAACATCGGCGGTGCGCGGCCGGGGCTGATCAGCATGTCGACGTTTGGACAGCCCGGCCGCTACAGCTACTGCATCGGCGAGCACGAAGAGGCGAGCCCCTGGGAGCCGCTGCACGTGGAGCATGGCTTCGCGGCGGCCGACAGCACGGTAGCGGTGCTCGCGGCGGAGGCGCCGCAGGTCGTGGCCAATACCACCGGCCGCACCGCGCGCGACGTCCTCGAGACGGTCGCGCGCGCGGGCGTCGCCATCGCCAATCCCGATCTGGCGCCGCTCAACGACACGCTGCTCGTCATCGGGCCCGAGCACGCCAAGACGATCGCCGGCGACGGCTGGACCAAGCAGGACGTGCGCGACTTCGTGTGGCAGCGCGCGCAGGTGACGGTGGACGGCGTCCGTGTGCCGAAGTTTCGCGAGCCATCCGTGCTGCACATCGTCGTCGCCGGGGGCACCGCCGGCCGCTTCTCCGCGTGGATCCCCGGCTGGCCCTTCCGCGGCTCCCCCTCGACCCTGGTCTTCAAGCGAATCGGGTAACTGCTCCCGTAGCGCCCGTACCGTTTCACACGCCCATTCGGTACACCGCTTCGAGCGCCGGCTTCGCCGGCGCAATCCGTATCTCGGGGGAGGCAGGGCGGAGCACGCCGACGGCGTGCGACAACCGTCGGAAGGGGGGCGAAGCCGCGAAGCCCCCCTCCGAGTTACTCCATGAGCGACGTCGTCGGCGGCGGCGCGGCAACCCGAGCCGTGCCGGCGACGGTGACGGAAACGGGTGTGGGCGCCGACCGGCTTCGGGCCCGGCGCCAGTCCCAGACGGCGAAGGCGACGAGGACGACGCTCGTCACGCTCGACGCGATCAGCGAATGCGAGATCGCCGCGAGCGACACCAGGATCAGAAACGCGCGGAGGCCCCAGCCGAGCGGCGAGAACATGTGGCCGGCCAGCGCCGCACAGAGCGCGGCGATGCCGATCGCGGCGGAGACGAAGCTCACCACCACCGTGGGCCAGTCGGCCTTGAGCAGCAGCGCCGGCTGATAGACGAAGAGAAACGGCGCGAGGAAACCGCCGATGCCGATGCGCGTGGCCTGCCAGCCCGTCGTCATCGGGTTGGCGCCGGCGATCTGGGCGGCGGCGACGGCGGTGACCGCCACCGGAGGCGTCACATCGGCGAGGACCGCATAGTAGAAGACGAACAGGTGCGCGGCCACGATGTCGACGTTGAGCTTGGCGAGCGCCGCGCCGCCCACCGTGACGGCGAGGATGTAGGACGGCGTCGTCGGAATGCCGGTGCCGAGCACCGACACGATGGCGAAGATCAGGAACAGCGCAACGATCAGATAGCCGCCCGAGAGGTTCACGATGGCGCTCGAGAAGGCCAGCGCCACGCCAGTCCGGCTCATGGCGGCCACGATCAGTCCGGAGGCGGCCAGCACCGCGGCGATGATCACGCCCGAGCGCATCGCCTCGGTCATCGTCGAGAAGATCCGCCGCGGCGTCATCGGCTGGTCGCCGGCCAGCCACGACACGACGATGGCCGTGACCAGGCTGTAGAGCGCCGACTTCGACGGCGAGTAGCCGGCGTGCAAGAAATAAAGCACGGTGATGAACGGCGAGAACAGCAGCGCTCGGCGCAGCAGGCTCGTCAGCGGCGGCAGATCCGCCTTCATGGTGCCGATGCCGTGCTTGAGCGCTTCCCAGTGCACGGTGGCGAGAATCGACAGGTAGTAGAGAACGGCCGGCAGCGCGGCGGCCACGATGATGTCCTGGTACGGCACGCCGGTCAGCTCCGCCATGATGAACGCGCCGGCGCCCATGATCGGCGGCATGAGCGGACCGCCGCAGGACGCCGTCGCCTCGATGGCGCCCGCGATATCCGGCTTGTAACCGATGCGCTTCATCAGCGGAATGCTGAAGCTGCCCGTGGCATAGCAGTCGGCGACGGATGATCCGCTGATGGTTCCATAGAGGCCCGAGGAGACGACGGCGACCTTGGCGGGCCCGCCGCGGAATCGCCCGGCGAGCAGCACGGAGATGTCCATGAAGAACTGGCCGACGCCGGAGTGCAGCATGAAGGCGGCGAACAGAATGAAGATCATCAAGAGGTTCGACGAGATGCCGGTCAGCGAGCCGAGCACGCCCTCGTCGGCGTAGAGAAAGAACATCTCCACCAGCTGCGGATAGCTGTACGCGCGCGGCGAGCGCAGGAACCCCGGCATCCACGGCGCCACGATGAGATAGGCCATGAAGACGAGGGTGGTGACGAAGAACCAGAAGCCGACCGAGCGTCGCGACGCCTCGAGCACGGCGACGACGAGCAGGGTGCCGAGCACGACCTGCGCCGTCGTCACCGGGTGCACGCCTTCCCATCGCTCGGTGAGCTCCTGCGCGTAGCGGATCACGTAGACGCACGGAATCATCGACACGATCGCCCACGCCCAGTCGGCGACGGTGACCCGGTTCTTGGGCGAGCGCTCGGTCGCCGGGAAGATCAGGAACGCGAGCGGGATGAGGAACAGCAGGTGGACGGCGCGCATCTCGCGCGGCTCCCAGGCGCCGGCATAGGCCGTCCAGATGTGAAAGAGGGCGGCGGCGGCCGCCCAGCCGCCGACCGCCCAGCCCAGCGCGCCTGACAGCGCTCGCATGACCTACTTCAACAGACCGGCTTCCCTGTACGCCTTTTCCGCGCCCGGATGGAGCGGCACGTTGGCCAGCTTCACGGCGTCCTTGGGATCGAAGTCCTTGAACGCCGGATGCACCTTGCGCACGCCGTTCAGGTCCGACAGCAGCACCTTCGTGAACTGGTAGACGACGTCGGCCGGCGTCTTGGCGTTGGCCACGATCGTGTTGGCCATGGCGATGGTCGGAATGTCCTTGTCGTTGTTCACGACGTCCTTGTACGAGCCCTTCGGGATGACGCCGCGCGAGAGCCCGTGCGACTCGAGGAACTTGATGAGATCGTCGTCCATCGGCAGGATCTTCATCTTCCGCGCGAGCGACGCCTCCTGGATGGCCGCTCCCGGCACCGCGAGATTGGCGAAGAACACGTCCATGTTCCGGTCGCGGTATTGCGTGGTGAGGTCGCTGTAGGAGACGAGGATGACCTTGCCGCCCTTGCTGCGGACGTCGTTGTACGTCGTCTTGTAGAACTCGAACACCTTGCGCATCACCCACTCGTCCGAGCCGCCGGGCGGGGTGGTGCCGATGGTGATCGGCTTCGTCTTCGCCAGCTCGAAGACGTCCTTCACCGTGCTCGCCGGATAGTCGGCCGGCACGCCCATCTGGATGTGAACGAAGCCGAGGCCGTTCATGACGAGCCGCATGTCGGGGTGCTTGTCCTTGTACGGATCCTGACCGTTGTAGGACGCTGCGATGAACGGCGGCAGGCCCCACGCGATCTCCGTCTCGCCCTGCTGGAGCTTGGACATGTTCTGGATGCCCGCGCCCGGCACGACCTTGATGTTGAAAGAGCTGTCCTTGCCCTTGATCAGCTCGGCGAAGCCGCCGGCCTGCGTGTACCAGCCGCCGCCGACCTGTCCTGCCGTCCACGTGAGGTTCTTCTGCTGTGCGGCCACCGGCAGCGCCCATGCCGCCACCGCCGCCAGGAGCACCGCTCCGATCATGCGTCGCATTCCGTCCTCCTTTTGATTTCTTTCAAGGCTGTCTCGTCGACGTCGACTCCCAGTCCGGGACCGTCGAGCGCGAGGATGGCGCCGTCGGCGTATTGCACCGGCCGGCGGACCACGTCGCCTTTCAGCAGCAGCGGACCGAACAGCTCGCAGCCCCACGTCACCGGCGCCGCCGCCAGCGCAACGTGCAGGTAGGCGGCCGTGCCGAGCGACGTCTCGATCATGCATCCCACGTAACAGCCGAGCCCCGCCGCTTCGGCGATCCGCGCCACTGCCAGCGTGCCGAGGATCCCCGCGGACTTCGTGACCTTGAGCGCGAGAATCGACACACCGCCGAGGCGCGCGATGGCGAGCGCCTCGTGCGGCGCGCCGCACGATTCGTCGGCCATGATAGGAACGGTCACCCGGCGGGCAAGCTCCGCCATGCCGTCGACATCCCACTTCGGCAGCGGCTGCTCGACGAAGTCGAGGTCGTATGGCTCGAGCGCGCGGATGGCCCCGAGCGCGGTCGCGCGATCCCAGCCCTGGTTGGCGTCCACGCGCAGCGCCACGCCGGGACCGACGGTCTCGCGGATTCGCCGCACGCGCTCGACGTCGTGCGCGAGCGGGTGCGCCGCCGTCTTGATCTTGAAGATGCGGTGGCCGAGCGCGACCTTCGCCCGCGCTTCCTCCAGCTCGGCGTCGATGCCGTCGACGGCCAGCGACCACGAGAGCGGAACGCGATCGCGCACGCGGCCGCCGAGCAGGCGATGGACAGGCACGCCGAGCGCGCGCCCGTTCAGATCCCACAGCGCCATCTCGACGGCGGCGCGCGCGAACGGATTGCCTTGGACGCGGCGCGCCATGTCCTGCCGCAGGGGCTCGATGCCGGCGGCGTCGCGACCGACCAGCCACGGCGCGATGTAGCGCTCGATCACGGCCTGCACCGACTCCGCGGACTCCTCGCTCCACGTGGGACCGCCGAGGCAGGCCGCTTCGCCCCAGCCGACGAGCCCGGTGCGCGTCTCGATGCGCACGAAGGCGAAGTTCACCGCGTGCAGCGTGGTGAACGACATCTTGTGCGGTCGCTTGACGGGAATGTCGGCAAGGATGACGCGCACCTCGCCGATCGTCAGATCACTCGGCATTGTGCTGGAAGCGAGCCGGGTCGAAGAGCGTGAGATCCATCGCGGGCTTGCCGTCCACGATCCACGCCGCCACGTGGCGGCCGGTGGCGGGCGAGTGCTGGAAACCGTGACCACCGAAGCCGACGGCGAGAAAGAATCCGCGCACGCCCGGCGCCCAGCCGATGATCGCGTGATCATCCGGCGTGAGCGGCCGCAGGCCGGCCCAGCCGCCGGCGATGCGCGCCTGCTCGAGCAGCGGCACGCGGTCGACGGCTTTCTGCACGGCGTCCTCGACCATGGCGGAATCCATGGGCACCTCGAAGTCGGCGCCGATGTCGACGACGTCGCCGGGACTGAGCAGGATCTGCTCCAGCTCTTTGCGGAAGTAGAATCCGCTCCGGCGATCCGTCGTGAGCGGCACCGGTCCCGGAATCTCCGGGAACGGCTCGGTGAAGAAGATGTGCCGCCGGCGCGGATGCACGGGCACTTCCACGCCGGCCATCCGCGCGACGCGGGCCGCCGACGGGCCGGCGGCGTTGATGACGAGCGGGCCGGAGACGGCGCCGTCGGTCGTGGTCACGCCGGTCACGCGGTCGCCGTCGCGCGTGATGGCCGTGACCTGCACGCCCTCGGCAATGCGCACGCCGAGCTCGCGCGCCCGACGCGCAAAGCCGCTCGTCACCTCGGCCGGGCCGGCGAGCCCGTCGCCGGGGCCCCATACGGCGGCCACGAGATCGTCGACGCGCAGCGCGGGCACCAGCTTCTGAGCGTCCGCAGGCGAGATCACGCGGACGTCGACGCCCAGTCGCCGCTGCAGCTCGATCCGCGTCTCGAAGCCGCGCAGATCCTCGAGATCGGAGATGAGGAACAGATAGCCGATCTTCGTGTAGCCGGGATCGACGCCGAACTCGTCTTCGAACCGCTCGAAGACGCCGATCGCCTCCAGCGAGAAGCGAATCTCGGTCTCGGTGGAGAACTGGGCGCGGATGCCGCCGGCCGCCTTGGACGTGGTGCCGCTGCCGACCGTCTCGCGCTCGAGGACGAGCACGTCCTTCACCCCGCGCCGGGCGAGATGATAGCCGATGGCGCAGCCGACCACGCCGCCGCCCACGATGATCGCGCTGGAGGTTCGCGGGAGAGTCACGACGGCGGATGGTACACCACTGGCGCCCGATTGGCAGGACCCTTGACCCGTTCCCACCGCAGACGTAGCATGGCCGGGCTGCGATGAATACCGTCCTCGTCGTCGACGATCGGCCCGATACCCGCTACGCGACGACACGCATCCTCGCCAGCGCCGGCTTCGACGTGCGCGAAACGGCGACGGGACGCGATGCGCTGAGACTGGCGCGCACGTCCCCCGACGTGATCGTACTGGACATCGCGCTCACGGACATCGACGGGTTCGAGGTGTGCCGCCGGCTGAAGGCCGACGTCGCCACACGCGGCATCCCGGTCGTCCACAAGACCTCGGTCTATCGCGATCCCGACCATCGCGCCCAGGGCCTCGCCGCGGGCGCCGATGAATATCTGGTCGAACCCGTCGAGCCGCAGGTGCTGATCGATACCGTCCGACGATTCCTGCCGGGCCGCTGAGCCCGAACCCAGTCTGTAAGGAGAGCTGTTGGAATGGCCCGCAATGCTGCTAGCCGCGTGGTAGAGATCCTGGACAAGTACGAGCGCGACCTCCTCGCGGGGTGGATCGATCGCCAGCTGAAGCTCCCCGGGCTTCGCCGCGATCTGCTCGATGAGCAGGACCTGCGTGAGCAGTCGCGTCTGTTCTTGAAGCTCGTGCGCGATGCCGCGGCCCGCGCGGGCGTCGAGGACATCGACACGGCCGCGTGGGAGCCGGTGCGCGAGCACCTCCGCGTGCTGTCCACCGACCGTGCGCGTCGCGGCTTCACACCGTCCGAGACCGCCACGTTCGTGTTCTCGCTGAAGGAGCCGCTCTTCGCGCGACTGCGCCAGGAGATCGGCATGGATGCGAACGCGCTGGCGGACGAGATGTGGGCCGCCAATCTCCTGCTCGACCGGCTCGGCCTCTTCACTACCGAGGTCCACCAGCAGGGCCGCGAGGAGGTCATCAGCCGCCAGAATCAGGAGATGCTGGAGCTGTCGACGCCGGTCGTCGAGCTCTGGCAGGGGATCCTGGCCCTGCCGCTGATCGGCACGCTCGACAGCGCCCGCACACAGGTCGTCATGGAGAACCTGCTGCAGCGCATCGTGGACACCGGCGCCTCGATCGCCATCATCGACATCACCGGTGTCCCCACCGTCGACACGCTCGTGGCGCAGCACCTGCTGAAGACGGTGGCCGCCGCGCGCCTCATGGGCGCCGACTGTCTGATCAGCGGCATCAGACCGCAGATCGCCCAGACGATCGTCCATCTCGGCGTGGAGCTGCAGTCCGTGACGACGAAGGCGACGCTGGCGGCTGCCTTTGCCGTGGCGCTGGCGCGTACCGGTCAGGCCGTCGGCCGCGTCCGCACCCCTGCGTAACATGGCCGACGTCGACCGCATCCCCATCATCAAGATGGGGGAGTTCCTGCTGGTGTCGATCCAGGTCGACATGCACGACCGGCTGGCGATGACGCTCCAGGACGACCTCACGTCGAGCATCGTGCGGCACCGCGCGCGCGGCGTGCTGATCGACATCTCCTCGCTCGAGATCGTCGACTCGTTCATCGGGCGAATGCTCGGCAACATCGCCGCCATGTCCCGCGTCCTCGATGCGGAGACGGTCGTGGTCGGCATGCGCCCGGCGGTGGCCATCACGCTGGTCGAGCTCGGCATGTCGCTGGCCGGCGTGCGCACCGCGCTCACGGTGGAGCGCGCGATGGAGCTGCTGCGCGCCTCGGTGCGCGCCGCCGCGCCGACCGCCCCCGTCGACGATGGCCCTGCTCCGGACTGACAAGCTTTCCGTTGCCTCCGATGGCGACGTCGTTGCCGTTCGTCAGCGCGTCCGCGCCATGGCCGTCGAGTGCGGATTCTCGCTGGTGGATCAGACGAAGATCGTCACGGCGGCGAGCGAGCTGGCGCGCAACACCGTCGTGCACGGGGGCGGCGGCACCGTCCAGATGGATCTCCTGATCGAAGGGGCACGGCGCGGGGTGCGGCTGACGTTCCGGGACCATGGACCCGGCATCGCGGACATCCAGGCGGCGATGCGCGATGGCTTCACCACCGGAGGCGGTCTCGGGCTGGGCCTCGGCGGCGCACGCCGGCTGTCGAACGAGTTCGACATCCAGTCGACCCCGGGCGAAGGGACGGTCGTGAGGATCACGCGGTGGCGATGAGGGGCGTCACGCGTGCCGTGCCTGTCCAGGAAGCGAGCCAGGTCGCGCAGGCGCGGCGCACCGGCGCGGCGCTCGCCGGTGACGCGCGGCTCGACGAGGAGTGTGCCGGTCGGCTGGCGCTCGTCGTGACCGAGTCGGCGACGAACCTGCTGCGCCACGCCGGCGGCGGGCAGATCCTGCTGCAGGCCCTCGACGGGCAGGACGCGGCCTCCGTGGAGATGCTGGCGCTCGATCGCGGACCGGGCATGCGCAACGTCGCGCGCTGCCTGGAGGACGGCTACTCGACCGCGGGTGGCGCCGGCACGGGCCTCGGCGCCATACGGCGACTGTCGAGCCTGTTCGACGTGTACTCTCGCCCCGGCCATGGCACCGCCATCCTGAGCCGCATCGGACCGAAAGCCCTCCAGCCGCGGGTCGCCGTCGACGGCGTGTCGGTCGCCGCTCCCGGTGAGCAGCGGTGCGGCGACGCCTGGGAGGAGGAGCGCCGCGCCGACGGCGTGGCCCTCCTCGTCGTCGACGGCCTCGGCCACGGCGCGGGGGCGGCGGACGCCGCCGCCGCGGCCGTCGCCGCGTTTCGCGCGGCGCGATTCGCGTCGCCGGCACGTCGGCTCGACGCCGTGCACACGGCGCTGCGTTCCACGCGGGGTGCTGCCGCCGGCATCGCCGATATCGACCTCGCCGCGCGCGCCGTGCGGTTTGCCGGTATCGGTAACATCGGCGCCATGGTGCTCGACGGCGAGACGCCTCGCTTCCTCATGTCGCACAACGGCACCCTCGGCCACATGGTCCGCAAGATCACGGAAGTCAGCGTGCCGTGGCCGGCCCGGGGGCTGCTCGTGATGTACAGCGACGGGCTCGCGACGCCGCGCGAGCTATCGGCGTATCCGGGCTTGATGGAGCGCCATCCGAGCCTGGTGGCCGGCGTGCTGTGGCGCGACCTCGCCCGCGGCCGGGACGACGTGACGGTCGTGGTCGCCAAGGAGGCAGCGTGAGCATCCGGCTGCCCGGCGTGCGCATCGAGCAGGAGCGCGACGTCGTGGTGAGTCGCCAGCGCGCGCGCCGGCTCGCGGAGCTGCTCGGCTTCGACAAGCGCGAGCAGACGCGCATCGCCACCGCCGTCTCCGAGATCGCGCGCAACGCCTATGCGTACGCGGGCGGCGGGCGCGTCGAGTTCGAGGTGGAGGGCGACAGCCGGCCGCAGCTCTTCGTCGTGCGCGTGATCGATGCCGGCCGTGGCATCCGTGACGTCCAGCGGGTGATCTCCGGTGACTATCGCTCGACGACGGGTCTGGGGCTCGGCATGGTCGGCAGCAAGCGGCTGATGGACGCCTTCGATGTCGAGTCGTCGCCGCGCGGGACGACCGTCACCATGCGCAAGCTCCTCCCGCGTGGCGTGCCCCTGGTGAACCTCGCCACCGCGAAGCTGATCCTCGAGGCCGTCGCGCGCGACGCGGCCTTCGACCCGTTCGCCGCGCTGCGCCAGCAGAACGCCGAGCTGATGCACACGCTCGAGGATCTCCGTCGGCGGCAGGAGGAGCTGGAGCGCCTGAACGCCGAGATGGAGGACACCAACCGCGGCGTGGTGGCGCTCTACGCGGAGCTCGACGAGCGCGCCGACCATCTGCGTCGCGCCGACGAGCTGAAGACGCGCTTCCTGTCGAACATGAGCCACGAGTTCCGCACGCCCCTCAACTCGATTCTCGCCCTGTCGCGGATTCTCCTCGACCGCATGGATGGCCCGCTCACCGACGAGCAGGAGCGCCAGATCGAGTTCATCCGCAAGGCGGCCGACGATCTGTCCGAGCTCGTCAACGATCTGCTCGATCTGGCCAAGGTCGAGGCCGGGAAGATCGTGATCCGGCCGGCCGAGTGCAGCATCGACCAGCTCTTCGGAGCGCTGCGCGGCATGCTGCGGCCGCTGCTCGTCAACCCGTCGGTCACGCTCGTCTTCGAGGAGGCCGCCGATCTGCCGCCGATCACCACGGACGAGGCCAAGGTCTCGCAGATCGTGCGCAACTTCATCTCCAACGCACTCAAGTTCACCGAGCACGGCGAGGTGCGCGTGACCGCGCGCCTGACATCGGACGGCGCCGCGGTGGCCATCGCCGTCGCCGACACGGGCATCGGCATCGCGCCGGCCGAGAGGGAGGCGATCTTCGAGGAGTTCGTGCAGCTCGACCACCAGGCGCAGCGCCGCGTGAAGGGCACCGGTCTCGGCCTGCCGCTGGCCCGGCGGCTCGCGCACCTGCTCGGCGGTCGTATCACGCTCGAGAGCGAGCTCGGCATCGGTTCCACGTTCACGCTCGTGCTGCCGCTGGTGTTCTCGCCGCCTTCCGAGCCGCAGATCCCGCAGTCCGGGCGGCGCGAGCTCGTCGACTGGGAGCCGGACCCCACCCGCATTGCCGTGCTCGTGGTCGGCGGGACGCGCGCCGATGCCACGACGTATCAGGAGCTCCTGCGGGGCAGCCTGTTCCAGGTTCTCGCCGCGCGCTCGGCCTCGGAGACCACGCGACTGCTCGTCCGGCTCCGGCCGCGTGCCGTCCTGCTACATCTCGACGCCGACGACGAGGCCGCCTGGGAGCTGCTCGCGCGGCTCAAGCACGGTGCCGACGGCGAGCCTCCGATTCCCGTGCTCGCAGTCGTCGGCAAGGAGGACTGTGACAAGGCGCTCGCGCTCGGGGCCGAGCGCTGCGTCACCGCCGCCCCCGCTCGGGAGGAGCTGCTGGAGGCGCTGCGCAGCCTCGGCGGCGGTTCGAGAGCACCGCGCGTGCTCGTGATCGACGACGATGCCGTCGGACGCTACCTCATCCGGACGTTCCTGCGCGACACGTCGTGCATCGTGAGCGAGGCCAGCGGCGGGCGCGAGGGACTGGAAGCGGCGCGGCGCGAACGGCCGGACGTGATCTTCTGCGATCTCTACATGCCCGACATGGGCGGCCTCGAGGTGCTGTCGGAGCTGAAGGCCGACCCGACCACGCACGACATCCCCGTCGTCGTGAATACGGCCAAGTCGCTGACCTCCGACGAGCGCGCGGAGCTCGAGCGCCATGGCGTGGCCGTGCTGCTCAAGGACCGCTTCAGCCGCGCCGACGCCGCGGCCGAGGTCCGACGCATCCTGGTGCAGAGCGGAATCGAGACGTGAGCGACGCCCCGCTGGTCCTCAATGTCGACGACTACGAATCAGGAAGGTATGCGCGCGGCAAGGTCCTGCGGCAGGCCGGGTTCCGCGTGGTGGACGCGAGCACCGCCGACGAGGCGCTGCGCATTCTCGCCAACGAGCTGCCGGCGGTGGCCCTCGTGGACGTGAGGCTCCCCGACATGAACGGCTCGGAGCTTTGCCGGCGGATCAAGGCGAACCCTGCGACGGCGTCGGTGCTGGTGGTGCATACCAGCGCGGCCTTCCGGCGCGCCGAGGATCGCGCGCGCGGTCTCGACCAGGGTGCCGACGCGTACCTGGTGGAGCCGGTGGAGCCCGAGGTCCTGGTCGCTACCGTGCGCGCCCTGCTGCGCACCCGCCGCGCCGAGGACGCGGTGCGCTTGGCCGAGCGTGAATGGCGGCTCACGTTCGAGGCCATCACGGACGGCGCCTGCTTCGTGGACCGCGCGGGCGTGATCAGCCGCTGCAACGCGCGGTTCGGCGCGCTCGCCGGTGTCGAGGGCGAGCTCAGTGGACAGCCGGTGCACGGCGTGTTCGGCGGCCTGCTCGGCGACATGGCGCCCGACGCTACCCACACCTCGTGGACGCGCGAGCTCGCCGTCGGCGCGCGCTGGCTGCGCGTGGCGGTGACACCGGTGCCCGGCGAAGTCACCGGCAGCGCGGGCAGCGTGTGGATCGTCAGCGACATCACGGAGCACAAACGCGTCGAGGAGATCACCGCGCGTCTGCTCGCGGTGGAGCAGCAGGCGCGGGCGCAGGCGGAGGCGGCCAACCGCACCAAGGACGAGTTCCTGGCCGTGCTCTCGCACGAGCTCCGAACGCCGCTCACGTCGATGCTCGGCTGGCTGCGCATGCTGCGCACCGGACGGCTGGACCCGGCCGGTGTCGACCGCGCGTATGACGTGCTGGAGCGCAGCACGCGGCTGCAGGCGCAGATCGTCGAAGATCTCCTGGACGTCTCGCGGATCATCTCGGGCAAGATGGTGCTCGCGCTCTCGCCCGTGTCGCTGCCGACCGTGATCGAAGCTGCGCTGGAATCCCAGCGCAGCGCGGCGGCCGCCAAGCGCCTCGCGATCACGACCGAGATCGACCCGGCCGCTCGCCTCGTCGCCGACGCCGGTCGTCTGCAGCAGGTGTTCATGAACCTCATCTCCAACGCGGTGAAGTTCACGCCGGCCGGTGGACGCATCACGATTCGCGCTGTCGCGGTCGGTCGATCGGTCGAGATCGCGGTCGCCGATACGGGGCGCGGTATCACGGCCGACATCCTGCCCTTCGTGTTCGAGCCGTTTCGCCAGGCCGAGGACTCGCACTCTCGGCAGCACACCGGCCTCGGTCTCGGTCTCGCCATCGTGCGACATCTGATCGAGCTGCACGGTGGCGTCGTCTCCGTCGCGAGCGATGGGCCGGATCGCGGCAGCACGTTCACGGTGACGCTGCCGGCGGACATCGAGGCCGCCGCGACGCCGGCCGACAGGGGGGAGCCCCACGACGTCCGCGGCGCCGATTTGCGCGGCCTGCGCGTGCTCGTCGTCGAGGACGAGGGCGACACGCGCGAGATCCTCGACATGCTGCTGCGCGAGTCGGGCGCGGATGTGGAGGCGGTGCCCGACGCCGAGGCCGCCATGCACGCCATGCGGTCGCGACCACCCGACGTGCTGATCAGCGACATCGGCATGCCCGAGATGGACGGCTACGACCTCATCCGGCAGGTCCGTCGCCTGGCGCCCGACGCCGGCGGTCGCGTCCCCGCCATCGCGCTGACCGCGTTCGCCCACGGCTCGGATCATCGCGAGGCCCTGCGTGCGGGCTACGATCGCCACCTCGCGAAGCCCGTCGACGCCTTCATGCTCACGCGCACCGTCCGCGACGTCCTGTACCCGAGAACGCCGTAATTCGTGGCGGCCCCGAGATGGCCGCCCGACCCCCCGCTCCCGCGCCTGATCTCGTCTCGGTCACCGGCACGCCGCTTGCCGCTGAGAGGAGAGCCGCCGAGCGCGGCGAGGAGGCCCCGATGGGACTCGACCCCGTCTGCAAGATGGAAGTCAATCCGGCATCGGCCGAAGCACAGTCGGAGTATGAAGGCGTCACGTTCTACTTCTGCTCGCGTGCGTGCAAGGAGAAGTTCGACCGGGAGCCGAAGCGGTATCTGGACGAGACGGACTTGGCTCAAGCCCGCGCCGAGCGGGCGGAGCGGAACCGCAAGGCGTAATTGGAATTGGAGGGACCATGAATAGCGATACTTTCAAAGGTCAGTGGATGCAGCTTAAAGGCAAGATACGACAGCAGTGGGGCAAGCTGACTGATGACGAAGTCGATCAGATCCAGGGCAACTCCGAGATGCTGATCGGCAAGATCCAGGAGCGCTACGGCCGGAGCCGTGACGAGGCCGAGCGCGAGGTCAATCGCTGGTACGACGATCAGGGGCGCGCCGCGTAACAGCTGCTGTTCCGGGCCTGCACCGGGCCGACTACTCCTTCTCGGCCCGCGTGCAGGACTCTCCGCCGCGCTGTCCGTCCCTCACGGGTATACTCCGGCCCATGATCGATCCCATTACCGTGTCGGTGCTGACGCACCGGTTCTCTGCCATCGTCGAGGAGATGGGCGAGGCGATGCTGCGGACGGCCTACTCGCAGATCCTCAACTCGAGCCGGGACTTCTCGACCGCCATCTGCGACGCGCAGGCGCGGCTGGTCGCCCAGGCCGACCACGTGCCGATCCACGTCGGGGCCATCCCGTGGGCGGTCGCGTCCGTGCGCGACTTCTTCGGCGAGCGTGTGCGGCCGGGCGACGTCTTCCTGCTCAACGATCCGTATCACGGAAACAATCACCTCCCCGATCTCACGGCGTTCGTTCCGGTGTTCGTCGACGAGCACGTGGCTTTCTGGTCGATCAACCGCGCGCACCAGAGCGATATCGGAGGCTCCACGCACGGCGCGTACAACCCCGGTGCGACGGAGATCTGGCAGGAGGGGCTGCGCATCACGCCGCTGAAGCTGTACGACGCCGGTGTCGTGCGCGACGACGTGCTGACCATGATCACCACCAACGTGCGTCACCCGCACGACTTCATGGGCGACCTGCGCGCGATGATCGGCTCCGCCCGCGTCGGCGAGCGCCGGCTGCTCGCGCTCATCGACGAGTACGGGAGCAAGACGGTGATCGACGCCGTCGACGAGATCCTCGATGGCGCCGAGCGCCAGGCGCGCGCCTGCATCCGCGGCTGGAAGGACGGGGTCTTCCGGGGGGAGTCGGTCCTCGACGACGACGGCCACGGCATCGAGAACGTCGCCATCCGTGCGACGGTGACGAAGAAGGGCGACGGCCTCATCGTCGATCTGAGCGAGTCGGACCCGCAAGTGAAGGGCTTCGTGAACTCCTCGTTCCCGAACACGATGTCGGCTGTGCACATGGCGCTCGCATTTCTCGTCGACCCGCGGACGCCGAAGAACTCCGGCGCGTTCCGTCCGGTCAAGGTGCTCACCCGCGAGGGCACCGTCGTGCATCCCCGGCCGCCGGCGCCGGTCACGCTGGCCACCAACCACTGCGCGCAGGAGATCGCCGAGGCGATGATCAAGGCGCTCGCGCGCTCGTGCCCGGATCGCGTGCTGGCCGGTTGGTCGCGCCGCTTTCGCATCGCGATCAAGGGTGTGAATCCGCGCACGGGGCGTCCCTTCATCTGGCACATGTTCCACGCGCGCGGCGGCGGCGGCGCCTGCGCCGTCGGCGACGGCTGGGAGACGGCGGGCGAGGGGCAGGCGGTGGGCGGCATCAAGTTCGGCTCGGTCGAGGTCGCCGAGGTGCGATTTCCGCTGACGTTCGAGGAGCACGAATTTCGCCCCGACTCCGGCGGTGACGGCCAGCATCGGGGCGGCGTGGGGTCCGTGCTGCGCCTGCGCGTCGATACGACCGAGGCCGGCGTGGCCAACACGGCCGGCGATGGCGTGCGACATGCCTCGTACGGAATCCTGGGCGGCAAGGACGGTCTGCCGCACCGCTATCGTCTGCTCTCGCGCGGCACCGCTCGCGTGCTCAAGACCAAGGAGGTCGGCATCCCCGT
>DASTCJ010000031.1:0-13923 GCA_035605575.1 Candidatus Methylomirabilota bacterium
TTCCTTGGCGCGGCCGAGCCGCTTCGCGAGCTCGCACGCGATCCAGGTGTCCGAGCGCGACTCGCCGAGCGGCGCGATGGCGGCCTGTCGCAGCTGGACGAGCTGCTCGCCGTCGTGCGTCGGTCCGAAACCGACGCGCAATCCTTCCCGCTCCCAGGCCGTGGACACCGGCAGCACCACGTCGGCGAGCGACGCCGTCGGCGTCATGAAGAGGTCGGCGAACACGAGGAAGTCGAGCTGCGAAAGCGCCTCGCGGGCGGCCGGCGCGCCGGGCTGCGAGAGCAGCATGTTGCCGCCGAAGCCGACCATCCCGTGCACGCGATACGGCGTGCCGTCGACGATGGCGCGATAGAGGTCCGCGGCGAGGATCCAGCCGTTGCGCCCGATGCCCAGTGGCCGGTCCTTCAGGCCCAGGGCCTTGTCGAGCTGGGTCTTCGGCAGCAGCGAGAGCGCGCCGAGATCGTTGCTCGGTGGCCGCGTAGGGCGCACGTTGCCGCCAGGCGCGTCGAAGCTGCCGGTCAGCGCGTAGAGCAACGAGATCGCGCGCACGGTCTGCGTCGCGTTCGTGTGCTGCTCGAGCCCCGTCCAGTGGAAGTACGACACCGGGCGCCGCTCCCACAGGAGCCGCGCCGTCTGGACGATCTGCTCGGCCGGCACGCCGGTGATGCGCGCCACGCGCTCGGGGGGATACTCGCGGCAAAGCGCCGCGTAGCGCTCGAACGCGGGGCGGCACGCGACGACGCCGGTCGACGTCGCGACGCGGACGCTGCCGAGCAGCTGCGGGTCCTTGACATCCTCGACGTAACGGCCGGCGACCGGGTCGTAGACCACCGGCCTCCCCGAGCCGGCGTCCCAGACCACGTAGCCGTGCGCGTCGCCGCCCACCTCGCCCGCACTGAGGAAGCGGCCGGTGTCGTCGCGCACGAGGAACGGCCCGTTCGACCAGTCCCGGATGAATTCCCGATCGTACCGGCCCTCGGCGATCATCACCCCGGCGAGCCCGAGCGCCAGCGCGCCGTCCGTGCCCGGCCGCACGCGCAGCCACTGATCCGCTTTCGCGGCGAGCCCGGCGCGTCGCGGATCGACCACGACCAGCGCCGCGCCGCGCGCTTTCGTCTCCGCGACTTCCGTGGCCTGCGCCAGATACGAGGTCGATGGATTGTGGCCCCACAGCAGCAGACAGCTTGTGCGCTGAAAGTCCGGCGTGCCGATGTCGACGCCGAACGTGTAGGCGGTCGCGTAGTCGCGATGCCACGCGCAGAGCTCCTCCGCCCACGTCATGTTCGGACTGCCGAACAGGCGAATCAGCCGGTTGATCCATGGGAACCCGTCGGAGACCGCAGTGCCGGACGGCGTGGTGACCGCGAAGGCAACCGCTTCCGGTCCGTGGCGCTCGGCGGCGGCGCGCATCTTCCCGGCCGTCCAGTCGAGCGCTTCGTCCCAGCCGATCCGCACCCAGCCGGGATCCGGATCGCCCTTCGGCCGCGTGCGCTTCATCGGATAGAGCAGCCGGTCTTGCGCGTAGACGAGCTCGGGCGCGGCACGGCCCTTCACGCACAGCGCGCCGCCCGTCGGGTGCGAAGGATCGGGATCGACGGAGACCAGCTTGCCGTCCACCACGGTGGAGATGCAGCCGCACCGGGAGCGACACAGCGCGCAGAAGCCGGGGATCCGAGTTCCCATGCCTGCAGATCCTACAGTGAGAGCGCGCGGGTATATATAGGATGCTGCGTCGAGTGATGGTTTCGAAGGGGTTGCGCAATCGCGCACAATCGCGGACGATGCGTTACCCCCCAAGGAGGCCTGATCCCATGAGCCCGACGCGGCGCCGCTTCCTTGCCGCGACGGCGGCCGGCGGTGCGACAGCGTTTGCGCCTGCCCGTGTCACCGCGCAGCCGAAGATCCGATGGCGGATGTCGACCACATGGACCGCGGCGCTCGATCAGCTGCAGCGCTCGGCCCAGCTTCTCGCAAAGCTCGTCGACGAGATGAGCGCCGGGCGCTTCCAGATCGAAGTGTTTCCGGGCGGTCAGATCATGCCGCCACTCGACTGCTTCGACGGGGCCTCGCGCGGCACCATCGAGGCGTTCATGGGAACGTCGACGTACTGGTCGGAGAAAGAGCCTGCAATCGAGTGGTTCGCGACCATTCCGTTCGGAATGAACCCAGAAGGAATGGTGGCGTGGTTGTACCAGGGCGACGGGCTGAAGCTCTGGGAAGAGACGTACGCGCCGTTCAACCTCATGCCGCGCCCCGGTCCGGCGTTCGCGCCGCAAATGGGTGGATGGTTCCGGAAGAAGATCAACACGATTGCCGACTTCAAAGGGCTGAAGATGCGTGTCGGCAACAGCCTGGCCCGGAAGATCATCGCGAAAGCGGGCGGGACGGCCGTGCTCACGCCGGCCGCCGATATCTACGCCGCGCTCGAGCGCGGTGTCATCGATACCGCGGAGTGGGTGGGCCCACACGACGACATGAAGCTGGGGCTGCACAACACTGCCCGCTATTACTACTACCCAGGCTGGCATGAGCCGGGGACGCTGAGCGAGTTCACGTTCAACAAGAAGGCGTACGAGGCGCTCCCACCCGACCTCCGGCGCTTGCTCGATCACGCGGCCGCGGCAGTTCAGCTGTACGGTGTCACCGACTTCCAGGCCAAGAACGCCATCGCGCTCGAGCGGCTCAAGACGGAATTCAAGGGCAAGGTCGAGGTGCTGCAGTTCCCCGTTCCCGTGCTGCGCGATCTCAAGCGCCTGGCGACGGAGGTCATCAGGACGGAATCCGAAAAGACTCCCATGGCCAGGAAGGTGCACGCCTCCTTCACGAAGTTCCAGGCGCTTCTCGCCCCGTGGGACCACGTGACGGAAGGCGCCTACCACAAGTCGGTCGGAGGTTGACGCAATGGTGGTGAGAGGACGTCGAAAGTTCATCACCAGGGCGGGAGCGATGGTCGCCGCAGCGACGGCGGCCGCGATGATCGATGCGCCGAACGTGATTGCCCAGCCGAAGGTTCAGTGGCGGATGTCCACCACCTGGACTCCCGCCATGGACCTCCTCCAGGGGGTCGCCGAGCGGCTCGCGGCCGTCGTCGACGAGATCAGCGGCGGACGATTCCGCATCGAGGTCGTGCCGGGCGGGCAGATCATGCCGCTGCTCGCCTGCTTCGACGCGACCTCACAGGGCACGATCGAGTCGTTCATGGGCTCGGGGCAGTACTGGAGCGACAAGGAGCCCGCGCTCGAGTGGTTCGCGACCATCCCGTTCGGGATGAATCCCGAGGGCATGCGCGCGTGGTATTACCAGGGAGACGGACTCAAGCTGTGCGAAGAGACGTACGCCGCATTCAATATCGTTCCGCGCCCCGCGGTATCGAATTCCCCTCAGATGGCCGGCTGGTTTCGCAGGAAGATCAACGCGCTTGCCGATTTCAAAGGATTCAGGATGCGTATCGCCGGCCTGGGCGGCAAGGTGCTCGCGAGGGCCGGCGCCACCACGGTGGTGACCCCGGGCAGTGAGATCTACGGCGCCCTCGAGCGAGGAGTGATCGACGCCTCCGAATGGATCGGCCCGTACGACGACATGCAGATGGGCCTGCACAAGACCGCCCGGTACTACTATTATCCCGGGTGGCACGAGCCGGGAACGACGCTGCTCTTCGGATTCCACAAGAAAGCATACGAGGCGCTCCCGGCCGATCTCCGGCACACGCTCGACCATGCCGTGGCCGCCGTGCAGATATACGGTCGGGCGGAGTTCAATCTGAAGAACGCCATCGCGCTCGAAAAGCTGAAGACGGAATTCAAGGGAAAGACCGAGATGCTGCCCCTTCCCGTCCCGGTGTTGCGCGACCTCAAGAAGCTGGCGACCGAGGTGGTCAAGCAAGAGTCCGAGAAGTCTTCCGCGGCCAGGAAGGTGCACGCCTCCTTCACGAAGTACCAGTCCCTCGTGGGCCCGTGGGATCGCGTCGCCGACGGCGCCTACCATCAGCTCGTGGCACCGTGATCCTCGATCGACGCCGCTTCCTCGCCAGGGCCAGTCTGGCCGCCGGCGCCGCGACGGTCGCGGCCGCCCATGCGCCGAACGTCATCGCGCAGCCGAAGATCCAGTGGCGCATGTCGACAACGTGGACGCCATCGCTCGACATGCTCCAGGGATCGGCGGAGCGACTCGGGAAAGTCGTCGAAGCGCTGAGCGGCGGGCGGTTCAAGATCGACGTCTTCCCCGGAGGGCAGATCGTGCCGCCGCTCGACTGCTTCGACGCCGCCTCGCGCGGCACCATCGAGGCGTTCATGGGCGCGCCATACTACTGGCCGGAAAAGGAGCCCGCGGTCCAGTGGTTCTCCACCGTGCCGTTCGGCATGGATCCCGCCGGCATGACGTCGTGGTACTACCAGGGTGACGGGCTCAGCCTGTGGGAGGAGGCCTATGCCGCCTTCAATCTGATTCCGCGACCCGGCCCGGCGATCGCACCGCAAATGGCCGGCTGGTTCAGGAAGAAGATCAACACCATCGGCGATTACCGCGGGCTCAAGATGCGCATTCCCGGTCTCGGCGGCAAGGTCGTTGCCAGAGCGGGCGGCGCTGTCGTGCTGACTCCGGCGGCCGAGATCTATGCCGCGCTCGAGCGCGGTGTGATCGACGCGTCGGAATGGATCGGACCGTATGACGACATGAAGCTCGGGCTGCACAAGACCGCGCGGTACTACTACTACCCCGGCTGGCACGAGCCGGGCACCGTCACCGGCTTCGGCTTCAACCGGAAGGCCTACGAGGCGCTGCCGGTGGATCTGCAGCGAACAGTCGATCACGCCGCCGAGGTCGTCCAGGTCTATGGCCTCACCGACTATCATGTAAAGAACGCCGCCGCGCTTGCACGTCTGAGGACCGAGTTCAAGGCGATCACCGTCCTCCGCCTTCCGACGCCGGTGCTTCGCGATCTCAAGAAACTGGCCGCCGCAGTCGTGCGGGAAGAGTCGGAGAAGACGCCGATGGGCAGGAAGGTGCACGCGTCGTTCACGAAATTCCAGGCGCTCGTCGGACCGTGGGACAGTCTCGCCGAAGGCGCATACCACCAGTTCGTGGCAGGAGAAGGACACGCGTGAGCACGGCTCGACGCCGGTTCATGGCAACGGCAGGCGGCCTGATGGTGGCGGCGACGGCGTCGGTGGTCGATGCGCCGAACGTCATCGCGCAGCCGAAGATCCAGTGGCGGATGTCGACGACGTGGACGTCGGCGCTGGACGTGCTCCAGGGCTCGGCCGAGCGACTCGCAACGATGCTCGATGAGATGAGCGGCGGTCGGTTCCGAATCGAGGTGTTCGCCGGCGGGCAAATCATGGCACCCTTCGCATGCTTCGACGCCACCTCGCAGGGCACCATCCAGGCGTTCATGGGAGCCTCTGCCTACTGGCTCGACAAAGAGCCCGCACTCGAATGGTTCACCACGATACCGTTCGGCATGGATCCACAGGGCATGGCCGCCTGGTACCACCAGGGTGACGGGCGGAAGCTTTGGGAAGAGGCATACGGCGGTTTCAATCTCGTGCCACGCCCAGCGACCGCAGTCGCGCCACAAATGGCCGGGTGGTTCCGAAAGAAGATCAACACCGTCGCGGATCTCAAAGGACTGAAGATGCGCATTGGCACCGGGCTTGGCGGCAAAGTCTATACCCGGGCAGGCGCGACGACGGTTCTCACTCCCGCCTCCGAGATCTACGCCGCTCTCGAGCGCGGCATCATCGATGCGAGTGAGTGGGTCGGGCCGCACGACGACATGAAGCTCGGACTGCACAAGACGGCTCGGTACCACTACTATCCCGGCTGGCACGAACCCGGAACCACGCAGGGATTTGGCTTCAACAAGAAGGCGTACGATGCGCTTCCCATAGATCTACAGCGCATGCTCGACCATGCGGCGGCAGCCGTGCAGGTGTACGGTCTGGCCGAATACCATGCGAAAAACGCGCTAGCGCTCTCGAACCTCAAGAGCGAGGCGAAAGGAAAGGTCGAAGTTCTTCCGCTTCCCCTTGCGGTTCTGCGTGGCCTCAAAACGCTCGCCGCCGAGGTTATCAAGACGGAGTCTGAAAAAAGCCCGATGGCTCGGACCGTCCACGCGTCCTTCACCAAGTTCCAGAGGCTCATGGGCGGTTGGGATCACGTCGCCGAGAGTGCCTACCACCGGCTCGTGGCTTCGTGACGGAGTCGATACCGAGGCGCCGGCGCGTGCGATATCTGCTGTGGGCCGCCGCCGCAATGATGCTGTGCGGCGGCCCGCTCCGGATCGACGCGCAGGAGGGTCGACGTCCGGCACACATCGGCGTCCTCAACGCAGCGTGGGCCGCAAGCCATCCGACCGTCGAAGGTCTCAAGGCCGGCCTGAAGGATCTCGGTCTCGAAGACGGACGCGACGTCACGTTCGACATCCGTTTCACCGAAGGAAAGCTGGCCGCGATGCCCGCGGCGGCCGAGGCACTCGTGAAGAGCGGGGCCGACCTGATCTTCACGAGCCAGGAAGCGGCAACCCAGGCCGCGAAAGATGCCACGAGGACTGTGCCCATCGTGTTCACGCTGGTGGGCGACCCGGTGGCGGCGAATATCGTTCAGTCGCTCGCCCGTCCGGGCGGCAACGTCACCGGAGTGTCGACGCTTCAGAGCGAGCTGGTCGCCAAGCGCCTGGAGGTGCTCAAGACCCTGGCCCCGGAAGCACGCCGCGTGTGGCTCATCTATTACGGGAACGACCTCACCACGGCGCCGATGATCCGCAAGGCAATCGACGTCGCGAGCGGCATGAAGCTCGATCTCGTGCCGAAGGGGGTGCGCGACGCGAACGAGCTGAAAGCCGCCCTCCGCGACGTCCGCCGTGGCGACGTGGTGCTCGCGCCGGACGGCTCGAACCCCGACCTCCCGATCGCCATCATCGAGCGGTCGCTCGCCCTGCGCATTCCGGCGATCTTCGGAACAGCGCTGTGGGTCGGCTACGGCGGGCTGATGTCCTACGGGCCGGACTACTACGCACAGGGCGTCCAGGCCGCAACGCTCGTCGCGAAGATCTTGCGCGGTGCGCGACCTCAAGATTTACCCGTCGAAGGCGCCGAGAAGATCGACCTGGCCGTGAATCTGAAGACGGCGGAGCTGCTCGGCCTCACCGTACCGCGAAAGATCTTGCTCCGCGCCGATGCGTTCCGCCGATGAAGACGGACGCGCCGCATGGTCGGCTCGTCCGGAAGTACGTCGTGGTGCTGCTGCTCCTCGTCGGCGGCGTGTTGATGGTGTCGAGCCTGGTCGAGCTCTACTTCGTCTACCGCGAGACGCAGCTGGCGATCGTTCGCGTCCAGCGCGCCAAGGCGGTGGGCGCCGCCGGTCGCATCGAGCAGTTCCTCGCCGAGGTCGAAACGCAGGTACGGGAGACGACGCGGACGGCGTCCGATGATCCCGACGCCAGCCAGACCGGTCCGGCAAAGGTGGGGTTTCGCCAGGGGCTCGGAGCGGCGCTGGCCGAGCAGCGCGAGCTCGACTTCCTCCGCGTGCTTCGCAACGTGCCGCCCATCGCGGCGCTCTCGCATCTGGATCTGGCCGGCAAGGAGCAGCTTCGCGTCTCTCGACTCGACCCCGACGTGGTCGGGAGCGAGAAGGACTTCTCGTCGGCTCCGAGCTTCGTCCAGGCCCGAACCGGCAAGACGTACTGGAGCCCCGTCTATCTGAAAAATGAGTCGGAGCCGTACGTCACGCTCGCCGTCCCCGCGGGCAAGTACGCGGTCGAGGTGACGACGGCCGAGGTCAGCCTCGCGACGGTCTCCAGGATCGTGTCCCAGATCGACGTCGGCGACGGCGGCGTCGCGTACGTGGTCGATGCGAAGAACCAGCTCATCGCGCATCCGGACAGTCGCGTGCTCCGCGCCAATCGCGATCTGTCCAGTCTCGTCCAGGTGAAATCCGCGCGGGCCGACCGGCCCGGATCGTCCGGCGACGTGCCGCACGCGGTGGTGGCCGACGGGCTCGGGGGCGGACGCGTGCTGGCGGCACACGCGGCGATCGGGCCGCTCGGGTGGCTGGTGTTCGTCGAGCGGCCCGCGGCCGATGCCTACGCGCCGCTGCAGGCGCCGATCATCCGCAGCGTCGTGATCTTCGTGCTCGGTCTCGGGCTCTCGGTGCTGGCCAGCATCGTCCTCGCCCGGCGGATGGTCGCGCCGATCCGGAAGCTCCAGGAGGGTGCCGCGCGCATCGGCGCCGGTGACCTCCGCCATCGCATCGAGCTGCGAACGGGCGACGAGCTCGAGACACTCGGTGAGGAGCTGAACCGCACGGCAGAGCAGCTCGAGGAATCCTACGTGAACCTCGAGAAGAAAGTCGAGGAGCGTACGCTGGACCTCACGGAGGCGCTGGAGCAGCAAACGGCGACCGGCGAGATCCTGCGCGTCATCAGCGCCTCGCCGACGGATATCCAGCCGGTGCTCGATACGGTCGTCAAGAGCGCCGCGCGTTTCTGCGGTGCGAGCGACGCGGAAATCTTCCACCTCGAAGGCAACCGCTTGAGAGTGGCCGCTCACCATGGCCCGATTCCCGGCCCGGCGGGTCGACTGATATCCGTCGTGCGCGGCAGCGCGGCGGGCCGCGCGGTGCTGGAGCGCCGGACCGTTCACGTGCCCGATCTTCAGGCCGAAGCCGAGGAGTTCCCCGTAGGCAGCGCGCTGGCGCGGGAATTCGGCTACCACACGACGCTGGTCGTCCCCCTGTTACGTGAAGGCGTGGTGATGGGCACCATCAACCTCCGCCGGGCCGAGATCAAACCGTTCACGGACAAGCAGATCACGCTGCTCCAGAGCTTCGCCGACCAGGCCGTCATCGCCATCGGAAACGTTCGTCTCTTCAAGGCGCTCGAGGAGCGGACGGACCAGCTCACGCGTTCGGTCCGCGAGCTGGAGGCGCTGGGGGAGGTCGGCAAGGTGCTCGGCTCGACGCTGGATCTCGAGACCGTGCTGACCACGATCGTCTCTCACGCGAACCGGCTGGCCGGCACCGACTCGTGCACGGTCTACGAATACGACGAGCAGCGCGAGGAGCTGCTCCTCCGCGCCACCCAGGATCTCGCCGACGAAGTCATCGCCGTGGCCCGGCGCGCGCCGATCCGCCGAGGCGAGGGTGTCGCCGGCCGGATGGCCGTGACGCTCGAGCCCGTCCAGATTTCCGACATCGCCGAGCCGGGCGCGTACACCGGCCCGCTCCGCGACGTTCTGCTGCGGACGGGCACCCGCGCCCTGCTCGGCATTCCCTTGCTGCACGAGGGCCAGCTCATCGGCGGCCTCACCGTCAACAAGAAGATGGCGGGGGAATTCGCACCCGAGGTCATCGAGCTTCTCAAGACCTTCGCCGGCCAGTCCGCGCTGGCGATCCAGAACGCGCGTTTGTTCCGCGACCTCGCCGCCGCGCGCCGCGATGCCGAGTCGGCCAACGAGGCGAAGAGCGCGTTCCTCGCCACCATGAGTCACGAGATCCGCACGCCGATGAACGCGGTGATCGGCATGAGCAGCCTGCTGCTCAACACCGACCTGACGGACGAGCAGCGGGAGTACGCGGAGATCGTGCGGTCGAGCGGCGACGCGCTGCTGACCGTCATCAACGACGTGCTCGACTTCAGCAAGATCGAGGCGGGCCGGATGGAGCTGGAGGCCCAGCCGTTCGATCTGCGCGACGGCGTGGAGGCGGCGCTCGATCTCGTCTCCGCGCGCGCGGCGGAGAAGGGCCTGGATCTCGCCTATCAGATCGCGGACAGCACGCCGGCCGCCATCGTGGGCGACGTGGCGCGCCTGCGGCAGATCCTGCTCAACCTCCTCACCAACGCCGTCAAGTTCACGGAGCACGGCGAGGTCGTGCTGGCGGTGAGCGCCAAACCGCTCGAGGCGGCCGGGCTGTACGAGCTCACGTTCTCGGTGCGCGACACCGGCATCGGCATCCCGCCGGATCGCATCGGCCGCCTGTTCGAATCATTCAGCCAGGTCGACGTCTCGACGGCACGGCGATACGGCGGGACGGGCCTGGGACTCGCCATCAGCAAGCGCCTGGCCGAGCTGATGGGCGGCACGATCACCGTCGACAGCCGGGCGGGCCACGGCTCGGACTTTCGGCTCACCATCCGCGCCGCATCGGCCGAGGGTGCGGTGGCTCCACGCCGAGAGCTGCGCGGCGCGCAGCCCTCGCTCGAGGGCAAGCGCGTCCTCGCCGTGGACGACAACGATACCAACCGGCGGATCCTCGACGCGTATCTGCGCGCGTGGGGCATGGTCGTGCGGATGACCGGTTCGCCGCGCGAGGCGCTTTCGTGGATCGAGGCGAGCGAAACATTCGATCTCGCCATCCTCGATATGCATATGCCGGAGCTCGACGGCGTCGCCCTCGCGCGGGCGATCCGCGAGCATCCGCGGGCCGGCGCCATGCCGCTGTTGCTGTTCACCTCGCTCGGCCGCCGCGAGGTAGGCGCGGAGAGCGTGCGGTTCGCGGCACATCTGACCAAGCCCATCAAGCCGTCCCAGGTCTTCGACGCCGTCGTGGCGGCGCTCGCCGGCCAACCCACGCGCGTCGAGAGACGGGGCCCGGTCTCCGTGGAGCTGGATCCCGAGATGGCCGCTCGCCATCCGCTCCGTATTCTCGTCGCCGAGGACAACGTCGTGAACCAGAAGCTCGCGCTGCGGCTGCTCGAGCAGATGGGCTATCGCGCCGACGTCGCCGCCAACGGTCTCGAAGCCATCGCCGCCATCGAGCGACAGCCGTACGATCTCGTGCTGATGGACGTGCAGATGCCGGAGATGGACGGCTTCGAAGCCTCCCGCGAGATCAGGCGACGCTGGCCGGGTGACGAGCGGCCCCGCGTCGTCGCCATGACGGCAAACGCCCTGCAGGGCGATCGCGAGCTGTGCCTGGCCGCCGGCATGGATGATTACGTGAGCAAGCCGATTCGCGTCGAGGAGCTCGTGGCCGCCGTGCAGCGCAGCGCGCCGGCGATCCGCGCGGCCAGGCCGGACGCCGAGACCTCGGCGACCGAGGTGCTGAACCGCGACGCCTTCGAACGTCTCCGGACCGCCATGGGCGCCGGCTTCCTGGATGAGCTGCTGTCGACATTCGTGGAGGACGCGCAGGAGCTGGTCAGCACGATGCGCCGCGCGCTCGGCGACCGGGACGTCGACGCGTTCCGGCGCGCTGCGCACTCGCTCAAGTCCAATGCCGCCAGCGTGGGCGCGCTGAACCTGTCGAGCATGGCGAGAGATCTGGAGATGCTGGCGAAGTCGGGAAGCATCGACGGCGCCCGCGCGCGGGTGGACCGCGTGGCCGTCGAATGCGAGCGCGTCGCCCGCGCCCTCCGGGAGATCGAGCGTGAGCCTCGAACGTAACGGCGAGAAGGGCAACGTCCTCGTCGTCGACGACAACCGTGTGAACCGGTTGCTCGTGGCGCGCACGCTGGAGCAGCTCGGCCACCGCGTCGCCTTCGCGGAGAATGGTCGCCAGGCCCTCGAGTCGCTACGAAGCCACGGCGCCGACCTGGTGCTGCTCGACATCGAGATGCCCGAGATGAACGGCTACCAGACGCTCGAGGCGCTGCGGGCCGATCCCAAGCTGCGCGAGATCCCGGTCGTCATGATGTCGTCGGTGGAAGAGGTCGACAGCGTCGCACGCTGCGTCGAGATGGGCGCCGAGGACTACCTGTTCAAGCCGGTGAACGCGGTCTTGCTGCGCGCCCGCGTCGTGGCGAGCCTCGAGAAAAAGCGGCTGCGCGACCAGCAGCGCGAGCTGTTCCGGAAGTTCGCCACAGCCGAGGTGGCGGAGGAGCTGCTCACGACGGGTCTCTCACTCGGCGGCAAGTACGTCGACGCCACGGTGATGTTCTCGGACATCCGCTCGTTCACCAGCCTCGTGGAGTCGCGCGGCCCCGAGGAGACGATCGACCTGCTGAACAGCTATTACACGCTCATGTTCGACGCGATCGGCGGTCACGGCGGCGTCGTGAACCAGATGCTCGGCGACGGCCTGATGGCAATCTTCGGGGCTCCGCTGCCGCGCGCGGATCATGCCCGGCGCGCCGTGCAGGCCGGGCTCGACATGCTCGAGCTGATCGCCGGCTTCGATCGCGAGCAGGCGGCACAGGGCAAGCCGGAGATCCGTATCGGCATCGGGATCGCGTCCGGCCAGGTCATCGCCGGCTACACCGGCACCGAGCGCCGCGTGACCTATACCTGCGTCGGAGACACCGTCAACCTCGCCGCGCACCTGGAAGCCCACACGAAGCTCATCGGGAAGCCGATCCTGATCGACGAGAAGACGCGCGACGCGCTCGGCGCCGCCACGCGGGTCCAAGATCAAGGCCTGGTGAGCTTCAAGACACGATCCCAGCCGGTACGCGTCTACTCCGTCGTCGTCGCCTAGCCACCGTTTGCGTGGCCACGGGCGCCGTCATACCCTTCCGTCGCAGCTCACTCTCCCGCGAGGTGACGACATGAAGCGCTCGGATCTCGATTGGTGTTGCGGTGGTCCTCCCAGCGATCGCCACATAGATAGACGACAGCTTCTTCAGAGCATGGTGGCTCTCGGCGGCGGGCTGGCGCTCAGCGGCTGCCGCGCGATGGGGCTCGGACAGAGCAGTGCGAGGACTCAGCGCATGACCGGCGGCAAGATATCCATGCGATGGCTCGGCGGCGGCGTCATGGAGCTCGCGACGCCCGATTACAAGCAGATCGCCTATGTAGACGCGTGGGTCTGGAACAACACGGGGTGGGACCGCTTCGGCGTGAAGAAGCCGCCGGAATACGCCACGCGCGACGGGTTCGTACAGTACGTCCAGAGCAAGAAGCCCGAGGCGGTGCTGGTGCTGCTGACGCACGATCACGGCGATCATATCGGCGACTACTTCGAGATGCTGCAGGGCCTGAGTGGCGCCGGCCTGCCGGTGATGACGAGCGGTCAGAGCGACCTGATGCGCCGCGGCCTCGTCGAGCAATTCAAGAAGGTCGGCCTCGACCCGGCGAAGGTCGTGCTCAGTGGCGGCAACGCGATGAACTTCGGCGGCACCGCGAAGCACGGCGCGATGACGGCCCGTCTCGTGCCGGCCATTCATTCGACACTCGCCGCGTACCCGGCGGCCGGGTTCATCGTCGATATCGGGGGCGTGCGCTGTTACTGCAGCGGCGACACCGACCTCTTCGGCGACATGAAGCTGATCGGCGACCGGTACCAGCCGAACGTCGCCATCGTATGTGTCGGCGGCGGCGCGTTCGCGATGGGGCCGGAGGAAGCGGCGCGTGCCTGCCAGTGGCTGGGCGTGTCGCACGCGTTGCCGGTGCACTACGCGCACAACGCGCTCAATCTCGGCACGGTCGCGGGCGAGCAGTTCCAGCGCGCGCTCAACGAGATTGCGCCTGGTGTCACCGCGCACGTCGTGAAGCCGGGCGACACGCAGATGATCACAACCTGATCCGGCGTACAATGGCTCCTCGTGCGCCGGCCGGGTCCGGCCGGCGCATCCATATATATAAGGAAGAGGAGTCCCATGGCACGCACGCTGCTCGACAAGGTCTGGGAAGCACACACCGTCCGCACCCTCCCGTCCGGCCAGACCCAGCTCCTGATCGGCCTGCATCTGATCCACGAGGTCACGACGCCGCAGGCCTTCCAGATGCTGAAGGAGATGAAGCTGAAGGTGCGGATGCCCGAGCGCACCTTCGGCACCCTCGACCACATCATTCCGACCGCCGACCAGACCCGTCCCTACGCCGACCCCGAGGCGGAGGAGATGGCGCAGCACATGTACCGCAACATGAAGGACTTCAACCTGCAGCTCTTCGACATGTCGACGGGCAAGCAGGGCATCGTGCACGTCATCGGCCCCGAACTCGGCCTCACCCAACCTGGCATGACCATCGCGTGCGGCGACAGCCACAC
>DASTCJ010000238.1:0-10475 GCA_035605575.1 Candidatus Methylomirabilota bacterium
GTTGGCCTGCTTGCCGAACTCCTCGGCGAGCCTGCGTAACTCCACATCGGAATCGGGCACGAAATGGTTCCACGAGAGGAAGGTGAGCTCTCGCTTCTGCGCGAAGGCGGGTGCCTTGCCGAGCGCAAGCCAGGATGCCACACCGGCCGACGCTCCGGCCGACGTCTTCAGGAACTGACGACGAGTGGGTCCGTTCATGAGCGCACTCCTGTGTTGTGTGTGGTGATACAGACGGCGATTGAGCGGAGGGTTGTCGCGCCGTGTCACCCCCTAGACGCGGGAGCGGTCGCGATCGGTGGCGGAGTAGTATCACCGCCCGCCGGGCAAGTCAATGCCGCCGGTGCTATACTCCGTTCGTCGTCGTGGGGGGAGGATTCCTGAGAACCGGGTGCGGCCCGGGACCCCTCGAACCTGATCCCGGTAATGCGGGCGAAGGGAACACGGCGAGTCGAAGAACGTTACGGCCGCACCCTCTCGGGGAGCGGCCGCTCTTGTTTATGCGTATCGTGGTGAACGGACGAGACATGGACGTCGCCGAGGGCCTCAGCGTCGACGGGCTCCTCCGCGAGCTCGGGGTCAAGCGCGAGTACACGGCCGTCGCGGTCAACCGCGACATCACGCCGAAGAGCGCGTACGAGGCGACCATGCTTCGGCCTGGCGACAAGGTCGAGATCGTTCGTCCCATGGGAGGCGGGCAGTGATGTACGACACCAACCTCGTTCTCGGTGGCAAGGATTTCTCGTCGCGGCTCATCGTGGGCACGGGCAAGTACGCGTCGAACGACATCATGCGGCAGGCGCACGAGGAGTCCGGAGCCCAGCTCGTGACGGTCGCCGTGCGGCGCGTCAGCCTGCCCGGGAGCGGCGACTCGATTCTCGATTTCATCGACACCTCGCGCTACACGCTCTTGCCGAACACGGCCGGCTGCTACACCGCCGACGAGGCCATCCGCACTGCGTACCTCGCGCGCGAGGCCGGCCTCGGCGACATGGTCAAGCTCGAGGTCATCGGTGACGCGCGCACGCTCTTCCCCGACGTGCAGGGGCTCCTCGAGGCGACCAGGACGCTCGCGCGCGAGGGGTTCACGGTGATGCCGTATACCAACGACGATCCCGTGGTCGCCAAGCGGCTCGAGGACGCCGGCGCCGCCTGCGTGATGCCGCTCGGGGCGCCCATCGGCTCCGGGCTCGGCATTCGCAACCCGTACAACATCAAGATCATCCTGGAGACCGTGTCGGTCCCGGTGATCGTCGACGCCGGCGTCGGCACCGCGTCCGACGCGGCGATTGCGATGGAGCTCGGCGTGGACGGCGTGCTGATGAATACCGCCATCGCCGGCGCCAAGGATCCGGTGGCCATGGCGCGCGCGATGCGTCTGGCCGTCGAGGCCGGACGCCTGGCGTATCGCGCCGGGCGTATAGGCAAGAAGCTGTATGCGACAGCGTCCTCGCCGCTCGAGGGCCTGCCCGATTGGACCAGCTGAGCCTCACGCTCGTCACTGATCGTACCCGGACGCGCGGGCGGGAGCTGACGGCCGTCGTCGCCGAGTGCCTGGCCGCGGGGCTGCCGACGGTGCAGGCGCGCGAGAAGGATCTGGGCGCCGCCGATCTGGCGGCGCTGTGCCAGCGGCTCCGCGAGCTGACGCATGACCACGACGCGCGGCTCGTCGTCAACGACCGTGTCGATGTCGCCCTCGCCGTGGGCGCCGACGCCGTTCAGCGCACCCACGCGTCGCTTCCCGTCGACCACATACGCCGTATCGCGGGCCAGCGGCTCGCCATCGGTGCGTCGGTGCACTCGCTCGAGGACGCGATCGACGCCGAGCTGCGTGGCGCCGACTGGATCGTTTTCGGTCCCGTGTACGACACGCCGTCCAAGCGGCGGTGGGGACCGCCGCAAGGACTCGAGCGTCTGGCGAAGGTCGCGAGGGCGGTGCGCGCTCCCATCGTGGCCATCGGCGGCATCACGCCCGAGCGGGTCAGGGACGTCCGCGCTGCCGGCGCCAGCGGCGTCGCCGCCATCGCGGCGATTCTCGACACGCCCTCGCCGGCCGACGCGACGAAGCGCTTTCTCGAGGCGCTGGCCGCGTCATGAAGGTTGCCGTCGTCGGCGCCGGCATCATCGGCTGCGCGACGGCGTGGGAGCTGGCCCGCGCCGGCTGCGCGGTGACGCTGTTCGAGCGCGCGACGCCGGGGGCCGAGGCGTCGAGCGCCGCGGCCGGGATCCTGGCGCCCCTCGGTGATCTGACGGACACCGCGTATGCGCGGCTCGCGCTCGCCAGCTGGCGGCTCTATCCTTCGCTGGCCGACGAGCTGCGCGAGCTCACGGGGATCGACGTGGAGTACATGACCCGCGGCACGATCTATCCGCTCATGAGCGTCGATGACATTCGCCGCACCGAGGCGCGCATCGCGGATCGGCTGGATCCGACGTATGGCATCGAGGTGTGGGACACCGCGGATGTGCGCGCGAACGAGCCCGCTCTCTCCACGCAGGTGCGCGGCGCCATGTTCGTGGGCGCCGACCACTGGGTGAACAATCAGCGGCTCGTGGTCGCCTATGCCCAGGCGGCCGTTGGCGCGGGCGTCGTGCTGCGCGCCGGGTCGTCCGTCTCGCGCGTGGCGGTCGAGCTGGGTCATGTGCGGGGCGTCGTCGCGGAGGGCGAGCTGTGGGAGGCCGACACGGTCGTGCTCACGGCAGGCGCGTGGACGGGGGAGCTCGTCGCCTCGTTCGGCGGACGCTTGCCCCTCGAGCCGAAGCGTGGCCAGATGCTCGCGCTCGGTCACGTGCCGGCCGTGCTGAACCATTGCGTTCACGGCGATGACGTGTACCTCGTGCCGCGGCCGTCGGGCGAGCTGCTCATTGGGGCCACCGTGGAGCGCGTCGGATTCCAGCGCGCCGTCACCGCCGAAGCCATCGCGGGGCTGCTGACGGCGGCGATCGAGCTGTGTCCGTCGCTCGGTGGGCTGCCGATCACTCGCACATGGTGGGGCTTCCGACCATGGGCGCCCGACAGCCTGCCCGTGCTCGGCCCGTGGCCCGACCTCGACGGCCTCTGGATCGCCACCGGCCACTTCCGTAACGGCATCTTGCTGGCTCCGATCACCGGCCGCGTGATGACGAGCTGGATCACCACCGGTCAGCCGGGCATGGACGTCGCCGACTTCGCGCCCTCCCGCTTCATCCGCCGCTCACCGGTGACACGCGAATGACGCAGCCACGACCAATCTCGACCAGGCCACCCACGGCTCTCGCGGCGCACGCGCGGTCGCTACAAACGCAGCCACCACCAATCTCGACCAGGCCACCCACGGCTCTCGCCGAGCACGCGCGGTCGGTACAAAGGAGAAACGCATGAAAAAGGCCGAGCTGAAGCAGCGTGTGTACGCCGCCATCGAGCGGCGCGCCGAGCAGATCGTCCGCATCGGGGAGCAGATCCGCAAGCACCCGGAGCTCGGCTTCAAGGAAGTGAAGACCGCTCGGCTGGTGGAGGACACGCTGGGTGGCCTGGGACTGAAGCCGCAGACGGGGCTGGCGCTGACCGGCGTGCGTGCCGACGCGCCGGGCCGCGCCGGCGACGGGCCGACGTTCGCGCTGCTCGGTGAGCTCGATGCGCTGGTGGTGGCCGGCCATCCCGAGGGCGATCCCGCCACGGGCGCCGCGCACGCATGCGGCCACAATGCCCAGGTGGCGGCCCTGATGGGCGCGGCCATGGGCCTCGTCGACGCCGGGGCGCCCGAGCATCTGAGCGGCCGGCTCGTCTTCTTCGCCGTCCCCGCCGAGGAGTACGGCGACATCGAATGGCGGGTGACGCAGGCGCGCGCGGGCAAGCTCGAGTTCCTCGGCGGCAAGCCCGAGCTCCTCCGGCTCGGGCACTTCGACGACGTCGACCTCTCGATGATGATTCACATGACGTCGCGGCCCGAGGACGGCAAGGCGGGCGTGCCCGCATCGAACAACGGCTGCATCGTGAAGACGATCCGCTACGTCGGCAAGGCGGCGCACGCGGGTGGTGCGCCGCACATGGGCGTGAACGCGCTCTACGCGGCACAGATCGGTCTGGCCGCCGTCAACGCCATCCGCGAGACCTTCCGCGACGAGGACACGATCCGCGTGCACCCGATCATTACGCATGGCGGCTCGCAGGTGAACGTCATTCCCGGTGAGGTGCGGCTCGAGACCTATGTCCGTGGCCGCTCCGTGGAGGCGATTCTCGACGCGCAGAAAAAGGTGGACCGCGCGTTCAAGGCGGGCGCGCTCGCGCTTGGCGCCACCGTCGAGATCGAGACGTTGCCCGGGTACATGCCGATGACATGCGACGCCACGATGACGCGCTACTTCAAGGACACCGCGATCGATCTCGTCGGCGCCGAGGCCTATCGTGAGATCGGCCACCGGACCGGGTCCACCGACATGGGCGATCTCAGCATGGTCATGCCGGTGCTGCATCCTTATATAGGGGGCGCCACGGGCTCCGGGCACGGCGCCGACTACCGTATCGTCGACGCGCAGCTCGCGTACGTCTCCCAGGCCAAAGCACTGGCGGCCATGGCGATCGACATGCTGGCCGAGGGCGCCGCCGGCGCCCGCGCCGTTCTCGCGTCGGCGAGACCGCCCATGACGCGTGAGCAGTACCTGTCGTTTCAGCGTGGCCTCGCGCGGCGTGAGGTGTTCTCCGCGTGACCGCCCGACGCTTCGGCGCCTGACGGCTTCGGCGCGCATGTACGGCAAGGCGGCCGTCGAGTTCCCACAGCGGATCGTTTGCCTGACGGCGGAGACCGCGGAGATCGCTTACACGGTCGGGGCGGGGGAGCGTGTCGTCGGCGTGCCCGGCACGGCCAGGCGACCGGACGCGGTCCGCGACAAGGCGCGGGTGGGGGGGTTCACGACGTTTCGTGTCGACAAGATCCTGGCGCTGCAGCCGGACCTCGTCCTCGCTTTCTCGGACCTGCAGCGCGACGTCGTCTCGGAGCTGATCACATCGGGCGTGGCCGTGCTGTGCACGAATCAGCGGTCGGTCGACGAGATCATGCGGGCGATCCTCCTCATTGGCGGCGCGCTCGGGTGCGAGGCGGCGGCGCGCGACCTGATCGCCGACATGCGCGACGAGATCAAACAGATCCGTGAGTACTCATCGGTGTGGCCGGATCGACCGCGCGTGTACTTCGAGGAGTGGATGGATCCGACGATCGCCGGCATCCGCTGGGTCTCCGAGCTGATCGAGATCGCCGGCGGCCGTGACGTGTTCGCCGAGCTTCGTGCGCACGGGGACGCGAAGAGCCGAATCGTCAGCGCCGACGAAGTGGTGCGGCGGGATCCCGAGATCATCCTGGCGTCATGGTGCGGCAAGCCGGTCGACGCAGCGGCCATTGCCGCCCGTCCCGGCTGGTCGACGGTCACCGCCGTGCGCGAGGGACGGATTTACGAGGTCGAGGGTGCGGACGTGCTTTCACCCGGGCCGTCCATCCTGCACGGCCTGCGCCGGATTCACGACATCATTCAGGAGCGGCGGGACGGCTGACGAGTTGCCAGAGTGGCTAAAATAGGGTGCTGAAAAGTTTGGGGTCGGGCGAGGGCGGCGGGTAGATTGGACCCCGCCGATGGGAGATTCAAGGTCGATGAGCGAGCTCGAGCGTAGTCGTCCAGAGAGCTTCTTCCACAGCCGTTACAACGTCACGCCCGCCCTGATGGAGCAGCTCCTCGGCGACAACCTCGCGCGTCGTGTCGACGACGCCGACATCTATCTCGAGTACCGCGTGAACGAGGAGCTCGTGCTCGAGGAGAACGTCGTCAAGAAGGCGTCGCGACACGTGAGCCAGGGCGCCGGCGTCCGGGCGCAGGCGGGCACACGCACCGGATACGCGCACACCGACGACATCTCCATCCAGAACCTGACCGAGGCAGCGCGCCAGGCGCGCGCCATCGCCGATCGCGCTGGACAGTCGGGAACGCTGGCGGTCGGCGGGCGCGGGCGACCGCACGATCTGTACGCGCTCGCCGAGCCGCCGATCGTCACCGAGCTCGCGCGCAAGGTCGAGCTACTCCGCCGCGTCGACGCCGCGTGTCGGGCCGCCGACACGCGCGTCAAGCAGGTCATCGTCTCGCTCGCCTCCGAAGAAGTGGTCATGCTGATCGCCACCGCCTCCGGGTTCACCGTCGGCGACGTGCGACCGCTCACGCGGCTCAACGTGACGGCCATCGCCGAGGATGGCGGCAAGCGCGAGATCGGCGCCTTCGGCGGCGGCGGTCGCGTGCCGTTCGACTTCTACCTCGAGTCCGACCGCTGGAAACGCTTCGCGTCGGAGGCGGCACGCCAGGCCGCGCTCAAGCTCGCCGCCGTCGACGCGCCGGCAGGGGCGATGACGGTCGTCCTCGGGCCGGGCTGGCCCGGCATTCTGCTGCACGAGGCGATCGGACACGGGCTCGAGGGCGACTTCAACCGCAAGGGCGTGTCGGCGTTCGCGGGTCGCATCGGAGAGAAGGTGGCCTCGGAGCTCGTCACCGTCGTAGACGACGGCACCATGGCCAATCGCCGTGGCTCGCTCAACGTGGACGACGAAGGCACGCCCACGGGGCGCACGGTGCTCATCGAGGACGGGATCCTGCGAGGCTACCTGCAGGACCGCCTCAACGCGCGCCTGATGGGAATGCGACCCACCGGGAACGGGCGGCGCGAGTCGTTCGCGCATCCCCCGCTGCCGCGGATGACGAACACGTTCATGCTGGCCGGCCGGGACAATCCCGAGGACATCCTGCGCTCCGTCGACCGCGGGCTGTACGCGGTGTCCTTCGGCGGCGGCCAGGTCGACATCACGAGCGGGAAGTTCGTCTTCTCCGCGAGCGAGGCCTACCTCATCGAGGACGGCAAGGTGACGCGGCCGGTGAAGGGCGCCACGCTGATCGGCAACGGGCCCGATGCACTGACGCGCGTGAGCCGCGTCGGCCACGACCTGGCCCTCGATGAAGGGGTGGGCACCTGCGGCAAGGACGGTCAGTCGGTTCCCGTCGGCGTCGGACTGCCGACCATCCGTCTCGACGGCATGACCGTCGGCGGGACGGCCGTGTGACGCACGTCGACACCGACTTGCTCGCCTCCGTCCTCCGACGCGCCGCTGAGCGCGGTGCCTCCGCCGCCGACGGCTTCCTCGTCGAGGACACCTCGTTCAGCGCGTCCGTCCGGCTCGGCCAGGTCGACACGGTCACCCACTCGCGCGAGCAGCGGCTGTCGCTGCGCGTCTTCGCCGGCCGCGCCTCGGCGGCGGCGTCCACATCGGATCTCTCGCGCGCGTCGCTCGAGCGCGTGGTCGACGAGGCGACCGCGCTGGCGCGTATCACGGCCGAGGATCCGCACGCCGGGCTGCCGGACGCGGCGACGCTCATCGAGCACGTGCCCGATCTGGGGCTGGAAGACCACGAGGCCGGGGAGCTGACGCCGGAACAGAAGATCGAGACGGCGCGCCGGGCCGAAGCGGCCGCCCTCGCCGTGGACCCGCGCATCACGAACTCCGAAGGCGCCGAGTACTTCGACCGGCGCGCTCGCTACGCATACGCAACCTCGCACGGGTTCGCGCGCGGGTACACGACCTCGTCGTTCGGGATCACCGTGTCACCGGTTGCCGCGCAGAACGGCGAGATGCAACGCGACAGCTGGTACACCACGGCCCGCCGGCGTCGCGCGCTCGACGACGCGGAATCGGTGGGCCGCACGGCCGCGGCGCGCGCGCTGCGGCGGCTCGGCGCCCGTAAGGTCAAGACGACTGAAGTGCCGATCATCTTCGACCCCGACACAGCCGCAAGCCTGATCCGCGCCATCGCCAACGCCGCCAGCGGGCCGAGTCTCTACCGTCGCGCGTCGTTCCTCCTCGACCGCCTCGGCAGCCGCGTCGCCTCCACCGCGGTGAACATCGTCGACGACGGGCTGATCGAAGCAGGGCTCGGCTCGCGACCGTTCGACGGCGAGGGCCTGGCTACCCGGCGCACACACGTGGTCCGCGACGGCGTGCTCGAATCGTATCTCCTCGACACCTACTCGGGACGGAAGCTCGGGCTCGCCTCCACGCACCACGCCAGCCGGGACGGCGCCGGTGTGAGCGTGGGCACGACGAATCTCATGCTGATGCCCGGATCGACCACCCCGGAGGCGCTCATCCGATCGGTGCAGAGCGGTCTCTACGTCACGGAGCTCATCGGCTTCGGCATCAACGGCGTGACCGGCGACTACTCGCGCGGCGCGGTCGGCCTCTGGATCGAGAACGGAGAACTGGCGTATCCGGTGGAGGAAGTCACCGTGGCCGGCAACCTCCTGGAGATGTTCGAGCGGATCGACGGCATCGCCAACGATCTCGTCCTGCGGGACCGCGTCGCCGCGCCGACCGTGAAGATCGCCCGCATGGTCGTGGCCGGCAACTAGCGCCGCGATGGTCATCGACAGCCACTGCCATCTGCACGACGCGGCCTTCGGCGACGTGGCAGATGCGCTGCGGGTGGCGCTGACCTATGACGTCTGGGGCGTGATCGCCGTCGGCTGCGACGCGGAAAGCAACCGGCGCACGCTCGAGATTGCCGCCCAGGCCAAGAAGACGGTGTGGGGCTGTCTCGGCTTCCATCCGGACTGGGAGCACCTCACCGAGCGCGATCTCGAGACGGTCGAGCAGCAGATCACCGACCACCACCCGCACGTGGTGGCGGTCGGCGAGATCGGCCTGCCCTGGTACTCGCTGGAGGATCGCCCGGATGCCGCGGAGCGCATGATGCGCGCGCGCGGGCGGCTCGACCGGCTGTTGCGCCTCGCCGCGCGCTACGATCTGGCCGTCGCCCTGCATGCGCCGCACGGCGCGGCCGTGGGAGCGCTGGAGGCGCTCAAACGGCATCGCATCGAGCGCGCCGTGTTTCACTGGCACAAGGCGTCGGCCGACACCACGCGCGCCATCGTCGACGCCGGCTATTTCATCTCGGTGACGCCCGAAGTCGTCTATCGCGATCGTGATCGCGAGATCGTGCAGCTGGTCCCGCTCGACTCGCTGCTCGTGGAGAGCGACGCCCCGTGGAAGTACGGCGGCGAGTTCACGGGGATGGATTCCGGCCCCTGGCTCGCCTCGCGCGTGGCCGAGGAAGTGGCCAAGATCAAGCGCGCGCCCATCGAGGAGACGATGTTCCATCTCTCCAGCAACGCCGTCCGACTGTTCGACCTCGTGTGGGCATGAGCAGCGAGCGCCACCTGGTGGCGCTCCCGACGGCGAAGCTCGCGCTCGTGCTGCATCTCCCCGACGGTGGTGGACGCGTGCCGTGCGTGGTCGCGTGCCACGGTCTGCACGCCTCCAAGGACTCCGACAAATACGTGCTCCTCGGCGACGTGCTGCCGGCCACCGGGATTGCGCTGGCACGCTTCGACTTCCGAGGCTGCGGCGAGTCGAGCGGTCGCGAGGACGAGACGACGATCGCCAGTCGGCTCGAAGATGTCGAGGGGGTGCTGGCGCTGCTGGAGGGTCATCCGCGCCTCGACGGCCGGGTCGGTCTCCTCGGCTCGAGCCTCGGCGGATTCGTCGCGTTGTTCGTGGCGGCCCGCCGGCCCGGCACGCCGGTGGTGACGTGGAACGCGCCCGCCAGTCTCACCGAGCTCGCCAACGACGACCTCGAGGAAAACCGGAGCCTCGGCATTCCGTTCGCGCTCGAGTTCATGACGGGTCGGTACGCGATGGCGCCGACCGGCGTGCCTCGCCACCTCTGCGTCCATGGCGACGCCGACGACGTGGTCGGCCTCGAGCACGGCGCGCAGCTCCACGAACAGGCGGCGCAGCCGTGCGATCTGCTCGTGATTGCCGGCGGCGATCACCGTCTCACCGATCCCGCGCATCGACGGCAGGCCGTGCAAGCCAGTCTCGACTGGTTCCGGAGGTTCCTTGACTGAGGCGCTGGCCGTCAACGTTCCCCGGCTGCGGGAGGAGTTCCTCGAGCTCGTGGGGATCTCGAGCGTGTCCAAGCGTGAGGGCAACGTCGCCCGGCGGCTGACCGACATCCTCACCGGTATGGGCGCGACGCTCGAGGTGGACGAGGCCGGCTCGCGCGTCGGCAGCGACACCGGCAACGTGCTCGCGAAGTTCCCCGGCACGCGACCGGACGCCGCGCCGTTTCTGTTGTGCGCGCACATGGACACCGTGGTGCCGGGCGAGAACATCCGGCCCGTCGTCGACGGTGACATCATCCGCTCCGACGGCACCACGATCCTCGGCGGCGACGACAAGTCGGGCATCGTGGCCATTCTGGAAGCGGTCCGGCAGCTGCGCGAGCGCCGCATCCCGCACGGGCCGATCGACGTCCTCCTCACCATCTGCGAGGAGATGGGCCTCGTCGGTGCCAAGCACTTCGACGTCGGGCGCCTGCGCGCGCGCACCGGCCTCGTGCTCGACTGCGACGGCGTGCACGAGCTCATCACGCGCGCGCCCGCCGCCAACCGCATGCAGTTCACCGTGCATGGG
>DASTCJ010000038.1:0-15085 GCA_035605575.1 Candidatus Methylomirabilota bacterium
CGATCCGCGGCCGACATCCTTCGTGAATATGGACCTTTCCCCGGTATCGATCACGTGCACGGCGTTACCTTCGACGGTGAGCACGTCTGGTTCGCGTCCGGAGACAAGCTGAACGCGCTCGATCCCGCGAGCGGGAAGACCGTGCGCTCGATCGACGCCGTCGCCCATGCGGGAACGGCCTTCGACGGCCGACACCTGTTTCAGCTGGCCGAGGATCGCATCCAGAAGATCGATCCGAAGACCGGGCGTGTCCTCGCCACGATCCCGGCGCCCGGCCGTGGCGCTGACTCGGGGCTGGCGTGGGCCGAAGGGACGCTCTGGGTCGGGCAGTACCGCGACCGGAAGATTTATCAGATCGATCCCGCGACGGGCGCGATTCTTCGCACGATCGAGTCCACCCGCTTCGTCACCGGCGTCACCTGGGTCGACGGCGAGCTGTGGCACGGCACCTGGGAAGGCGATGACAGCGATGTCCGGCGCATCGATCCGCGAACGGGCGAGGTGCTGGACGTGCTCGCGATGCCGGCCGGCGTCGGCGTGTCAGGGCTCGAGTCCGACGGCGGTGATCGGCTCTTTTGCGGCGGAGGACGCAGCGGCACGGTCCGGGCCGTGCGTCGGCCGAAGCGAGGCTCAGCGACCGGACGATCCTGAGGCCTCGCGGTAGACGATCTCCCCGCCCACCAGCGTCAGCACCGGCCGGACCTCGGGAATGCGCGCCTCCTCGCACGTGAAGACGTCCTCCGACAGGACCACGACGTCGGCCTGCTTGCCGGCCTCCAGCGACCCGAGGTCCCGCTCCTGGCGCGAGGCGAACGCGTTCCATGTCGTGAAGGAGCGCACCGCTTCCTCGCGCGTCATGCGCTGCTCGGGCTGCCAGCCGCGGTCGTCGTTCGTGCGCGGCCGACGCGTGACGGCGGCGTGGATACCGTGGAACGGATTGGGGCTCTCGACGGGGAAGTCCGAGCCGCCGGCGATGATCACGCCGGTGGCGAGCAGCGAGCGCCAGGCATAGGCGCCGCGCAGCCGCTCGGGCCCGAGCCGCTCGGCGGCCCACGCCATGTCGGACGTGCAGTGCGTAGCCTGCATGCTCGGCAACACGCCGAGACGCGCGAAGCGCGGCACGTCACCCTCCGTGAGGATCTGCGCGTGCTCGACGCGCAGGCGGTGATCGGACCGCGGCGTGCGGTCGAGCGCGCGCGCGAAGGCGTCGAGGACCAGCGTGTTGGCGCGGTCGCCGATCGCGTGCACACAGACCTGGAAGCCCCGGCCAAGCGCCTCCAGCGTCAGCCGCTCGACTTCGGAGCCGTCCATGAGCACGAGGCCGGTGTTGCCGGGATCATCGCAGTAGGGCTCGTGCAGCGCGGCGCCGCGGGAGCCGAGCGCGCCATCCGCCATGAGCTTCAGCGCACCGACCGCCAGGCGACCGTCACCGAGGCGCTCCGGCCCGCGGTCACGGTAGTGCTCCCACGTCGACTTCGAGCGGCCGGCGACGGCGACGTAGTTGCGGAATGGAAACTCTCCGCGCTCGAGCAGTCGGCGATACGAGGCGAGCGCGTAGAGCTCCGCGCCCATCTCGTGAATACCCGTGAGCCCGGCCGCCAGGCAGTCCGCGATGCAGTCACGCACCGCGCGATCGAACTGCTCGTCGCTGGGCCGCGGCTCCACCGCGTGGAGCAACCGCTGGGCTGTGTCGACGAGCAGCCCGGTCGGCGCGCCACGCGCATCGCGTGCGATGAGACCGCCGTCCGGATCGCGCATGGCGCCGTCGATGCCCGCCGCGCGGAGCGCAGCCGAGTTCGCCCACGTCGCATGGCCGTCGATGCGCACGAGCGCGACCGGATGATCGGGCGCGACCCGATCCAGCGTAGCTTTCGACGGAAAGCGCGCGCCCGGCCAGAGGTTCTGGTCCCAGTTCCGCCCGCTGATCCACTCACCGCGCGGCAGTCGCGCCGCGCGCGCGCCGACGTGCCGCGCGGCCGTCTCCTCGGAGTCGGCGCCGCGCAGATCGAGCGTGAGGCAAACGCGCGCCAGATGCATCAGATGGCCGTGCGCGTCCACGAGGCCGGGGAGGACAGCGCGCCCGCCGACGTCGACGATGTCTTCGCCCGGGGCCGGATTGATCTCGGCGCGACGGCCGACGAACGCCACGCGGCCGTCGCGCACGACCAGCGTGTCGGCGATCGTCCCGCGCGCGTCGAGCGTGTAGATGCGGCCGTTGGTCAGGAGCAGAGGGCTACGGTCTCACTCGGAAGGCAAGGCTGCTCATGAGCAGCAAGCTCCCCGCCTCGAGGTCCAGGTGGAACGAGCGCCGCGGCGCCTCCCAGGCCACCGCACCGCGGATGTCGTCGAACCAGACGCGGGCCACTTCCGCCTGCACGAACCCGGGCGTGTCGACGATGCGGCCGCATGCGTCGTCGGCGATGACGTTCTCACCGGCTTGGGCGGACAGCGCTAGCTGGGACACGGGGTGATGACCTGCAATGTAGGATACCCTCGACTGCGCCCGAGTCGCAGGCGTACAGTGACGACTCCAGTGATCCAACTACGCAAAGCGACGCAGACCACCGCGTCGCGGGAGAGACCAGCATGACAGACGGTGGGCGAGCGACGCGGGGCCGTGGGCGGCTGTTCGATAGCGTACTCGACACGGTCGGCGATACGCCGTGTATACGGATCAACGCCCTGGCGCCGCGTCACGCGACCGTGTACGTCAAGGCGGAGTTCTTCAACCCGGCCGGCTCGGTCAAGGATCGACTCGCGCTGAGCATCATCGAGACTGCCGAGCGCAATGGGACGCTCCGGCCCGGTCAAACCGTTGTCGAGGCCACCAGCGGCAACACGGGCATCGGGCTGGCGATGGTGTGCGCGGCGAAAGGCTATCCGCTCGTCGTCACCATGGCCGACAGCTTTTCCGTCGAGCGGCGCAAGCTGATGCGTTTTCTCGGCGCGAAGGTCATCCTCACACCGCGCGCGCTCAAGGGCTTCGGCATGGTGGAGAAGGCCAAGGAGCTCGCCCAGAAGAACGGCTGGTTCCTCGCAAGGCAGTTCGAAACCGAGGCCAATGCCGCCATCCACGCCTCGACGACGGCACGTGAAATCCTCGGCGACTTCGAAGGCAAGCGCCTGGACTACTTCGTCACCGGCTACGGAACGGGCGGCACGCTGACCGGCGTGGGCCGCGTGCTGAAGACCGCACGCCCCAGCCTCAAATTCGTGGTCAGCGAACCGGCCAACGCGGCGCTGCTCACCAGCGGAAAGCCGCAGAAGCGGAACGCAGACCACGAGCCTGCCGAAAGCCATCCGGCCTTCGAGCCGCACCCCATCCAGGGATGGACGCCCGACTTCATTCCGTGGGTGCTGCAGGAAGCGGTCGACAAGAAATTCATCGACGAGCTCATTCCCATGCCGGGAACAGTGGCCATCGAATGGTCGCGCAAGCTCGCTCAGCGAGAAGGCATCTTCACCGGAATTTCCGGCGGCGCGACCTTCGCGGTCGCCATGCAGGTCGCCGAGAAGGCGCCGGCGGGCTCGGTGCTCCTCGCCATGCTGCCGGACACCGGCGAGCGGTATCTCTCGACTCCGTTGTTCGATGGCATCGTCGAGGGCATGGATGAAGACGAGATCGCCATCATGAAGTCGACGCCCAATTGCCAGATGCCGAGCTGACGGAGCAGCGTACCGGGCCTCGACAGTTGCGGAAGCGGTGGCTGCGCCTCACGGTGATCGAGGCCACGGTGGTGGTGGCGCTCGTGGTCGCGCTCTTGCTCGGCGTGTTGATCGCGAACCGATTCGCCGGTCCGTTGCCGCCGCGCCGGCTCGTCATCTCCACGGGGCGCGAAGACGGCGTGTATTACCGGTATGCCGTCGAGTACCAGCGAATCCTCGCCGCGCAGGGATTCACGCTCGACATTCAGCCCGGCGCCGGCTCGGTCGACACGCTTCGGCGGTTGGCCCTCGGCGAGGTCGATGCCGGTTTCGTGCAAGGGGGTACGGCGCCTGCTGACACCGCTGGCCTGACGTCGCTCGGGAGCTTGTTCTACGAACCGCTCTGGATCTTCCATCGCAAGGATCTCCGCGTCTTGCATCTCTCGGATCTTCGCGGCAAACGGCTCGCTGTTGGAGAGGATGGCAGTGGTACGCAAGCACTGACCGTACGCCTGCTGTCGGACAACAACGTGACGGCACGCGATACGCGCCTGCTCTCACTGGGCGGCACGGCGGCCGCGGCCGCGCTGACGTCCGGCGAGATCGACGCTGCGTTCTTCGTCATCTCGCCCCGCGCCGACATCGTTCACCGCCTGCTCGCGCATCGCGAAATCGAGCTGATGAGCGTCCGCCAGCAGCTTGCCTACTCCGCCCGCCACCGGTTCGTGGCGTCGCTGCCCATCGGCGAAGGCATGCTCGATATCGCCAACAACATTCCGCGGGAGGAGAAGGTCCTGGTGGGCGTGACGGCGGCGCTCGCAGTCAGAGCGGGGATCCACCCCGACCATGTGCGCCTCCTGCTGAACGCGAGCGAGCGGGTTCATCGCGACGGCGGCCTGCTGGAACGGCCCGGGCAGTTCCCGTCCGACGCGAACCTCGAGCTGCCACTGAACGAGCAAGCACGCCGCTATCTGCGTTCGGGACCATCGTGGCTCGAGCGGACGTTTCCCTTCTGGGTCGCCGGGCTGCTCGATCGCTTCGTCCTGTTGATCCTTCCCGTGGTGACGCTGCTGTTTCCGCTATTCGGACTCGTGCTCCCGCTCATGGACCGGCGGCAGCGCGGCCGCATCGCGCGCCGCTACGAGCGCTTGCGCCAAGCGGCGATCCGGGGAGAATCGTCGTCCCCGGCCGCCCTGGAACGCGAGATCGAGTCGTTGCGAGCTCTCCGAGGCGAAGTCGTCGAGGAAATGGACGTCGCGGTCATGTACTTCGGCGAAATCTTCCACCTCACGATGCACATCGATCTGGTCATCGAGCGACTGGAGCGCCGGCGACAGACGTTGCTCGCGGACAGCATGGGACAGAAGTCCTATAGCCCGTCCTCGTCCGCGTCGCACACTCTGCCGTGAGACGAGCACCACAGGGAGGGACGCGCCATGCTGAACGGCTCGGCCACCGCGCAAGGGCTGGGAGCTCTGCTCATGATGCTGACCGTCGCTGCAGCGGTAGAGTTGCCTCTTGGCAAATGGAAGACGGTGGATGAGAAGACCGGGAAGGTCACGTCCGAGGTGCAGCTCTACGACCAGGGAGGCAAACTCTACGGCAAGATCGTCGCCTTGACGGATCCCACCGACGACAACGGCAAGCCCAAGCTGTGCACCAAGTGTCAGGGCGCCGACAAGGATCAACCGATCGTGGGCCTCGTGATCGTCAAGGACCTGCGGCTGGAGAAGGACAAGTTCAAGGGCGGGACGATCCTCGATCCCGGAGACGGAAAAGTCTACAAGGCGGAGCTGTGGACCGAGGGCGCCGACACGCTGAAGGTGCGCGGCTATCTCGGTCCGTTCTACAAGACGCAGACATGGACGAAGGCGAATTGAAAGACGACATGAAGGTACTCGAGCGAGCGGTGCAGCTGGGCGTGGTCGCGTGCCTGTTTCTGACTCTGACGGCGACGGCCTCCGAAGCCGGTGGCGGATGGCACGGCGGCGGCTCGCACCATAGTGGCGGATCCCACGGGCATGGCCGCGTCGTCGTCGGTTTCGGCGGCTGGTGGGGACCTGGATGGTGGGGCGGCTGGCCGTACTATCCGTACTATGGAGGATACTATCCGTATTACGGAGGATATTATCCGTACTACGGATACTATCCGTATGCCTCCTCGTACGGGTACAGTCCCGATCCCGTCACGTATGTCCAGCGCGAGCCAGCGACGCAATCGAGACCCAACGCGTTCTGGTACTACTGTGAGAGCGCGCGCGGCTTCTATCCGGCCGTTCAGAGCTGTCCGGAATCCTGGCTCAAGGTGGTGCCGAGAAACCAATAGCCGTTCGCGCGTTCACGATGCCCCATGGCGGGCGGCGCCGGCGACACGCTCGCCGTTGGTGCGGACGAAGATCGGCTGCTCGGGGGCCGGGAAGCCCGCGTCGCCGAAGACCTCACGGATCGCGCGGTTGGTATCGAAGTAAACCTGCCAGTAGTGTTCGTTGCTGCAGTACGGCCGCACGGCGAGCACCGGCCCCAGCGGGTTGAAGCTGAGGATCTCGACGTCCGGTCGCGGCTCGCTCACGACGTTCGGGATCTTCGCCAGCCGTTCCCTCAGCAGGGCGATGGCCCGGAGGTGATCGACGGCATTGTGGAGCTGCGCGACGAGGTCGACACGGCGGTAACTGCTCGCCGAGAAGTTCTGGATCGTATCCGAGAAGACCTTGCTGTTGCTGATGAACGTCTGGACGTTGTCGGGTGTGTTGACACGCGTCACGAACAGCCCGATCTCCTCGACCGTCCCCTGCATGCCACCCACGGAGACGAAGTCACCGACCTTGAACGGACGCAGGATCAGGAGGAAGACGCCGGCGGCGAACTGAGCCAGCAACCCACTCCACGCGGCGCCGATGGCGATGCCGACACCGGCCATGAGGGCAGCGAAGCTGGTCGTCTCGACCCCGAAGAAGCCGAGGATGGCGACGATGAGAGCGATGTTGAGCAGCACGGAGGTCGCCGTGCCGATGTACCCGGCCACCGTCTGGTCGAGGGAATGCCGGACCGTCCGCACCAGCATGCGCATGGCCAGGCGGATCAGCGCGCGGCCGACAATCCACAACGCGACGGCGCCAACGACCTTCAGCACGAACAGGGTCAGGAGCGGGATGGCGCTTTGCAGAACGTTCATATCCATCGTGGACCTCTCCTCCGACGTGGCCTCGGCCGCGCCTCGTCCCCATCGACTTAGCCGCTCGGCGACGCCGCGTCGATAGGCCGAAGGTCCCATGGTCGTCGATGCTCCGTCGGTCCACTGTCGATACGACGCGTGGACCCGAGATGAATGTCGCCCCGCTGCGCCTCGCCGGACTCGCGCTCTTGCTCTCTTGCGTGCTGGTAGCGTGCACGCCGTCCATACGGGAGCCGGCGCCGGTCCATGTCCTGACAGCCGAGCCCATGCAGCGAATACGGGTCCTGACGTACAACACCCTGCACGGGCTCGAGGCGAGCGGAATGACGGTCAGAGCCGGCGAATCGAGCGAAGCACGGCAGGCGCGTCTGAATCGCCAGTTTCGACAGCTGTCGCTCGTCGAACCCGACGCCATCCTGCTCCAGGAAGTCAACCCGCTCCCCGAGCTGGCCGAGGCGTACGTCACCGCACTCAAGGGCCTCGGTCTCGCATATACCGAGGTCCATCAGGTGGAAGCGTGTGGCGTGCGGATCACGCCAGGACTGGCTGTCGTCCCCGGGCTCAACAGCGGCCTCGTCATTCTGGCCAAGTCTCCCCTGCAGCTGCGAAAGCTGAAGGGGCTCAAGCTGAGCGGCGGGCTTGGCGGGTGCCAGGATTTCATGGGTCTTCAAGTCAATGAGCTCCGGTATGCGCTCGTCGCCGAGATCGAAAATCTCCGGACTGGAAGGCGTGTGCTCGTCGTCAACACGCATTTACACTCCGGGCTCGAGCGCGACGCCTACTTCCTCCAGAAAATCGCCGAGGCCCAGTCTCGAGGGACGTTACGGCCCGCGGATGTCGCGGACCTCGTCGCCACTTTCGAGCAGGGCCAGCAAAGGCGGCTCAGCGAGGTACGGACACTCATCAAGGAGCTCCGGCAACTCCAGGCCGAGCGCGCGACGCTCGGAGTGATCCTGGGAGGTGACCTCAACTTCGAGCCCGGGTCCCCGGAGTACCAGGAACTGCAACGCGCCGGCCTCAGAGACACCTACACGATTGCGGCGAGCAGCGGCGATGTGCACAGCTACGATCCCCAGCAGAACGTGATCGCCGGTCGAGTCGAGGGCGATGTGCCCGCCGCACTCTCGGAAGCAGTGGCACATCTTCCGGAGGCGGATCAACAGCGCATTCGCGATGCGTATCGGAAAGGCGTGAGCGAGGCGAGACGAATCGATTTCGTGTTTCTCATGAGCGACTCACCGGATGGGCCACACGGGTGCATGCGGCAGGAATTGTTCGGACAGTCGCCGACGGTCACGGTTGAGCCCGGCTCGGACCATTATGGCGTGCTGGTCACGTATTTCGCCGATTCGTCCAAGTGCGAGTGAGCCATCTCGAACGGCCCCGGCCACTAAGCGACGGTCCGATCTCCCGGTTGATAGGCCGAACGTCCCATGGCCGGCGATGCTGCTTCGGTCCAATCTGACTGCACCCAACCAGGGGCGCCGCCAAGTGAACGGCTTGCAAAGGAGGCAGATGATGTCCTCGAGAGCTGATGTGCTCCGTGGCTTGACAACAGGTCTCGTACTGTTGCTGGCGGCGACCGTCTCCGCGCAGGAGAAGCCGTCGGGTCAAGTCTCGCTCGAAAGCAAATCGATCGCCGCCGGCGTGGGAGTGAACTGGGGCGACGGCAAGCTGCTCTATCAAGGCAAGGAATATCCCTTCTCGATCAGCGGGCTCAGTGTTGTGGACGTGGGAATCTCGAAGGTGACTGCCACCGGGGACGTCTACAACTTGAAAAAGGTGTCGGACTTTTCCGGTAACTACGTCGCCGCGCAAGGCGGTGCCGCGGTCGGAGGTGGCGGCGGCGGTGTCTCGATGCGGAACCAGCACGGGGTGGTGATGAACCTCACCGGAACCGGGACCGGCGTGAAGCTCGCGCTGGGAGCCAAAGGCGTGGACGTCAAGCTGAAGAAGTAGCTGGCGATGAAGGAATAGGCGACCGGCGGGGACGGTCGGTACGCAGCTGAACGCGGAACGTCGCGCCTCCCGCTGGATCGTTCTCCACCAGGAGACGGCCGTTGTGGGCCTCGATGATCGTGCGGCTGATGGAAAGCCCCATGCCCAACCCTTCGGCGTTGGTCGTGAAGAAGGGCTCGAAGATCCGGCCGAGATCCGCGTCCGGAATGCCCTTGCCAGAGTCCCGCACGCAGAGCTCGATCCACGGCGCGGTCGTGACGGCGGTCCACACGGTTACGCTGCGATTCAGAGGTGCCTCGTGCGCGACGGCCGTGATGGCATTCGTCAGCAGGTTCAGGATCACCTGCTGGATCTGAACGCTGTCGCCGTGGACGACGGGCAGATCGGCCGCCGGACGAAACTCTACGGTCACTGCGTGCGACAGGGCGTCGTTCGCAACGAGCCCGATGGTGTTCGCCGCGAGATCATTGAGCGCAAGCGGCACCGTGACGACGCTCGTCCGCTTGAGCAGTCCGCGCATGTGACGGATCACCTCGCTCGCCCTGTGATCATCGTCGATGACGTCCGCAATACACGCCCGCAGCTCCTCGAGATCGACCTCCGGTTTCGCGAGAAGCCGCTTCGCCGCCTGCGCGCTCGTCAGAATGGCTGTCAGCGGCTGGTTCAGCTCGTGCGCGAGCGACGAGGCGAGCTCGCCCAGGCGGGCAACGCGATCGAAGTGGGCCAGCTGACCGAGCAGGCGTTGCGCAGCCGCCTCCGCCTCCCGGCGACGACGGCGTTGGACGAGCAACGTCACAATCAGTGTCGCCTGCGCGGCGATAAGTCCAGCGGCGGCCGCGACATGCCAGCGGTACTGCTGCCAGAGCGTGCGTTCGCGGAAGAAGACCTGGCTGTCCTCCGGCAGGCGCCGCTCATCGAGCCGCCAGCGCGCGAGCTGGCGCGCGTCGAACCGCAGCGTCGCTGTCGCAAGGCTCGGCATCAACGTTGCCGGCGCCGCCACGCCACGCAGGAGCTGCGTCGCCATCCTCGCCGCGTCCCGACCAATGTCCTCGAACTCGACGATGGATCCCCCCACGACTCCCCTCCCCAGCGCGAGGCCGAGCGGTGTGAAGACTGGTCGGTTCGCTGCCGCCGAGACGTGCGGGACGAGGTCGATACCGTAGAAACGGCGCCCGTCGCCGTCGACCTGGTAACTGGATTGGATGATCACCGTGTGCTCGGGCAGGCTGGACACGCGAGCGAGGGCGCCCGCGATCGGCAGCTTCGTGAGATCGATGACGTCGACGCTGCCTGCGCGGATCACCGCCTGCCGAATGAGATCGTGGTAGACCTGCTCCGGCTGGCTGGCGCCGCCGACGAGCGCGACGTGCCGCGTATCGGGCAGGAGCGTCAGCGCAGCGCGCACCGTGCCTTCCATGTCGAAGCGCGTCGTGAGAACCGCGAAACCAGGCGGGGGTTTCAGGTCGCGCACGCTGCGCTCGTCCACCCCGCAGACGACGACCGGCGTCCCCGGCCAGAGATCGTCGCGCGCGCGAAGAACGAACCGAAATGGCTCGGGAAGCGCGGCGACGATCACGTCGAACCGTTGATTCCTGTACTTCGAGCGGTAAATGGTCCGGAGCCGACGCTCTTCGACGTCCGATGACTGGAAACGGGCGATGTCCACGTGCTCCATCTCGACGGTGACGCGGAAGGCCCAGTCCGTGAGCAAGGCGGCGCGGATGCCGGAGGCGATGGCCGTCGCAGCCGGCAAACCCGGCTGGCCGGGAAGCAGGATGAGTACGGACATCTGTTCAGGCGCAGCCTGCGCCGTCGCGGCCCGATTGCCGAGGAGCAGAGCCGTCACGAACCAGGCGCACACGAGCGCCCGCCGTCGCATCCGCTGCAATATACCAGGGCGCGACAACTCCCCGGCATTCACGCGTGCCCGATCGAAGAGGTGCACACGAATCGATGCAGTCGCAACGACGAGTCGCGCACATGCCCGTGTGCACTCGCGGGGCTGCCGTGAGGTGCTCGTTTCGAACCCCACTGCAATACGGACGGCTCGCGTCTGGCTCGAATCCTGCTCTCCGCATGCACGGAGCGGCGAGGAATCATGAGGCTCCGGAGCCTGGCTTCGACCTGGGACACATGGCGGGACCTCGTGCTGATCGAGCGGCATGGTCACGCCGCGCGGTCCATGACGACGTGGCGGAATCGTCATCACGGCGCAACACGCGACGGGGATGATCGATCGATACGCGTCGGCGCCCGGAGGACAACATGAAGCAGGTCGAGACGTGCTTCCTTTGCGGACAGTCCGACTCCGCCGGCAATCTCGGCCTCTGGGTCGTGAATTCCGAGCAACGCACCGTCCACCTGGGCTGCTGGATCGCGACCCATGAACGCGCACGGGGAGACGACGACACCGCTGCGTGAACGCGCGCGGGCGGGCTGCGCGCCCGTCAGCGCTTCCCGTACTCCGTGAACACGTCATCTCGCGCCCGCGCGATCGTGTGACACGCGAGGCCGCACCTGGCGCTGTACAATTGGCCCGCGATAGACGGAGAGCCGTTGGAGCGACACTTCGATCTGGTCATCGTCGGAACAGGCGTGACGTCGGCGGTCGCGACGCAATGTCGTCAGGCCGGCTGGACGGTTGCGGTCGTGGATTCTCGCCCGTTTGGCGGCACGTGCGCGCTGCGTGGCTGCATTCCGAAGAAGATCCTGGTGGGCGCGGCGGAAGCGGTCCACCACGCCCGGGACATGGCCAACATCGGCGTGCCGGCCCCGACACTGACGATCGACTGGCCCGCCCTCATGGGCTTCAAGCGGTCGTTGATCGACTCCACGCCCGAGCGTACCGAGCAGGCCTGGGCCAAGATCGGTGTCGAGCAATTTCACGGCCGCGCGCGATTCGTCGACGCGGCGACGCTGGCCGTCGGGGATGAGCGCCTGACCGGCCGCCGCATCTTGATCGCCGCCGGCGCCATGCCGGCGCCGCTGAAGTTCCCCGGCGCCGATCGGCTGGCGACGAGCGAGGACTTTCTCAATGTCGACCGACTCCCGCCGCGGATCGTGTTCGTCGGGGGCGGATACATCTCCTTCGAGTTCGCGCATGTCGCGGCGCGCGCCGGGGCGGACGTGACGATCCTGCACCGCGGGGCACGGCCACTCGAGGGCTTCGACCCCGATCTCGTCGAGGTCCTCGTGCGACGCACACGGGAGCTCGGGATTCGTGTCGAGCTCGACACCGAGGTGCTCGGCGTCGACGGTGAGGCCGGCGCGCTCGCGGTCCGTGGCCGTCAGCGTAGAACCGAGCGGCATTTCGTCGCCGACCTGGCGGTCCACGGGGCCGGCCGCGTGCCGGAGCTCGATGACCTCGACCTCCACCGGGCAGGAATCGAGCGCGAAAAGCGCGGCATCGTCGTGAACCAGTACTTGCAGTCCGTGTCGAACTCCGCCGTCTACGCCGGCGGCGATGCCGCCGCGAGCGGACCCCCGCTCACGCCAAAGGCCGACCACGATGTCGCCGTGCTCGTCAGCAATCTGCTGGACGGTAATCGTCGCGTGGTGAACTACGACGGAATCGCCTCGGCGGTGTTTACCGTGCCGCCCCTCGCCTCGGCGGGGCTCGGGGAAGCGGCTGCGCGGGCGGCCGGGCTCGAGTTCCGCGTCAACCGGCAAGACACCGCGGGATGGTACAACACGCGCCGGGTCGGCGAGACGGCGTCCGGATTCAAGGTGCTGATCGAGGAAGGCACCGATCACATCCTCGGCGCACATCTGCTCGGGCCCCACGCGGCCGAGATCATCAACCTCTTCGCCGTCGCCATCCGGCTGAAGATTCCGGCCAGCGATCTGAAGCAGGTGCCCTTCGCCTACCCGACGTACAGCTCGGACATCCGCTTCATGCTCTGAGGAGCACGTTCACGAGATCGGCCACCGCGAACGCGGAAAAGCGATGCCGGTGCGCGCCTGCAGCCGCTCGCCGATCTCCTGCACGGTGGAAAACAATCGCGCCTCGTCGACGAACGTCTGGCGATAGCTGTCGACGACGATCCGGCCGTCGATGACGACCGTGTGCACGCTGCGCCCGTCGGTGTTGTAGACGAGGTTGTTCACCGGATTCCACAGCGTCTGCCACTCGGGCCGCCGCGTATCGAACAGCACGAGATCGGCCCGCTTGCCGACCTCGATCGCGCCGATCTCCTCCCCCAGCCCCACGGCCGCGGCGCCCAGCCGGGTGCCCATCTCGAGTGCCGTCTCGGCGGGAATCTGCGTCGTGTCCTGGCGGGCGTCCTTGTACTGGATGGCCGCCATGTTCATGGCGCGCACGAGATCCAGATGGTTGGAGTTGTTCGGCGAGTCGCAGCCGAGCGCCACGCGCACACCGCGCGCGAGCAGCTCGGGCATCCGTCCGTGCGTGCCCACACCGCGGCCGCCCTTGGCCGCTGTGACCGGACACATGGTCACCGCCGCGCCCGTGCGCGCGATGCAGTCGATCTCGGCATCGTCGATGCCGAGCGCGTGCGCGAGGAGCACGTTCGGGCCCAGCACGCCGAGACTCTCGAGGTATTCGGTGGGGCTCTTGGCCCCGCGCGCCTGGTAGTCCTTTCGCGCCTGCGCACCGCTGCCGTGATGCAACGTCAGCCCGGTGTCCCGCTCCCGCACGACACGCGTGAGAGCCTGCAACAGCTCGGCACTGCACGTCTCCGGTGAGAACGGCATCGCCCACGCGCGCAGCCGGCCCTCGAGGCGCCCGTTCCATTTGTCGATGAACGCGGCCGTCCGCGCGGTCGCCTCGGCCGTCGTGAAGCGCGGCTGCGGGAACGGCGCGTCGCGGTCGGTCACCGCCTCGCCGAGAACCATGCGGACACCGGCGTCCTCGTAGGCCTGCAGGCACGCGTCGGGAAACTTCGTCGAGCCCGGGTCGAGGAGGCACACGGTGCCGTTACGCACCAGCTCGAGCAGCGCCAGCAGTGACGTCTGATACTCCTCCTCCTCGGTCATCGCCATCTGCAGCGCGAAGACCTGCTTCAGCGGACTGCCGACGTCGTCGGGAAAGATGCCGCGCACGGGATGGGCGTAACTGATGTGCATATGGCCATTCACGAAGCCGGGTGTGACCACGAACTCGCGCGCATCGATGACGCGATCGGCGCGTGCGTCGGCCAGCTCGTCGGCCTTTCCGACACGCATGATGCGTCCACGCTCGACGAGGATGGAGCCGTCGCGGATGATGCGTCGCTGCCCATCGACGGTCAGGACGTACCGCGCGCGATCGATCTTGAGGCTGGGTTGCGCCATGCCGTGTCCTCCTGCGAACCTCGTGAGGATGGCACCGGCCGCCGGCCGGAGCAAGCTCGACACATCGATTTATACTGACGTCGACGAGGAGGCGCTCATGAAGCACGTCACGATCGACCGCCAGCTGCCGCTCAAGCATCAGCCGAAGACCGGTCACAACCGCTGGCATCCCGACGTGCCACCCATCGTCGAGGTGGACGAGGGGGAAGAGGTCGCCCTCGACACGCGTGACGCCGCCGACGGGCACCTCGGCCCAAAGTCCACCGAAGCGGACTTCGCCACGCTGGCCACCGGCGCGATCCATCCGCTGACCGGGCCCGTGCTCGTAAAGGGTGCGCGGCCGGGCGACCTGCTCGAGGTCGAGTTCGTCGAGATCACGCCGCAGCGTTGGGCGTTCAGCGCGATCCTGCCCGGCCTCGGATTTCTCCGGGACATCATGACGACCCCGTTCCTCGTGCACTGGGAGCTCGCCAACGGCTGGGCGACATCACGCCAGATCCCGCGCGTCCGCATCCCGGGCGCGCCGTTCATGGGCGTCTCCGGCGTCGCGCCGTCGCGCGCGCAGCTCGAGGCGTGGACGCGGCGCGAGGGCGAGCTGCTCGGCCGCGGTGGTCTCGTGTTTCCACCCGATGCGGACGGCGCCGTTCCCGCATCGGGCCCGATCGCCGCCCACGGCCTGCGGACGCTGCCGCCGCGAGAGAACGGCGGGAACTTCGACGTGAAGCAGCTCACGAAGGGCGCCCGGCTCCTCTTGCCGGTGGCCGTCGATGGCGCGCTGTTCTCGACCGGCGACGCGCACTACGCGCAGGGCGACGGCGAGGTCTGCGTCACGGCGGTGGAAATGGCGGCGACGTGCGTGGTCCGCTTCCGCGTGCAGCGTGGCGAGGCGGAGCGACGTGGCATCCGCTGGCCGCGCTTTTCGTGCAGCGACTATTTCGCGGACCCACGATGGGCCGCGCCCCAGCGGTTCATCGCGACGATGGGGATGCCGGTCGACGACAACGGAGTGAACCAGGG
>DASTCJ010000001.1:0-10858 GCA_035605575.1 Candidatus Methylomirabilota bacterium
GCGTGCCGTGCGCGCCGCGCTCGCCATCGGGGAGGCGCTGGGCCGGCTCGGCCAAGAAGTGGAGCGAGACCGCGGAATCATGTTTCGCGTCCGGCAAGGGCTGAACACCGGTCTGGTAGTCGTCGGAAGTATCGGCAACGACCTCCGCATGGACTACACGGCCGTCGGTGACACGACCAATGTCGCGGCGCGCATGCTACAGGCCGCGGAGCCCGGCCGCATTCTGGTGACCGAGTCAACGAGGCGCCTCGTGAGCGATCAATTCGACATGGAGTCGATGGGCTCCCTGGCCGTCAAGGGTCGACGCGAACCCGTCCGCGCCTGGCTGGTGAAGTCGGTACGGCCGTCTCGGACACGTGTGGAAGCGCGTGCGGATCTTGGCTTGACGCCGTTCGTCGGCCGCGAGAACGAGCGGCGTGTCCTCTGGGACTGCTTCGCGGAGGCGCGGGCGGGACGCGGACAGGTGGTCTTCGTCGTCGGCGAGCCCGGTATCGGGAAGTCGCGGCTGCTGCACGAGTTCCGCCGCTCGCTGGGCACGGAGGCGACGTGGCTCGAGGGCCGCTGCGTATCGTTTGGTCGATCGGCGGCGTTGCACCCCGTTATCGATCTGCTGCGGCGTTGGTTCGGCATCGACGAGGGCGACGATGAATCAGCGATGAGGGACAAGATCGAGGCCCACGTCGAGGCGCTCGGCAAGGATCTTCGAGCGTCGGCGCCATTCGTGAAATACCTTCTCTCAATCGATGCCGGCGACACCACTGTCGCGGCCATGGAGCCACAGCATCGGCGCGGCGAGACCTTCGACGCGCTCCGGCGGCTCATCGCCCGCGCGGCAGCGCGGCGGCCGCATGTAATCGTCTTCGAGGACTTGCACTGGGTCGACCAGGCGACCGAAGAGTTCCTGCTTTCCCTCGCCGACCTCGTGCCGAGGAGTCAGTTGCTGCAGGTCTGCACGTATCGGCCTGGGTATGCGCAGTCGTTCGGCGACCGCACCTACTACACGCGCCTGGTGCTGGGGGCGCTGTCGTCCCGGGACAGCGCGGTGCTCGCGGAGCGCATGCTCCATAGCGACCGACTGCCGGAGCCGCTGCAGGCGCTGATCGGCGAGAAGGCGGAGGGGAACCCATTCTTCGTGGAGGAGGTGGTGGCATCGTTGCGGGAGAGCGGCACGCTTCGTCTTTCCGACGGAACGTGGACCGTGACAGGCGCGGTGGACCGAGCGCTCGTGCCCGACACCATCCAGGACGTCATCATGTCGCGTATCGATCGCCTCCGGGAGCCAGCCAAGCGCATGCTCCAGATTGCCGCGGTCATCGGGCGTGAGTTCCCGGGACAGTTGCTCCACCGGGTGGCGCACCCCGAGAACGAAGACGGCGACGCGATCTCGGAGCTGAAGGCCAGCGAGCTCATCTACGAGCGCGGCGAGCTGCCGGAGGTTGCTTACACGTTCAAGCATGCCCTGACCCAAGAGGTCGCGTACGGATCGCTGCTGATTCAGCATCGCCGGACTCTGCACGAGCGCATCGCACGGGCCATCGAAGAAAGCTATACGGACCGACTTTCGGAACACTACGAGGTGCTTGCGCTGCACTTCCAGCGTGCCGAGGCTCCGACAAAGGCGCTGGAGTACTTGATGAAGGCCGGCGACAAGGCGGCGAAGGCCTTCGCGACCCGGGTCGCCCTCGGGCTGTACGAGGAGGCAGAGGAGGTGGCCCGCGCACTGGGCGACCGCGTGAGGCCCGAGACATGGATCGCATTGCACCGAGCGAAATTCGAGCTGTACGTGCTCCTCAGCGACTTCGACCGGGCTCGCGTGGAAGGCGAGCGGGCGCTCGAAGTGGCTCGCGTCAGCATGGCCGCACGGGCCGAGGGGGAGGTGCTGGCGGGTATGAGCATGGCCTCGGTCTTGGCTCACCAGTTCGACCGAGCGCTCGATGAGGCGCGGCAGGCCGTCGCCATCGGCGAGCGGCTGAAGGCGCCGCAGATCGTCGCCGCCGCGTCCCTGGCGACGGTCTTCACGTTGGAGGTCACCGGCCGGCTCGATGAAGCGGCCGCCGCCGTCGATCGCGTCTTCGCCATCACGCGGGCCTCCGGCGACGTGGTCAACGAGGCCTCCGCGCTGATATTCGCCGCCGAGCTGAAGCACTGGGAGGACCGCTTCGCAGAAGCTTCGGCAATGTACGCGGAGGGCATGACGCTTGGTCGGCGGCACAACGTGATGGTCGCGCTGCTCGAGGGCGGGTTCATGTGGGGTGTGAACCTCACGGCGCACGGCCGCTATGACGAAGCGATCGCGGTGTTCGAGGAGGGACTGGCGCTCGCCGAGAAGGTGGGCGACGAGAACTACACCCCTCGATATCTGAACTCGCTCGGCCGTCTCTACTTCGAGTGCGGTGACCTCGGCCGCGCCGAAGACCTCAACCGTCGGGCGGCGGAAGGAGCGCGGCGGCGACACGACGATGAGTCCATCGCCAATGCCGACCTCAATCTGGCGGACATCGTCCTGGCGCGCGGCGATCACGTGCTTGCGCGCGAGATGCTGCAGGAAGCTCACCGCAAGATGAACCACCCTGCAACGAGCGAGTGGGGGCGCTGGCGGTATTCGATGCACCTGTTCGCGAGCCTGGGCGAAGCGGCGCTCGCCGCTTCCGATCTCGACGAGGCCCGGCGGTTCTCCGACACCTGTCTCGATCTCGCGGTGCGCCGCCGCTCCCCGAAATACGTCGTCTGCGGGTGGCGCTTGCGCGGCGAGCTGGCCGCGATGCGCAACGATCACGACGGCGCCCAGCAGGCGCTCCGCGAAGCTCTGCGACGGGCGGAGGAGACAGGTAGTCCCTCAGCGCGCTGGCGGGCACAGGCGGCGCTCGGGCGCGTCCACGCGGGGCGCGGGAAGCCGGACGCCGCGCATGCCGCGTATGCGGCAGGCCGCGAGGTGCTGCAGGAGCTGATGCGAGGCGTTCATGACCCGCGTCTACGCGTTGCTCTCGAGAACGATGTCGCCATAAGACGCCTGATCGATCTCGGCGCACCGCGTTCGCCATAGTGAGCTGATCCGCTCACGAAGAGCGACGAAGCTGCTGCCGGCACTGCGCAAGGTGAAGCACTGAAGGGTGATAGTATCTCGAGCGGAGAGCCCGGCATGCGGTGTCCTGGATGTCAGCATGAGAACCCCGCCCAGGCGAAGTTCTGTCTGGAATGCGGCACGCGCTTCGCCTTGCGCTGCGCGCAATGCGGAACGGAGCTGCCCGCGGGCGCGCGGTTCTGCCTCGAGTGCGGACAGCGCGTAGCGACGAGCTCTGCCGTACCGATCGCGACCTCGGCAGATACCGTGTCGGCGGCGCCACCGTCCGCGGCCGATGCTGGTCAACGGCTCCGCACGTACACGCCACGTCACCTCTCGGAGAAGATCCTCAAGGCACGCTCGGCACTCGAAGGTGAGCGCCGGCAGGTCACGATCCTCTTCGCGGACATCGCCGGGTACACGAGCCTCGCGGAGCGGCTGGATCCGGAGGAGGTGCATCAGCTCATCGATCGCTGCTTCGAGCTGATCACGGCGGAAGTCCACCGCTTCGAAGGCACGGTCAACCAGTACACCGGCGACGGCGTCATGGCGCTCTTCGGCGCGCCGATCGCCCACGAGGATGCGGCGCGCCGCGCGGTCCACACGGCGCTCGCCATCCAGCGGGCGATGCGCGATCACGGCAAGGACGTCCAGGACCGACTCGGCCGACCGCTCCAGATGCGCATCGGCCTCAACACCGGCGTGGTCGTCGTCGGCCGCATCGGCGACGATCTTCGGATGGACTACACCGCCGTCGGCGACACGACGAACCTGGCGGCGCGCATGCAGCAGATCGCGCGCCCGGGCAGCGTTCTCGTCAGCGACGCGACACACCGGATCGTGTCCGGCTTCTTTGACACGCTGGATCTGGGCGAGGTGTCCGTGAAGGGCCACGCGCCGGTTCGGGCGTTCGAGGTGCTTCGCGCGCGTGGCCGCCGCGCGCGGCTCGACGTCGCGGTGGAGCGTGGACTGACGCCGCTCGTCGGACGCGACCGAGAGCTCGCCACGCTGCGGGACCTCTTCCAGCAGGTGAAGAGCGGCCGCGGCCAGGTCGTGTCGCTGGTCGGCGAGGCCGGTATCGGAAAGTCGAGGCTGCTCCTCGAGTTTCGTCGCACGCTCGCGCAGGCGGGAGAGGACGCGACGTGGATCGAGGGGCGCTGCGTGTCGTTCGGCCAGTCGATCCCGTTCCTGCCGCTGATCGATCAGCTCCGCGAGAACTTCCGGATCGAGGAGCTGGACGGTGAGCCCGAGATCATCGCGAAGGTCGAGCACGGCATGCGGCGCATGGGCGAGCTCGAGCCGCACATCCCGTACATCCGCTACCTGCTCTCGGTGGATCCCGGCGATCCGGCGATCCTGGCGATGGATGCGGGCGCGCGGCGCAAGAAGATCTTCGACGCGGCGCGAGCGCTGGCGATCCGCGGAGCCCAGTTGCGCCCGCTCGTGCTGGTCTTCGAGGATCTCCACTGGATCGACACCAGCAGCGAAGAACACCTCACGACGCTCGTCAACTCCGCGGCGGGCGTTCCGCTCATGCTGATCCTGACCTACCGCGTCGGCTACGCGCCGCGCTTCGGCGGCCGGAGCTTCCACACGGCGCTGACGCTCGCGAGCCTGTCCGAGCGCGATGCGATCGCGATGGCGGGTCGCGTGCTCGGCACGGAGCAGTTCCCGCAAGAATTGAAAGCTGCGCTGATGGAAAAGGCGGAAGGTGTTCCGCTCTTCGTCGAGGAGGTGACCAAGACGCTCCTCGATCTCGGGATCCTGCGGCTGGAGAACGATCGCTACCGCATGGTGCGAGGCCTCGGCGAAGTCAGCGTCCCGGACACGATCCAGGGCATCATCATGGCGCGCCTCGATCGCCTCGGCGAGGATGGCAAGCGCACGGTGCAGCTCGCGTCGGTGATCGGTCGGCAGTTCCTCCACCGCCTGCTCGAGAAGATTGCCGGCCTCACCGGCGAGCTCGAGGGGTTGCTCCAGGAGCTGAAGGCGCTCGAGATCATATACGAGCAGGGACTGCTGCCGGAGCCGGCCTACATCTTCAAGCACGCCGTGATCCAGGACGTCGCCTACAACAGCCTGCTCGTGCAGCGACGCAAGGAGCTGCACCGCGCCGTCGGCCACGCGATCGAAGAGCTGTACGCGGACCGGCTGGCGGAGCATTACGCGGAGCTGGCGCATCACTTCTTCCAGGCGGAGGAATGGCACAAGGCCATCGATTACAGCGTCCAGGCGGGGCAGCGGGCCTCAGCGTCGTTCGCCAACATCGAGGCCAAGGCGCATTACGCCCGCGCGGTCGCCGCGGCCGGCAAGCTGGGGTCTGCGCTCGCCCCGGCGACGTTGGCCAGCCTCCACGAGAGTCATGGCGCCGTCCTGACCGTGCTCGGCGAATACGAGACGGCGGCGGCGGAATACGAACGGGCTCTCGACCTCGTCCGGGGAATCGGGGACCGGCATCGCGAGATCGACGTGCTCCTCGCTCTGAGCTCGCTCAACGTTTTCTTCCACCGTCCCGACCCGGCGATCGCGTTGGTCGACCGGGCGATCGCGCTGGTGAAGGACGCGGACGATCCGGGCATCCGGGCGTTGTCCGCCTCTCACCGAGCGCTCATCAGAGGTGCTGGCTTCGGGCAGTTGGTGGAGGCGATGCCCGATGTCGACGAGGTGCTGCGCCTGTCCGAACACATCAACGATCCCAAGCGGCTCGCCCAGGTCCTCCTCTGGCCGGCCATGGTCCTCCAGTGGCGCGGAGAGTTTGAACGAGCATTGCGATGCCTCCATCAGGTCGCCGAGATTGCGCTGCGAGAGCATGCAGGATTCGTGTTCGGCGCGTCGGCATTCGGCATCGGCAACGCCTACTCCTCGAAAGGCGAATACGAAGAGGCGCTGCGCTGGTATCGACGGCTCGACGACTACGCTTCGGCGGCCGGCGACAAGGTGTACATGGCGCGTGCCCCAAATGTGATCGGTGGCATCCATCTGGAAGTATTCGATCTCGATGAGGCGATCAGCCGCTGTGTCGAAGGCGACGAGATCGCGCAGAAGGTCTTCCCCTGGCCGGAGCCGCGTGGCCACTCGCTCGTCAAGGCGGGGCTCGGGCACCTTCGGCGCGGGGAGCACGGACTCGCCGAGGAATTCTTCGGCCGCGCGGCGGGATTGCTCGATCTGGACGTCTGGCTACGCTGGCGCTGGCACATTCCACTGCTCCACGCGCGCGGTGAGATGGCGCTGATCGAGGGGCGTCACGAAGAGGCGTGGCGGTTCGCGAGCGAATCGCTGGAGATGGCGACCCGGTCGGACGCGCAGAAGCACGTGGCCCGCGCCGAACGATTGCAGGGCGAGGTCCTGGCGGCGAGCGGGCAGCTCGAGCAAGCCATATCGCCGTTCGCCGCCGCACTGGCGCGCGCCGAGCGCCTCGGGACTCCACGCGAAGTCTGGATGACGCGCGCCGCGCTCGGCGGCGTCCTCGCTCGACTCGGTCGCGACCGGGAGGCCGAGGCGCACCTGCTCCAGGCCGCCCAGACGATCGAAGCGATCGCCTCGAAGCTCACGACACCGCAGCTCCACCGGGCGTTCGTAACCGCCGAGCCGGTCGCGAGGATCTTCCAGATGCTCGGACGACAGGCGCCAGCGCCTGGACTACGGGCCTGAGCGGACGCGGGGTCCGCGACTAGCGATTCACCCGAGGATCAGCCCGCCGGCCTGAGCAGTGCCCTCGGAACCCCTACGCATGCTCGGCGCCGATATGCCGGCGCACTCGCATGCCGGTCGTCTTGTCGAAGAGGTAGTAGCGCCGGAACGTGAGCCAGACGACGTCCCCGATGTCCGGAGCGCCTTCGGCGGCAGCGCGCGCATAGACGTCCTGGTCTCCGACACGGGCAGCGACACTCGTCGCGTCGCTCGTCGGCAACCGAAGCGCGCTCGTGACGACGCCGCGCACACCCACGGTACCCTCGGCGCTCGCGCCGTGGACGGCCTGTGCGTGCTCGGGACGCACACCAAGCAAGACGTCGCCGAGTCCGAGGCGCTCCGGCAACTGCCTGCCGTCGATCAAGTTGAGTGGCGGCGCTGCGATGTTGAGGTTCAGGAAGGACGCGACGAAGACATTCTGGGGATCATCGTAGATCTCCTGGAACGTTCCGACCTGCTCGATGCGCCCACAATTCATGATCGCGAGCCGATCGGCGAGAATCAGCGCTTCGTTGTGGTCGTGGGTGACGTACACGGTGGTGATGGAGAACTGGCGGAGAAGCGCTTTCAAGTTCACCCGGTATTTCTCGCGCAGCGCCTGATCGAGATTGGCGAAGGGCTCGTCCACCAGAAACAGCGCGGCGTCGCGAGTGATGCAGCGTCCCAGTGCGACGCGCTGCTTTTCGCCACCTGACAGGCTGGTCGGTTTTCGGTCGAGCAGGTGGGCGAGGTCGACGCCCATCAGGTCGCTTGTCCGTTGATATTTGGCCTTCGCGAGAGCGTCGAGCTCGGGAGTTTTCTTCCGGAACAGGAAATACGAAAGAACATTCGTTCGCGACTCGAAGTGGGGATACAGGGCGTAATTCTGGAACACCATGCCAATGCGACGGTCACCCGGTGCAACGTCCCTGACGTCCAGGCCGTCGTAACGAACCTCTCCCGTATCGAGCGGCAGCAGTCCGGCGATGATCTTCAGGAGCGTCGTCTTGCCGCAACCGCTGGGCCCGAGGATCACCATCGTTTCGCCGTGGCGAACGCTCAGGTTCAGATCGCAGAGCGAAAACGCCGTGCGACGGCCGTCGTGTGGCGCCGCGTCACCGGCCCCGCGTTTACGATCCGTCAGCGTCTTGCTGACCTTGATGAGATCGATTCGCGCCATGCGTGCCTCGGTGTCGCTCGGATGTCCGGTGACGACTGACGCTATGCCCTCACGTCACCGGCGGCGCTGTGACCTAGTCGAAGCTGACGATCTCCACCCAGTTCGAGCCCTTGCCCGTCGGATACTTGCCGATCTGTCTCAGCGCGCCGCTCGAGGGGTCGATGGCGTACGCCGAGATCGTGTCCGACTTCTCGCCTGAGACAATGATGAACCGGCCCGTGCGATCGATGGCGAAGCCCCGCGGTTGTTTTTCGGTGGGTGTGCTGCCGAGATAGGTCAGCTTGCCGGTCGCGGCATCGACGGTGAACGTGCCGAGCGTGCTGCTGGTCCGCTCGGCCGCGTACAGAAACTTTCCGTTCGGCGTGAGATGCAGGTCCGACGCCCAGATATCGTTGCTGGTGTCGCGCGCGGGGCCGCCACCGGCACCGACCGCACCGCGGGGAGCCCCGGGGACGAGCTTGGTGTCCGGAGGGAGCGCGGACACCGATGCCACTTCCGTGAGCAATCCGGTCTTGTCGTCGAGGCTGAGCGTCGTCACGGTGGCCGTCAGCTCGTTCAACAGGTACACGAACCGATTGTCGGACGAGACGATGAGATGACGCGGGCCGGTTCCCGCCTTCAGCTGCAGCACCGGCGGCGTGTTCGCCGCGAGCCGACCGGTCTTGTCGTCAAACAAAAACTGAAAGATCTGATCGGTACCGAGGTGCGGCACGAAGACGAAGCGGTTCGTGTTGTCGGCGCGAATGGCGTGTGCGTTGCGTGCCGTCGGGATCGTCTGCAGCGGCGCGCCGACGCGTCCGTCGGGGCCGACGGGATTGACGCTCACGAGATTCGCGCCGTAGGAGGCGCCGAGCAGATAGCGTCCGGTGCGATCGAGCGAGATGTACGGGAAGCTCTCGGCGAGCGGCCCGGTCCCCACGAGCTTCAGCGCGCCGCTGCCCGGATCGATGCTGTACGTGTAGGCCGAGAACGGCTTGGAGCGAACCCCCGCGATCAGGAAACGCTTGTCCGGGCTGACGGTCATCGGCATCACGATCTTCTCGGCCTTGAAGCGCTGGCCGGGAAGGAGCGAGCCGTCGGCGTTGAGCGTGTACATCCCGATCTCGCCGTCCTCGGCGTTCGAGACGTAGACGAAGGTCGCGGCGAGCGCCGGAACGCTCATGAGCAGCCCCAAGGATGCAGCGACGATTCCGGCTGCGAGAGTATGTCGAGCGCGCATGGCCACGCCTCCCTTGGATCCGTTTTCGGGGACGTCATGATACTTCGCGCCATCTCAGCGGGTCGAGGGGGACCAGCGATACGCCTTCGCGCACGCACCGCCCATCAGCATCGCGCGCTCACTCTCGGTGAGGCGGTCGGTCTGGCGGAACGGCTCGACCGCCTGCTCGTAGTTGACGACGGCGAATGCGCGAGTCCAGTCGGTGCCCCACAGGCAGCGTTCGAACCCCCACGCGTCGAACACGCGGGCGAGCGGATCCCAGATGTCCGGGAAGGGATAGGGCTCCCTGGATAGCGTGCAGGCACCGCTGACCTTGATGACCGCGTTCCGGCGCTTCGCGAGCTCCAGCACCTTCGGCAGATCGGCCCATGGGTGCGGCGGGGCGGGCGGTGTTCGCGGCTGCATGATCGCCAGGTGGTCGATGATGAATCGCGTGTCCGGGTGGCGGTCGATGAGCGCCGCGCCCGCGTCGATGTTGCCCCAGCAGAGGATGTTGACCGGAAAGTCGTAGCGAACGGCCGCGCGCAGGATGCGGTCCAGGCCTGGGTGGCTCAAATCGCGTCCCCACTCTTTCGTCATCATGATCCGGATGCCGACCGTGCCCGGCGTCTTCTTCCAGTCGGCGATCACATCGGCCACCGCCGGATCATCCGGATCGACCGGCTTGACGAGGGCGAATCGGCCGGGATGCGCCCGCTGCACTTCCACCGCGTAGCTCGCGTCGTAGCGATACATGGAGAAGGCCGAGATGAAGATCGCGCCGTCGACGCCGACCCGGTCCATGGCCGCCACCATCTCGTCACCGGTGACGTGAGCGGGCCAGTTCGGGACGGTGTGCCAGGGGCGCTTGGGGGTGTTTGCTTCATACGCGTGGACCTGGGAATCGATGATCGCCATTGGGTTCCTCCGACCCCAGCCTACCGCGAGCGGGCATTGACGGCGTGCGACGCCGTCGGAGTACTGCGCTACGGACCGGTTCCCGACAGCAGCGCGGCGACGGGAATCGACGCACCCTGCAGACCGATGGGCGACACAAACGCTGGTGGCGTGAACCGCTCGACGGAGATATAGCGCCAGCCATAGGGTGCGGTCACGTCAGCGCCGGGGTCGCGGTAGTTCGAGCACCTCGCCCGACGGGTGCTGCACGTTGGCAAAGAGAGCGTGTGGGGTACGGAACGCTCCTCGCCGCACCCGGCCTCGCCGCCGACCTCCCGGCCATCAAGGCCGCGGCCACATGCTCGCCGCCACCAGCGGCAACCTGCCGCCGGTGACGTTCCTGGACGACAAGAACGAGCTCACGGGCTAAGACATCGCGACGCCGAGATCGCCACCGATCTGGCGCGCTATCGCCGTCGGCCCTATTGACAGCGACGAATCCAGGGCCGGTAATAGGGCGCGATCTTCCAGGACAGCGGGCCAAAGGAGTCACGCCATGGGCAAGGGCAGCGTGAACCGCCGAGACTTCCTCAGGACGACCGGAACCGGAGCGCTGGCGGTGGGCGTCGGCGCGCACGTGAGCCGCCCGCGCCTCGCGCATGCGGCGGCCAAGAAGCTCCGGATACTCCAGTGGGTGCACTTCGTCCCCGCCTACGACGAGTGGTTCAACAAGAAGTACGCGGTGGAGTGGGGGCAGAAGAACGACACCGAGGTGACCGTCGACAACATCGGCATCGCCGGCATCAACGCCCGCGCCGCGGCGGAGGTCTCGGCCCAGAAGGGCCACGACCTC
>DASTCJ010000036.1:0-2283 GCA_035605575.1 Candidatus Methylomirabilota bacterium
GGGGCGCTCCGAACGCGTCGGGCGTCTCCTCAAAATGCACGCGAACAAGCGCGAGGAGATCAAGGAGGTCTACGCCGGCGACATCGCCGCCGCGGTCGGCCTCAAGAACGTGACCACGGGCGACACGATCTGCGACTCGAATGCGCCCGTCGTGCTCGAGTCGATCCAGTTCCCCGCGCCCGTGATCGCGCTCGCGGTCGAGCCGAAGAGCAAGGGCGACCAGGAGAAGCTCAGCAACGGCCTGGTCAAGCTGATGCAGGAGGACCCGACCTTCAAGGTCGAGACCGACAAGGAGACCGGCCAGACCAAGATCTCGGGCATGGGCGAGCTCCACCTCGAGATCATCGTGGACCGCCTGAAGCGCGAGTTCTCGGTCGAGGCCAACGTCGGTAAGCCCCAGGTCGCCTACAAGGAGACGATCCGCAAGGAGTCCAAGGCGGAGGGCAAGTACATCAAGCAGACCGGCGGCAAGGGCCAGTACGGCCACTGCAAGATCGAGCTGTTCCCCGCGCCGGGCGAGGGCTTCGTCTTCGAGAACGACATCACGGGCGGCACGATCCCCAAGGAGTTCATCAAGCCGATCGAGCAGGGCATCAAGGAGGCCACCGAGCGCGGCATCCTGGCCGGCTACCCGGTGGTCGACGTGAAGATCCGCCTCTACGACGGCAGCTACCACGACGTGGACAGCAACGAGATGGCCTTCAAGATCGCGGGCTCGATGGCGTTCCAGGAGGCCGCGAAGAAGGCGCACCCGGTGCTGCTCGAGCCGATCATGAAGGTCGAAGTGGTGACGCCGGACGACTACACGGGCGCCGTGACCGGCGACATCTCGAGCCGGCGCGGGCACCTCGAGGGCCAGATCTCGCGCGGCGGCTCGCAGATCATCACGGCGATGGTGCCGCTGTCGAACATGTTCGGGTACTCGACCGACCTGCGGTCGCGCACCCAGGGCCGTGCCACCTACTCGATGCACTTCGAGAAGTACGCGGAGGCCCCGCGCAACGTCTCGGAGGAGGTCGTGGCGCGGGTCACCGGCAAGGTCGCGAAGGACTAGGTTTCAGGATCTGAAGCGCGAGGCATAGCGATGGCGAAGGAGAAGTTCGATAGGTCGAAGCCGCACGTGAACATCGGGACGATCGGGCACGTGGACCACGGCAAGACGTCGCTGACGGCGGCGATCACGAAGGTGCTGGCGGCATCGAACCCGAAGGTGCAGTTCAAGGCGTACGACCAGATCGACAACGCGCCCGAGGAGCGGGAGCGCGGCGTGACGATCAACGCGTCGCACGTGGAGTACGAGACGGCGAACCGGCACTACGCGCACGTGGACTGCCCGGGTCACGCGGACTACATCAAGAACATGATCACGGGGGCGGCGCAGATGGACGGCTCGATCCTGGTGGTGTCGGCGGCGGACGGTCCGATGCCGCAGACGCGCGAGCACATCCTGCTGGCGCGGCAGGTGGGCGTGCCGTTCATCGTGGTGTTCCTGAACAAGGTCGACATGGTGGACGACCCGGAGCTGCTGGACCTGGTGGAGCTCGAGGTGCGCGAGCTTTTGAAGACCTACAGCTTCCCGGGGGACGCGATTCCGGTGGTACGCGGCTCGGCGCTGAAGGCGCTCGAGGGGTCTGGGACGGACGACTCGGCCAAGCCGATCCTGCAGCTGATGGAGGCGGTGGACAAGTACATCCCGCTGCCGCAGCGCGAGGTCGACAAGCCGTTCCTGATGCCGGTCGAGGACATCTTCACGATCTCGGGCCGGGGCACGGTGGCGACGGGGCGCGTGGAGCGCGGCAAGGTGAAGGTGGGCGAGGAAGTGGCGCTGGTGGGGCTGCGGCCGGAGAGCCCGAAGAAGGTGGTGACGGGCGTCGAGATGTTCAAGAAGCTGCTCGACGAGGGCACGGCGGGCGACAACATCGGCGTGCTGCTGCGCGGCACGGAGCGCGAGGAGATCGAGCGCGGGATGGTGCTGGCGAAGCCGGGCTCGATCACGCCGCACACGAAGTTCAAGGGCGAGGTTTACGTGCTGACGAAGGAGGAGGGCGGCCGCCACACGCCGTTCTTCACGGGCTATCGTCCGCAGTTCTACTTCCGCACGACGGACGTGACGGGGGTGGCGAAGCTGCCGGACGGCGTCGAGATGGTGATGCCTGGAGACAACACCCAGGTGACGGTCGAGCTGATCACGCCGATCGCGATGGAGAAGGGGCTGCGCTTCGCGATCCGCGAGGGCGGCCGCACCGTCGGCTCCGGCACCGTCAGCGAGATCCTGGAGTAGGC
>DASTCJ010000044.1:0-24114 GCA_035605575.1 Candidatus Methylomirabilota bacterium
CCATCAGGCGGTCATCGTCCCTCGACCGTTCGCCTCTCCTCAAGGCGTGTTCTTCGTTCCGGCTGGGATCACGGGGCCCTCGGGCTTTGTGCCGTTTCACGCTTTTCACCGTCACTTCGGCCACGTGATCGCATTCGCTCATCCCGTCACGTTCGTCGTGTCGCCAGCTGGCTTCTGGTGGTGGAATGGCGCTGGGTGGGCATGGATAGCGCAGCCGATCGTTTGGTGAAAGAGGCCGAGCGCTGGCTCAGGCCTTCACCTGCCGTAGCGCCGGCAGCAGCTCGTCGCTCATGAGCCGCATGCTGGCCAGCGCGTGGGCCAGCGGCATGCCGAGCCAGTGCGTGCGGAAGAAGAGGAAGTTCGCGCCGACCGTTTCCCAGCACGGTCGCAGCTGCTCGTAGCATTCCTCCGGGCTGCCGAGCACGAACCGGTCGCGGAGCAGCTCCTCGAACGGCTGGCGGAAGGTGTCACCGTCGGGCAGCACCGCGTCCTGGCCCCACGACGCGTACGCGCGGTACTTCGCGCCGAGATATGGTCCGGCCAGCTCCAGCGCGGTCCGCCGGTCCTTCGCGCAGTAGATCTCCTTGATGAGCGGGCGCACGCGGGGCAGCGGCTTTCCCAGTCGCGCGAGCTCCTCGCGGTAGAGGCCCATCTGGCGCGCGATGCTGGCCATGGTCGCGTGCGGGTTCACGAACCAGGTGTCGCCGAGGCGAGCCGCCCGGCGCACCGCGGCGTCGTTGTTGGCCGCGAACCAGATCGGCGGGTGCGGCTTCTGCACCGGTCGGCATGTCAGCGTCACGTTCGAGAGCGTGCAGACGTCGGTCTCGACGCTCACCTTGTCTTCGGTCCAGAGCCGCTTGACGATCTCCAGGCACTCCTCGAACCGCCGCAGGCGCTGCCCCTTCGGCACCTTGAACGCATCGAACTCGACCTCGCGATAGCCCAGCCCCACGCCGAAGACGAAGTTGCCGCGCCAGATGACGTCGAGCGAGGCGATGCACTCGGCCACCTCGACCGGGTTGTGAAGATTGATGAGGAGCACGCCGGCCACGCCGGTCATCTCCCCCGCCTCCGCCGCGAGGCGCGCGAGGAACGGAATGAGCTGGAGCTGGCTCATGCCTTCACTCAGGTAGTGCTGCCCGGTGCCGACCGCGTCCCAGCCGCGATCGCGCGCCAGGCGCGTCATCGCGAACTGCTCGTCGAGTGCGGACACCATGTCGGTACCGAGCGGGTTCTGGTTGGTGACGAAGATGCCGACTCTCATCGCTGTCTTCCCCTGGTATCCGGCTACCCGGCTCAAACCATTACCACGGATGCCCCCGCCGTGCTCCGGCCGGTCGGGGCCCTGCTCGCCGCGGCTGCACACGATCGCTGCAACAGCAGTATGCTAGGCGCCAAGCCCGAGGAGGCCCCCATGGCAAAGATCAGGCACATCGCGATCTCCGCGCAGGATCCCGACGCGACCGCGAAGTTTTACGTCGACGTGTTCGGCATGAAGCAGGTCGGCCGCATCGAGAACCCGAACACGAGCGGCTACTACCTGACCGACGGCGACATCAATCTCGCCATCCTGAAGTTCAAGAACGACAAGGTCGCCGGCGTGGAGCGCGGAAAGGACTGGTCGGGCATCCATCACTTCGGCTTCCAGGTCGACGATCTGAAGGACATCACCGAGCGGTTGGCCGCCGCCGGCGTGCCCCGGCGTGACGACATCAACGAGGCGCTGGGCGTCGGTCACGGCGATCGGCACTACACCAACGTCGAGGTGAAGTACACGGCCCCCGACGGCGTGACCGTCGACGTGTCCGAGAGCGGCTGGGTGGGCACCTCGGGGTTCTGCCCGAAGGCCTGACGGCTCCGTGCCGCATCACGGGCCTCCAGCAGGCCGGCGGGCCGGTGCGGCCCGCGTCGCTGAGGCACTGGACGACGTCCCGCCCACTGCTCGAGCATCATAATCGTTCTCCATCCGCGGTTTGCATGACCCTCGAGCCGGGACGCGGCGAGGGAGGAGCACGATGGTGAAACGGCTCGTTCTGATCCCGATCACGGTTCTGCTCTCCATGCTTTCCTCGGCGTGCCTGAAGATCAATCCCGACTATCAGCTTGCTGATTTCTGCGCAGATTTCGCGGCCATTCCCCCGACCGCCCTCACTGCCCCCGACCCCAGCGATCCTGCATTCCCGACGGTGGGATTCGAGGAGGTCGGCGTCATCAAGGTCATGCACGGATTCGGAAGCGGTCAGCTCCCGGCCGGGGGGAAACGCATCATCAAGCTCGAGCACGGTGTGACGATTCCCGCCTACGCCAATCAGGCCACCGTGTTTCTCAACGGGTGGAGGCTGAGCTATCTCGGCGGCGACGAGAACGTCGCCGATGTGGGGGCTCTGCTCACGACGATCAACCTCGATCAACGGACGAAGCGCCTTACCTGGATTGCGGCGGGCGAGCTGAGGGACAATGACTTCAAGGAAGGCTACAGGTTCACCTACCACTACACGGTCATCGCCTGGAACAACGTCGCCCTCAACCTCGTCGCGGACCATCGTGATTGCGCTGCGGATACAGATTTCCCCCACAACACGTTCTTGAGCCTCAGCAACGGCACGACGGCACTCTCCTCGTTCAGCTCGTTTCGTCAGCCCCTCGGGATCGCGCCGAATCATGCCGTCGCCGTGCTTCCTCGCGGCTTCGGCTTCTACTGGCCGGATCGCAAGATTCTTCAGATCGGCTACAACCTCGATCACACCGAGGTGTTTGCCGAGAAGGACAAGCGATACGTCAAGAATCACAAGGGGCAAACATTCGCTCAGACGCGCATCGGGGTGCCGGCCCCGCTGCCCACCGCGGCCAGCCGCGTCGACTCGGGCTTGGTGAGCTGGGATACCTACGCGATCTACAAGGACAATGCTGGGCGCCGGGATTACATCTTCGTCGAGATGACCTCGGCGCTGGGTGGCAGCGACGTCGGGCTGGTACAGCCGCCCTTCTCGATCCTCCCGAAGGAGGACGAGGGTGGCGGTGCCCTCGCGGGCGGTGTGGAACGTCGGCAGTACGTCATCGAAAATATCCCGTTCGGAATCGCCATCCCCATGTTGACCGGCTGGGAGCTCTACTACCTGGTCAGCAATCAGAAGGTGAAGGACGTCGGGATCTGGCTGGAAGAATGGACGTACACCCCTGGCCAATCGGGCGGAACGCTGAGATACACCCTCGGTTCGATCCTGGCCGACGACGACAACTGGCCTCCCCATGTGACTCGCCACCGGGTCACCGTGCTCGGAATTCGGCCGGTATCCGGCCAGGGCCAACCCATCCTCCGTGGCGCGAGAACGATTCGCACTGAGCCGTCCGCGGTCGCCGTCGGCGGTCGTCGCTGATTCGCGAGCGCGAACTGTGTTGATCCGCCGCGCCTCGATCGTCGCGGCCCTCGTGGCGTTGCTCTGTGCCGCGCCTGGCCTGGCGGGCGGGCCGACGGGCTGGGGCGGCGGCTCGTGTCACGAGATCACCGCGTTTCCCGCCATCATCCTGGGCCCCGGCGTGTATTGCCTGAGCTTCAAGTACATCGACTTCCCGCTCACATGGGGTGCGCTCATCACCATCGCGTCGGACGACGTGGTGTTCGATCTGAACGGGGCGACCCTGGATGGGACGCCGAACGTCACCGGCGTCTTCTCGTACGGCGTCCGCGCCTTCAATCGCAGGAACATCACCGTGCGAAACGGTACCATCAAAGGCTTCAATTACGCCGTCCACCTCATGAACATCACCGGAGAACAGCGAGACCCGCGCCCCAGCGTCAACTACGTCGTCGAGGACATCCAGGCCATCCGCAACAGAAGCGGCGCGATCCTCGTCATCGGCAACGACAGCACGATCCGACGCAATTACGTCGCCGGCACAGGCCACTCCAGCGATCCGTCGGTGGTGCCGACGACCTGGGCGATCTGGGCGGCGGGCTGGGGGCTGCGAGTCATCGACAACGACGTGCACAACACGCGCCCCAATGGAAGCGGAGGTGGCGACGCCTACGCCATCTACTTGGCCGGTGTTCGGGAAGCCGTCGTCGTCAACAATCGCATGACCGACGCCGGCTTCGGTATCTTCGGGCAGGGCCCCACCACCACGTGGGGCAAGTACCGGGATAACGTCACGGTCAACGTCGGGGTGCCCTACACGGGGGGCACGGACATCGGCAACAACAACTGACCTTGTAAGTAAGATGCCGCCGTGGCATGGGATGATGAGCCATGGGAAGCGAGATCAACTACGCCAAGAGCGGCGACGTTCACATCGCCTATCGAATCTTCGGCGCCGGCCCCCGCGACCTCGTCCTCATTCCCGGAACGCTCTCCCACGCCGAGCTTTATTGGGACTTCCCGGTCAACCAGTACTTGCTGAAGCGGCTGACGTCGTTTGCCCGCGTCATCGTCTTCGACAAGCGTGGACAGGGGCTCTCCGATCGCGTCGGCGAGCAGACCCTCGAAGAGCGCATCGGCGACGTGCGAGCCGTGATGGACGCGGCCGGCTCCGCGCGTGCGACGATCTTCGGCTGGTCGGAAGGCGGGCCGATGTCGTTGATGTTCGCGGCCACGTATCCCGAGCGCATCTCGGCTCTCATCCTGTGCGGCAGCTTCGCTTCCATCAGGGGCGGGCCCCGGGACGTGAGCCCGGAGCGATGGGAAATGTTCCTTCACCATATCGAGACCGAGTGGGGAAAGGGGGTGCTGGTTCCGATCAACGCACCGAGCCGCCGCAACGACCAGCCCTTCCTCGACTGGTTCGGCCGGCTCGAGCGGGCCTCGGCGAGCCCGGGGTCCATCGTCGCGCTGATGCGGGCCAACTATGACATCGACGTCCGCCACGTTCTGCCCGCGATTCAGGCGCCGACGCTCATTCTCCATCGCGTCGGGGACAAGACCGTCCCCGTCGAGTCCGGACGTTACCTGGCGCAGCACATCGGCGGCGCCAGGTACGTCGAGCTCCCGGGTGACGACCATTTGCTCCAGGCATTCGATGCCGAGACCCTGGAGCTCCTGATCGACGAGATCGAAGAATTCGTCACCGGCGCACGACATGGGCCGGAGCCTGACCGCGTGCTCGTGACCGTGATGTTCACCGACATCGTGAGCTCGACGGAGCGCGCGGCCGCAGTCGGTGACCGCCGCTGGCGACAGCTCCTGGAGGGGTATGTCGGCATGGCCCGCCAGCAGCTCGAGCGATTCCGCGGGCGGGAGATCGACGTGGCGGGCGACGGGCTCTTCGCCATCTTCGATGGCCCCGCCCGCGCGATCCGGTGCGCCTGCGCCATCCGCGACGCGGTCCATCAGCTCGGCCTGGAGGTGCGGGCGGGGCTTCATACCGGGGAGTGCGAGGTTGCGGGAGCGAAGGTCAGCGGCATCGCCGTGCATACCGGCGCGCGAATCGCGGCCGCCGCTCAACCGCAGGAAGTACTGGTATCGGGGACCGTGAAGGACCTGGTGGCCGGCTCCGGTATTCGCTTCGCGGACCGCGGAACCCACGTGCTCAAAGGCGTCCCCGATAACTGGCGGCTCTTCTCCGTCACGTAGGACCGTCGTGAGGACGGCGACGGGTGTGCCGGGAAGGCAGCAGCACACCCGTCGCCGATCGGTTCAGCGAGTTTTCGAGGGCGAGGCGGCCGGGCTCGAGTCCTTCTTCGAGGCGGAGACCTTCAGGTCGTTCGTCACGCTGACGACGCCCTCCGTGTCCTTCGCCAGCGTCTCGGCCTCCGTCTTGACCTGCTCGTTCGGGACAGTTCCCTTCAGGTGAACGATGCCGTCTTTCGTGTCGACGTCAACCTTCACCAGGTTCGCGGCGTGCTCCTTCGTCAACTTGGCTTTCACCTTGGACGTGATCTTGGCGTCCTCTGCTTTCCCCGCATGCGCCAGGATCGGCGAGCCGACCAGGAACGTCAGCACTACCAGCGCGCTCAGAAGAGCTCTCATGTCGTCCTCCTGTCGCTGACTCGTCGCCAGCCGCTGCCTTTACCCTTCAAGCGCGGTGCCGGCGAGCAGGATCCCTGTCTAGACACCATATGTCTAGACAGTCGGCGCGCCGCCCGAGGTCGGGCTAGCATGGAGGTGATGCCCGGCTTCGAAACGGCTCCTGCCGACCTCAAGCCGCTGCTCTCCCAGCGGATCAGTGAGCTCGGTCTCAAGCTCGAGGGATCACCCGTCGAGCGGTACGTCGCCGAGCTCTATCGCGAGCTGGAGGCCAAGGGGCTTACACGGTTTCGGCCACCGACATATCTGACCGACGAGTGGGGGTGCCCGGACCGGGAGCCGATCATCGGGATCCCGTTCTATCTGGCCGACACCAAGCTGGCGCGTCTGGAGAAAGAGCTCGACGACGTCGAGGACGCGCGCGAAATCCGGATGTACCTGCGCCACGAGGCCGGCCACGCCTTCAACTACGCGTACAAGCTCTACGAGACGCCGGAATGGCGCGAGCGGTTTGGCCCGTTCAACCGCCCGTACCGTGACCGGTACAGGCCGGTGCCGTTCGATCGCACCTTCGTACGTCACATGGAAGGGTGGTACGCGCAAAAGCATCCCGACGAGGATTTTGCGGAGACCTTCGCTGTCTGGCTGACGCCGCGCTCGCGCTGGCGACAGCGCTATCGGGGATGGCCGGCCATGCGCAAGCTCCGCTACGTCGACCGCACGGCGCGCCGGCTCGGCGGCAGCGACCCGCTCGTGCGTCTGGCCTCCACCGACATCACGGTGGAGGAAATGAACATGACGGTCGAGGAGTTTTTTCGGGCGCAGGAGCCGGCGCCGGAGCCCGTCGACGTGGCGCTCGAGCATGACCTGCCCGATTTCTTCGTGCGCCGCCAGCGAGGTGCCCGTCCCGCCGCCGACTTCCTGCGCGAGCATCGCACGGTCCTCGTGAACCGGATCGAGTACTGGACCGGAGTGCGCCGCAGCGTCATCCGCGCGCTGGTGACGAAGATCGAGGAGACGTCGGCCCGTCTCGGTCTTGCGGTGCCGGTCGCGGCGGAGGCGGCCACGCTGGTGGAGCTGACGACGTACGCAACGACTCTTGTCATGAACTTCCTCACCCACGGCCGCTTCATCCCTCACGGCCGCCGCCTGGTTCGTGGCCGCCGGGGAGACGACGGGAACGTGAACGATGCGAATCATCGTCGCCCACGGCGCTGACGAGTCGATCGAAGGCCCGAAGGGCCGGCGCAAGACGGACGTGCAGGAGGTCGCCGCTGTCCTGAGCAAGGCCGGGCACGAGGTGTCGGGCCTCGCCGTCGACGGCACGCCGGATTGTCTGCGCACGCTCGCCCAGGCGCAGGCCGATCTCGTCTTCAACCTCGTGGAGTCCTTCGGCGACGACGACACCAAGGAGCCCCACGTGGCCGCGTACTACGACCTCCTCGGCCTTCGCTACACGGGCTCCGGTCCGCGTGGACTGACCCTGGCCATGGACAAGGCGCTCGCCAAGAAGATCTTCAGCTTCCACGGTGTGCCCACGCCCCGGTGGGCAGTTGTCTGGCGCGGCAGGCTGGACTCGGCGCAGGACATCGAGTTTCCCGTCATCGTGAAACCAGCCCGCGAAGACGGTTCGATCGGTATCGGCTTCGACGCCCTCGTCGGCAGCATCAAGGAGCTGATGGAGCGCATCGATCAGCTGCACGCCGAGTTCGATCACCCCGTGCTCATCGAGCAGTACATCGAGGGCCGCGAGATCTACATGGGCGTGCTGGGCAACCAGAAGGCCGAAGCCTTGCCCGCCGTCGAGCTCGATCTCTCGCACCTGCCCAAGGGAACACCCCGCATCGCGGGCACCGAAGTGAAGTGGGCGGAGGGCACGCGCGCGTATCGCGGCAGCAAGATCCTGGTGGCCAACCTTCCCGACGACGTGCAGGAGACCATGCAGCGCGCCGCCCTCACCGCGTTTCATGCGCTCAGCCTGCGGGACTACGCGCGCGTGGATTTCCGTCTGACCCAGGACAACAAGATTTTCCTGATCGAGGCGAATCCCAACCCCTACCTGTCCTCCGGAGCGGAGTTCATCAAGGGCGCCCGTGCCTCGGGACGCACCTACGCGCAGACGATCCTCGAGATCGTGCAGCTCGCGCGCGCCCGCTACTCGGCGACCTCGGCCGCGCGCTGAGGCGTCAGCATTGTCATGCGTTGACGCTGGCCAGGCCCGTCGCTACGTTGAGGCCATGAAGCAGCAGGCGTTCACCGCGAAGCGCTGGCGGCGCGTGGAGTATCAGCGCCTGGTCGACGTTGGCGCCTTCGAGGCAGAGCCGCTCGAGCTCATCGGCGGGCAGCTGATGGTCGCCGAGCCCAAGGGCAGCGAGCATTCGGCGGCGGTCGACATGGCGTACGTCGCACTTCTCTCAGCGATCCCGGCCGGCTGGACCGTGCGCGGTCAGAATCCCCTGGCGCTCGACGATGACTCGGCGCCCGAGCCGGACCTCGCCGTGGTACACGGTTCCCCGGCTGATTTCCGTCATTCTCACCCGACCCGCCCGGCACTCGTGATCGAGGTTGCGGAGTCGAGCCTGCAGTTCGACCGGGTCACCAAGGGAAGTCTCTATGCTCGGGCCGGCATCGCGGACTACTGGATCGTGAATCTGGAGGACCGTGTCGTCGAGGTCTACCGCGATCCCGGTCCGGATCTCACGGCACCGTTCCGCTGGCGCTACACGTCGGTCAATCGCTTCCACCCCGGTGATTTCCTGACGCCGCTCGGTGTGCCGGCGACACGCCTCGCCGTCGCCGCCTTGCTCCCCGGCTGACCGACCCCGAGTGGCGGACGTCGCGGGCCGACTGCACACTCGATGTACGGGACTGTACTAATTCGTGTGCACTGCTGATGGAGTCGCCGACCCAGGCAATATTCCCTGAACCTTGCGAGCACGGCGACTTACGGGACGTGGCACAGATCCTGCCAGTGGACCCGCGTGGCTCGCTCGCGCGCGATCGCACTGCTCGTCTTCACAGCGAGCATGACGGTGACGGACTATCGGCCGCCTGCCGGCGGGCCGCGGGCTGCCGTCGGCGCCGGCGTCGCGGCTCCGACCCCGGCCACAGGCAAGCCCATGGGCCTGCCACCGGTGCGCGACTACCGGCTGACGCCGGCGCTACGGGACATTCACTTCGAGTTCGGCAAGGCGACGATCCGCCCGGACGACGAGGCGATCCTCGAGGCGAATGCGGCGTGGCTCAGCGCAAACCCTGGCTACCTCCTGCTGATCGAGGGGCACAGCGACAGTCGTGGCGCCACGAACCGAAAGAACGAGCTCAACATGGATCTCGCCGAGCGCCGCGCTCAGGCGGCGATGGCCTACCTCGTCGCCCGGGGTATCCATCCAGGCCGCATCACGATCCTGAGCTATGGGGAAGAGCGACCGCAGTGCACCGAGGAGACCGAACGCTGCTGGAGGGAGAATCGGCGAGCCCGCTTCCTCGTGAAGCCACGCTGACGGGAAAAGCATCATGGACGAAGACAATCCGCTACCGCGTTGCGGCCATCCCAATCCACCGACGGCGAACTTTTGTGATGTGTGTGGCGCGCCATTGCAGTCGCGGTGTCCGGGCTGCCACGCGATCAACCGCAGTCAGGCGAACTTCTGCAGCAACTGCGGGGCGAGCCTTCAGCCGGCGCCGGCGCCGAAGCCGAGTGACGATCGCCTGGACAAAGATGCGACCGACGTTGCGCGCCTCGAAGATCTGAAGCGTTTTTTGCAACAACAAGAGCAACAAGAACGCCGCACGCCGCGGCGCGCGCGGGGCGTCTCGGTGACGCGTGCCAGCATCGTCGCCGGTCTTCTCGGCTTCATCTTCGCCGTGACGTATATCGCACTGCGCGCGGGCCAGGCCCCACCGCCGAATATCGCCATGCAGACCGAACCGCGCGCGGTCCAGCCGACGAACATCGCCGCGCCCTCGCAAACAGAGCCGCTCGTGCCGCTGACTCATCGTGAACCTTCACCCGAACCGGCCGCGGCTCCGTCGGAGCCGCGGGTCGGCGGCACCCTCACGTTCGTGGTGCCAGGTGAGCCCCCCTCATACGACGCTCACCGCGAGGAAACGTTCGCGTTGATACATCCGGCAGCGCCGCATTACAACACCCTGCTCCGGATCGATCCGTTCGATCCCACCGGCACTCGCGTCGTTGGAGATCTGGCGACGTCGTGGACGGTTTCCCCCGACAAACGCACGTATGTGCTCAAGCTGCGTCGCGGGGTGAAGTTCCACGACGGAAGCGAGATGACGTCGCGCGACGTGCGCGCGACGTACGAGAAGATCATCAATCCGCCTCCCGGTGTGACATCGGCGCGCCGGGGCGAATACTTACAGATCGAAACCGTGCAGGCTCCGGAGCCGTACATCATCGCGTTCAAGCTGAAGTGGCCGTCGCCGTCCTTCATCCACTCGCTGGCGTCGCCGTGGAACTGGATCTACAAGGCGGACATTCTCGAGCGCGATGTCCGCTGGTACGAAAAGCACATCAACGGAACGGGGCCATTCGTGTTCGTCGAGCACGTCAAGGGCGACCGCTGGGTGGGCCGGCGGAACCCGGACTACTGGGACCGAGGAAAGCCCTATCTCGACGGGTACCAGGCGCTGTTCGTGAGCAACGATGCGGCTCAAGTGGCCGCCCTCAGCTCGGGGAAAGCCGATGTCCAGTTCCGCGGCTTCTCGCCGGCCCAGCGCGACGAAATCGTCCAGGCACGTGGCGACAAGATCACCGTCCAGACCAGCCCGTGGAACTGCGCCCTGATCGTCGCCGTCAATCATGAGAGACCTCCGTTCGACGATGCACGCGTACGCCGCGCCTTGTCGCTCGCGCTCGACCGCTACGGCGCCGCGAGCGCGCTGTCGAAGCGCGCGATCGTCCGCGACGTGGCCGGCATCCAGGTGCCGGGCTCGCCCTTCGCCACGTCGCCCGCAGAGCTGCTGAAGCTCCCCGGGTACTGGCGTGACGTGCGCGAGTCGCGCTCCGAGGCACGACGGTTGCTGGCCGACGCCGGTGTCCGCGACGGGTTCTCGTTCGTCCTGAAGAATCGCGACATTCCCATGCCGTACCACCATGTCGGCAAGTGGCTGGTGGACGACTGGCGCAGCATCGGGCTGAAGGTGCGCGAGGAAATCCAGGACTCCGCGCAGTACTTCAAAGATCTCCGCGCCGGCAACTTCGAGCTCAGCACCGACTTTCAGTGCGGGTATGTGGTCGATCCGGACCTCGACCTCTACAAGTTCCAGTCGCTGACCCGCAGCCATGCGAACTACGGTCGCTACACCGATCCCGTACTGGACGATCTCTATATCCGGCAGAGTCGCACCGTCGATCCCGAGCAACGTCGGCGCCATATCCGCGCCTTCGAAAAGCGACTGCTCGCCGACGAAGCCCACTACATCTATACGCTGCAGTGGTACCGGATCGTGCCGCACAGCTCCCGCGTGCGCGGCTGGACGATCACGCCGAGCCACTACCTCAACAACCAGCTCGACACCGTCTGGCTGGCGGACTGACACGACGACCGGCCCCCCGTCCTACTCTATCCTCGCGCGCGCGTCGCATTGGGGCGCGAGCGCCTCGCGTCGGCTGGGGCATCATCGCCCGAGCGACGACGACGTGTCGGCGAAGGGCTCGATTCCGCGGCAAACACATTCGGCACTCTCGATGCACCGCGGGAACGGTCGCGCTGTTCGCAAGGGGGCGAACGCGCCCGATGAGAGGAGGGCATCGAGATGAAACGCGTGGTGGTCGTCATGATCGCACTCGCAGTCGCGGCTGCCGGCTGTTCGGTTCGCCCGGTGGGCGGCCCGGACGGCTGGAAGGTGTATGGACCGCCCGGACCTCAGGGTTTCGCAGGGCTGCCGGGACCGGCGGGACCGCAGGGATCTGCGGGGCCGCAGGGCGTCGCCGGGCCACAGGGCCCGATGGGTCCGCAGGGGCCGGCCGGGATGGCCGGGACGGCGGGCGCCAAGGGCACGGACTTCGTATGGGCGGGCTTCTCGGACATCCTCTTCGACTTCGACCGCGCCGACATCCGCGAGTCGGAGATGGCGAGGATCGCGCAGCTCGCGGAGCTTCTGAAGAACAACCCCGGCTTCAAGGTTGAGCTCGAAGGCTTCGCCGATCCGCGAGGGACGGACAAGTACAACGTCGACCTGAGCCGTCGCCGGGTGGACGCAATCCATCAGGCGCTGATGACGGCAGGCGTGCCGGAAACGGCCGTCATCAAGGCCGCCTACGGTCGGATGAACTTGAAGTGCACCGACGAGACCGAGGCGTGCTGGCAGCTCAACCGCCGCGTCGAGGTCATGGTGATGCCGTCTGCTGCGCCCGAAGGAGTGAGCGCCTCGCCGCAGATGAACGGCAAGTAGCCCACCGGGAGGTGATTGACGTGTTCAGGGTAATGGCGAATGCAACGGCTGCGGTCGTGCTGCTGGCCGTCGCCGCCGGATGTGCCTCGACCCGTGGCACGCCACGGTTCGGCTACAGTGGGCCGCCACTGTACGAGTGGGAGAACGGCTATTACGTGGAGGACCAGACGAGGGATGGCCCGGTCCCGACATGGTGGAAAGGTACGAACATTCCAGGGTCGCCACGGTACTGGTGGATCCCGGGCTCTCCCGAGTGGTACACCTTCGCCGGCCCGCAGGGGCGGGCAGGTGTGCAGGGCCCGGAGGGACCGCAGGGTCCGCCCGGAGTCGCAGGCTCGCCCGGGGTCGCGGGGCCCAGCGGACCGGCGGGACCCGCAGGCACGGCGGGCACAGCAGGTGCGGCTGGCACGCCGGGGACGTTGCGGGTGCAGATGAAGTAGCGTCGTGTCGCAAGGTCGGCGGGCGGATCGCTCCGCCCGCCGACAGATCTTCCGCAGCCTCGCCCTCTAGGCCCTGGCGTCAGCCCGGCATATCCTTGACGCCGTGCGCTGCCCGAGATGCGATCGGGACAATCGCGAAACCCGCCGCTTTTGCCGAGCCTGCGGCGCGCCGCTGAGCCCGGTCTGCGAAGCGTGCGGCTTCGTCAACGACATCGGCGACGCCTACTGCGGCGGCTGCGGCATCGGGCTCCGCCCGGCGCCCGCCTCGCCGCAAACCGTCCCAGAGCCTCCGCGTGAGCCTAACGAGCGTCGCGACCCGGGCGTGCGGCACGCCCCGCACGAGGGAGAGCGACGGCAGGTCACGGTGCTGATCGCCGACCTCAAGGGATACACGCCGCTCGCCGAGCGGCTCGGCGAGGAAGCCGTGTACCAGCTCATGGACGGCATCTATAAGGCGATGATCGGCGTGGTCGAGCGGCACGACGGCACGGTTCAGGAGCTGACCGGCGATGGGATCCTCGCGCTCTTCGGCGCGCCGCTCGCGCGAGAAGACGCTCCCCTCGCGGCCTGCCGGGCTGCCATCGCCATCCAGGACGAGATGCGCGAGATCAGCCGGCGCCTGGAGGCGGCGCACGGTGTGACCGCGCGCGTGCGGATCGGCATCAACACCGGTCCCGTGGTGGTCGCGTCGGTGGGCAACGACACACGCACGGAGCTCAAGGCGATCGGCGACACCGTCAACGTGGCGGCGCGCCTCGAGTCGATGGCCGAGCCGGGCACGGTGCTCCTGTCCGAAGCCACTCACGCGCTCGTGGCCCATGGCGTCGAGGCGATCGACCTTGGGCTCCGCGACGTCAAGGGCAAGGCCGCGGCGCTGCGGGTCCACCGCCTCATACGGTTGCTGGACGACCCCGACCGGTTCGCGCGCTCGCGACGGCGCGGCCTCACCCCGCTCGTGGGCCGGGTCGCGGAGCTCGAGACGCTCGCGCGGCACTGGCAGGAGACGCGGGCCGGTGCATGGCGGGTGGTGCACGTCGTCGGTGAGGCCGGCATCGGCAAGACGCGCCTGGTCCACGAGCTGCGCGAGCGCCTGGCCCGAGACGACGCGCTCGTCCTGGCCGGCCACTGTGCGGCGACGGAGACCGCGAGCGCGTTTCTCCCGTTCGCGGAGGTACTGCGGCAGCTGTTCCGCGTCGGCGCTGAAGACAGCCCCCAGGCGGCCGCGCTCAAGATCGCACAGGGGCTCGGGATTCTCGACCTCGACGAGGCGCGTTCCCTGCCCTACGTGCTGAACCTCCTCGGCCTCGACGCGCCGGCGCTGCAGGGTCTCGATGACGAGATCATCGGCGCGCACACGCGCGATGCCCTCGGGCGTCTCCTCCGCGCGCGGTCGCGGCTTTCGCCGATGCTGCTCGTGCTGGACGACGTCCACTGGCTCGACCGTGCGTCCGAGCAGCTCGTCGAGCAGATCATGGGCGGTGATGAGCGCCCGACGGGCCTGCTGGTTCTCTGCACACAGCGGCCGGAGTACCGGGCTCCGTGGGCCGCGCGGCCGGAGTACGCGGAGATCCGCCTCGCCTCGCTGCCCGCCGACACCGTGGCGGACCTCGTGCGCCGGTGCGCCGGCGATGCCGCATTGCCGGACGACACGATCGCCTCGGTGGTGGACGCCGTCGGCGGCAATCCGCTGTTCGCCGAGGAAGTCGGCCGGTACGTGGCCGATCAGGTCCAGCGTGGCGCGACCGGCGCGGCGGCTGAGCGGCTCGCGATCCCGTCGTCGCTCCAGAGTCTCACGCTGGCACGCATCGACGGCCTTGACGAGGTCGCGCGGTGCGCGCTGCAGGTGGCGGCGGTGGCCGGCCGGCGATTCCGGCTGGGTCCGGTGGCAAGCGTGACCGGACTCGGCGATGCGGCGCCGTCCGTCGCGCGCAAACTGGAATCGATGAACCTGCTCGTCCGCGAGGACGGCGCGCCGGACGCCTACGCCTTCCGGCACGTGCTGGTCCAGGAGGCGATCTACCAGAGTCTTCTCACGCCACGGCGTCGCCAGCTCCACCGCGATGTTGGCGACGCCATCGAGCGTCTGTACGCGGACCGCATCACCGAGTGGGTGGACACGCTCGCCCACCACTTCGTGCAGGCCGATGAGCGCGCGCGCGCGGTGCATTACCTCGCACGAGCGGGCGAGCGGAGTCTCCGCGTGTACGCGCTCGACGAGGCGGACGAGCGCTTTCGACGCGCCGTCGACCTGGCCGACCAGGCGTCGACGGGCATCGACGACCAGCGGCTGGCCGAGATCCTGGTGCGCTGGGTCCATGCGCATTACTACCGGCGCGATTTCCGCGGACAGGCGGCTCTCGTCGAGCGGTACCTCGCGCGCATCGAGAAGCTCGGTGCCTCGCGGGCGCGAGCGCTCCTTCTCTTCTGGCTCGGCTTCGCGAATGCGATGCGCTGGCGTCTCGAGCCCGCGCGCGCGTGGGGCGAGCAGGCGCTCACGCTCGCGGAGACGATCGGCGACGAGGAGTGCATCGGTTACGCGTGCATGGGCCTGCTTTACGCCGGGCTGGGCGAGGCGGGCACGGACGGACAGCGGCGGGTGGCCGATCTGGCGGCGCGCGCGCTCGAGATCGGCGCGCGACGCCACGACGTCTACCTCGTGTCGAAGGCGCGCTGGGGACTCGCATTCGATCACCTGCTATCGGGTCGCTTCCGAGCCGGCCTGGTCGAGACGCGACGAATCATCGAGATCGGCCGCTCGGCCGCCGACCCGCGCACCATCGCCATGGGGCTGTGGGGAACGGCGAGCCTTCTGAACCTGGACGGAGAGCACGGGCAGGCGCTCGCCATGGCCGACGAGGCCCTGCGCGTATCGCCGGACCCGCTCGACCGCATGGCGGCGCTGTCGGCACGCGGCGGTTCGCTAGCAATGCTCGGCCGCACGGCCGAGGCGCTGCAGGTGCTCGCCGACGTCCGCGAGGACATCGTCGCGCGCGATTTCATGTCGCTGCTTCCCGGCGTCGACGGCTTCCAAGGTCTCGCGCTCGTCCTCTCCGGCCGGCCGGCCGAGGGAACGGCGTGCCTCGAAGCAACCGTGCAGCGCTTCACCGGCTGGGGCACGCCACGCTCAGCGAACCTGGCGCGCCTCATCCTCGGCGAGATTTACCTGCGGGCCGCGACGGGCGGCGAGCGCCTCTCGCTCTCGGTCGCCGCACGCAACGCCGGCTGGGTCCTCACGCGGGGACTCTTCGCCGAGCGCCGTGCGCGCAGCTGCCTCGAGGCTGCGGCGCGCACGGCGCGCGACACCGGCGCCGACGGCATTCTCGCCTGGGCGCTGCTCGATCTGGTGCTTCTCGACGGACGTCGACGGCGCGAGACGGCGCGGCGCCGGCTCGACGAGGCGGCGCCGCTCGTCGAGCGTCTCGGCGGCACGCTCCTCCAGCAGAAGCTCACGGAGGCGCGCGCTGCGCTCGGCTAGCCAGCGCTCAATCACGTGCATCAAGCAGAGGAACCGCGGGCAACAGAAGCGAGGTCGTCATGAAGACACGGTTGTGCACCATCCTCAGTCTCTTGTGGGTCGCCACGCTCGCCTTCGCATCTTCCGCGATGGCCAACGAGGTCATCCAGTGGAACGAGACGACGATGAAGGCCATCGTCGCCAACGGTCAGAGCAACCTCGTATCAACGCGGACGCTGGCCATGGTGCAGGGCGCGGTACACGACGCGGTGAACGCCATCGCGCGCCGGTACGACGCGTACTACTTCGAGGGACCGGCCGAGGCTGGCGTCGTCGCCGATGCCGCGGCTGCCGCCGCGGCCCACACGGTGCTCGTCAGCATCGTCGGGTCGTCGGGGACGCCCGTGCAGCGCGCGAACGCGGTGGCGATGGCCGAGCAGGCGTACGCGGCGTCGATGGCGCGCATCACCGACGCGCCGGGCCGCAACAAGGGGGTCGCGCTCGGTCGGACGGCCGCGGCCGCGATGCTCAATCTCCGCAAGGACGACGGCGCCACTCGCGACGCGCCCTACATCGCCGCGGCGGGCCCCGGCCGGTGGCGTCCGCATCCGAATCCGACGCCGCCGAATCCGCCGATTGCCAACCCCGACCTCGCGCGCGGCTACCTGCCCTCGGCCCAGCCCGGGTGGGTCAACGTGACGCCGTTCACCCTGTTGTCTCCGTCGCAGTACTGGTTGCCCGGACCGCCGGCGCTGACGAGCCCGACGTACGCGCGTGACTTCAACGAGGTGAAGAATATCGGCGGCAAGGTGAGCACCGTCCGGACGACCGACCAGACGCAGATCGCACAGTTCTGGTTCGAGGGCCCCGGCGCCTGGAACACCATCGCGCGAACCGTCCTCACCGCGCGCAAGGCCGATCTCAGCGACAGCGCCCGCACGCTGGCTCTGATGAACTTCGCGATGGCGGATAGCTACATCGCGGGGTGGAAGATTCGCTACGTATACGATCTCTGGCGGCCCGTGACCGCCATCCGCGAAGGCGACAACGATGGCAATGACGCGACCGCGGGCGATCCGACCTGGGATAGCCACCAGAACACGCCGGCCGTGTCCGACTACCCGTCCACGCAGAGCATCTTCAGCGGCGCCGCCGCCGTCGTGCTCGCGAGCATCTTCGGCGACCAGACGGCCTTCTCATTCACCAGCGGGCCGCCGTTCCCCGCGCTGACGCGATCGTTCTCGAGCTTCACCCAGGCGGCGCGCGAGAGCGCCGACTCGCGTGTCTTCGCCGGCATCCACTTCCGCAGCGCGTGCGAGGACGGCCTGGCGCTCGGACGGAAAATCGGGCAGCGGACGGCGAACATCTACTTGCGGCCGGTGAAGAACTAGTCGCGCGGCGGGCGGCCGCGCGCTAGAGTGGGCGGCACCTTCCAAGAGGACATGTCATGAAGTGCCTGCGCTGCGGTGCAGCCGCCCTGGCCGCCCAGAAGTTCTGCGGTGAGTGCGGCTCCGCGCTCGGAGCGGACGCGGTCACGCGACCGTATGCCGGGGTGCAGCACCACACCCCGAAACATCTCGCCGACAAGATCCTCACCTCGCGCGACTCGCTGGCGGGCGAGCGAAAGCAGGTCACGGTCTTGTTCGCCGACATCAAGGGCTCGCTGGAGCTGCTGAGCGACCGCGATCCCGAGGAAGCACGGAAGGTGCTCGATCCGGTCCTCGAGCGAATGATGGACGGAGTCCACCGCTATGAGGGCACCGTGAACCAGGTCATGGGCGACGGCATCATGGCGATTTTCGGCGCGCCCGTCGCCCACGAGGACCACGCGATCCGCGCCTGCTATGCGGCACTGCGCATGCAGAAGGAGATCGAGCGCCACGCCGACGATCTGAGGCAGACGGAGGGCATCTCCGTCCAGGTACGGATCGGCATCAATTCCGGCGAGGTCGTGGTGCGCTCGATCGGCAGCGATCTTCACATGGACTACACCGCCGTGGGGCAGACGACGCACCTGGCCGCGCGCATGGAGCAGATTGCCCGCCCGGGCTCCATCTTCATCACCGCCGACTGTCTGCGTCTCGCCGAAGGCTTCGTCGAGGTCAAGCGACTCGGTCCCGTCCCGGTGAAGGGTCTGGCCGCGCCGGTCGAGATCTATGAGCTGATCGGCGCCGGCCCGATGCGCTCGCGCCTGCAGGCGGCGGCCGCGCGGGGACTCACACCGTTCGTCGGCCGCGGTCCGGAGATGAGCGCGCTGCGAGACGTGCTCGCGCGCGCCCGCGAGGGCCGCGGTCAGATCGTGGCCGTCGTTGGCGAGCCCGGTGTTGGCAAGTCGCGCCTGGTGCACGAGCTCGTACGCTCGCATCATGCGGCGGACTGGCTCGTGCTGGAATCCCGATCGGCGTCGTACGGGCAAGCGACCCCCTATCTCCCGCTGATCGAGCTGCTGAAGAACTATTTCAAGATCGACGCGCACGACAGCACGCGGTCGATCCGCGAAAAGGTGACCGGCAAGATCCTCACGCTCGATCCGACCTTGCAGGAGGCCGTTCCGCCTGTGCTCGATCTGCTCGACGCGCTGTACGACGACCATCCGTTCGCCTCCCTGGACGCGGTCCAGCACCGACAGGCCACCTACGAAGCGGTCACGCGGCTTCTCTTGAGCGAGCAGCGCGTGCAGCCGGTGATCGTCGTGTTCGAGGACTTGCACTGGAATGATTCGCTGACGCTGGGCCTGCTGAACGAGCTGGTGAGGGCCACCGCGGACGCGCGGCTGCTCCTGCTCGTCAGCTATCGTCCGGAATACCACGACGAATGGACGACGCGCGCCAACTATCACCAGGTTCGGCTGGACCCGCTGGGTACCGACAGCGTCGCCGAGCTTCTCGGCGCGTTGCTCGGGTCCGACGCAAGCCTGGCGCCGCTCAAGGCGTTCTTGATCGCGCGCACGGGCGGTAATCCGTTCTTCGTCGAGGAGATCGTGCAGACGCTCGTCGAGAGCGGGGCGTTGGAGGGAACCCGTGGCAGGTATCGGCTCACGACGCCCGTCGCGAGCGTGCGAGTCCCGCCCACCGTGCAGGCGGTGCTGGCCGCGCGCATCGACGGACTGCGCGCGCCCGAGTAGCAACTGTTGCAGGAGGCCGCCGTCATCGGCCATGACGTCCCGTTCGGACTCCTGCACGCGATCAGCCGGCTGTCCGAGGACGAGTGCCGCGTCAGCCTTGGTGATCTCGAGCGCGCCGGCTTCCTGTACGCGACGCAGCTGTTCCCGGATCTGCAGTACACCTTCAAGCACTCTCTGACGCACGACGTCACCTACAGCGGGCTGCTCCACGAGCGTCGGCGCGAGATCCACGGGCGCATCGTGGAGTCCATGGAGACGCTCTACGCCGATCGGCTCGGTGAGCAGGTCGAGCGCCTCGCCGAGCATGCCGCGCGCGGACAGCTCCGCGAGAAGGCGGTCGCCTATCTGCGGCAGGCCGCGGCCAAGGCCGCGGACCGGCAGGCGTATCGCGAGGCCGTTGCGCTGTTCGAGCAGGCGCTGGCCGCGCTGGCCCAGTTGCCGGAGACACGCGCCAACCTCGAGCAGGCGGTCGATCTCCGCTTCGAGCTGCGGAACGTGCTGCAGCCGCTTGGCGATCGCGAGCGGATCGCCGAGTGCCTGCAAGAGGCCCGGGACCTCGCTGCGCGCCTCGATGACGCGAGCCGCATGGCGTGGGTGCACTGTTACCTCACCGAGCATTTCTGGATTCTTGGCCGCTACGCGGATGCCGCCGCCGCCGGCGAGCACGCGCTGGCGATCGGGCAGCGGCTGGCCGATCTTCCGCTCCAGGTCGTGACCAACCTGCCGCTCGGCCTCGCCTATCACACGCAGGGCGACTACCGGCGCGCGATCGATTATTTTCAGTGGAACGCGACGCATTTGAAGGGCGACCGCGCCCGGGATCGCTTCGGCATGTTCGTGCTCCCCGCGTCCTTCTCGCTGAGCTTCATCGCCTGGGCGCTCGCGGAGCTCGGCGAGTTCGCCGCGGGCGCCGTGGCCGGTGAGGAAGGCCTGCGCATCGCGGAGACGGCGGAGCACCCGTTCAGCTGCGGGTACGCGCATCTCGGACTGGGCGTACTGTCCCTGCGGCAGGGCGACGTGCGGCGGGCGCTGCGCTCGTTCGAGCGGGCACTCTCGGCCGGCGCCTTCGCGGAGAGCCCGGTGGGATTCTCCTATGTCGCCTTGCACCTCGGCTATGCTCGCGCGCTCTCCGGCCGGCTCGATGACGGTATCGCGCTCCTCGAGCAGACGGTGACGCTGGCCGAGTCGAAGCGCTTCGTCGCCCGCCATGCGCTCCGGCTGGCCTATCTCGGCGAGGCGTATCTCCTCGCCGGGCGGACGAGCGACGCAGCCGCGATCGCGGGACGCGCGCTCGCGCTCGCCGAGGAACACGACGAGCGTGCGAACCAGGCGTATGCGCTACGGGTCCTGGGCGCAGTGAGTGCCCGCGGGGGCAAGCCGGAGAAGGCCGAGGCCCGCCTTCGCGCGGCCCTCAACCGCGCCGAAGAGCTCGGTATGCGGCCGCTCCAGGCGCATTGTCATCGTGGTCTCGCTGCAGTGCTCGCCGCCGGCGACCGCGACGACGCGGCGGCCACCCACCGTGGCTCCGCCGCGGCGCTGATCGAATCCATGCACATGCAGTTCTGGGACGCCGACCGCCTTGTGGACTTGAACGGGCGCGGGTAGATTCGGCACCGCCGGTCTACCACCACCGAGGGGGCACCATGGACGACGAAACCGCGATTCTTCTGGCCATCGAGACGCTACGCAGCAACCCCGAATACCACGCCGCGGAGGTCCTGCGGCGGAAGACCGTGGGCGGCTCGGCGGCCATGGCCGCGACCGCGGAAGGCTCCGCCGAGCGAAGCGCGGTCCTCTTGTTGATCGGGACGTGGGAGTCGATCGCCGTCCTGATGAAAGGCCAGAACAAGCGAGACAAGATCTTCGCCGTCACACCGGTATGCCACATGTACCGGGAGCTCGAGCCCGGCGTCAACGCCGTGAGGAACTACTTCCAGTTCCAGGAGTACGCCAAGGACTTCGAGGAGCTGAGCAAGGCCCATCGGACGTGGCTCGAGAAGCAGAAGAAAAACGGAAAGTACGTCAGCGCGGTGTGCGGAGGGCTCTACGCCAGGTTCGGATAGTCGCGCGCCGGACGAGCGCCTGCGCGCGCGCTTCTCCTCCTGGCTGCTCCGTCCGTATCTCGATCTCGGCGCGCTCGAGATGGGCCCGCTCCACGCGGCCGCCGTCGAGGAGGCGTGGCGCGCGTTCGGCGATTCGAGTGTCCCGGCATTCGCCGCCCAGCGGGCGATGCCGCGCGGATTCCGCTCCGAGCTCGCTGGCGAGGTCGGAGCGCCATATGCGCTGACCGATCCGCGGCAGCTTCCGGAGAGTCATCGCACCGACCGGTGGCGCGCGCTCTGTGACGCGCTCGACGGCTGGGCCGACCTGGGCGGCCGTCGGCAGTGCCGCCTGGCTTCGCTCCTGCACTCGCTGTGTCTCTACGAGCCGCTGCTCGCTCTGGTCTCGCCGACGCTCCTCGACACGCGAGGCGCGGACGCCGATGCGGTAGAGCTCGCGTACTGGCGGGCGTCGGCCAATTTCATGCAGCAGCTGCCCGGCCGCATCGCCGACTACCAAGACGCGGACCTTGGCGCGTTCGAGCAGATCGCGCTCACCGTCCCCGACGCCATTCCGGCCGGCTTCAATGCGACGGCCCTGGTGTTCGTGCACAAGGCCAAGACCGGTGCTCCGCTGCAGGAGCTCGAAAGATGGTACGGCCACCTCGAGCGCGCGTCCGCACTGGTGATCGGCGCCACCGACCCGTTCAGCGCCGAGCTCCTCACGAGCCGGTTCTACCGCGCCGCTGGATTCCTACCGCAGCGCCGGGGGGATCGCGATGAAGTCGCGCGTGTGATGGACCTCGCCGAACGCCACGCGCGAAACATGAACCCCGCGACGCCCGCGCAGGAGCTCCTCTACCGTGAGAACCTCCATGCGCTCTTCGAGAGCCGGACGAAGGAAGCGCTCTGGCGGAATGACATGGATGGGGCCCTTGTCCGAGCGCTCGAGGTGGTCGAAGTCGACCCGTACGATTCGAAGGCGTGGGCAGAGGTCGGCGAGGTGCGCTTTGCTCGAAAGGAATGGCAGGAGACCGCGCAGGCGTACGCCATGGCGGCGATGCTCGGGCCTCCGGCGAGCGCGATCGGTCGTCACATGGCCGGCCTATGCCTTCGCGAGCTCGGTCACGAGCTCCTCGCTGCGGCGTTTCTGAAGGACGCTGCCGAGCTCGACGTTCTGGGGATATCACCGCGAGAAGAAATTCACGACCTGCCCGACGTGCCGGTGCTCAAGGCGCTCAAGACGTGGAGCCGCGTGACATATCTTCCCTAGTTGCGGGCCTCGTCTGCGTCGACCACGCAACATCGCCCGTCCACGCGTCAGTCGTTCGACATCGGCTCCTTCCGTCCGCACTCGGTTAGCCAGATGTCCAGACATCTCCGATGAAATACCAGCGACCCCGACGTCTCATCGCCTGCATCCGTGACTACTTCGTACTCGTTCTCATCGGGCTGGATCAACTCGTTGCACCCCGAGCATCGGCCGCCGCCGCTCTTTCCGGCCCAGCACTGGTCGGTGCCAGCGCTCGCCGGCAGCTGTCCGGCGTCGATACGCTCCCTGATCGCTCGGCGTTCAGCCTCCACGGCTGGAGAATTAGCATCTCGCGTGCCAGCTCCGACTGTCGTCTTCTCCGACGGTCATCGCCGCACCCCGCCGCCCGCCGTCTTCGCCGATCAATCTGATCAGGAGCGCGTGACCGGGGCACGCCGAAGTCCCCGCGCCAGCGGCAGAGCGGCGGCACAGAGAACGGCCATCACCCAAAACCCCTGAGCGCCGACCGCTCCGTAGAGCGAGCCGGACGCCAGGGTCAGTAGCGCGGTCGTCGCGCCGGCGCCCAGCGCATACATCGCCTGCGCCGTTGCGGCCAGGTGTGGCGGGACGATGACCGAAATGACGCGCATGCAAGCAAGATGCAGGGCCGCGAACGTGAGACCGTGGAGCGGCTGCACCAGCGCGAGGGCGATCACGCTGGTCGACGACGCCATGACGATCCAGCGCACGACGCCGGCACCGGCGGCAAGAGCCACGACGCGGGCCGGGCCGAATTCGCTCAGCAGGCGCGGACCGATGAAGAAGACGAGGACCTCGGCCGTCACCGACAGAGACCAGAGCGTGCTCGCCACGGAAGGAGTGATCCCGGCCGCGCTCCAGCGGATGACGGCAAAGGTGTCGTGCATCGCATGGCTGCCGAGCACGAGAGCCGAGACCAACATGATGCGCCGGAACATGGGCATGCCGAGGAGAGCCACCACACCGTCTCGAGCACTGGACGCGGTTCCGCTCGCGGCGTCCCGCTGCTCAGCGATCGGCAAGAGTGTTGCGACACCCGAGGCGGCAAACAGCAACACGGCCTGCGAGATGATGATCGACGCGAGGCCCCACACAGCGACCACCTGCCCGCTGACGAGCGTCCCGACGATGAAGACGGCGGACCCGGTTCCGCGTACCCACCCGTACTCGAATCCCTGCCGCCCATGGCCACGCATCGCGGCGCCGAGCGCGAGCGCATCGGCGAGCGTCGTGGTTGGGGCGAGCGCCGCGGCGTGCAAGACGCTGGTCAGCAAGAGCGGCATCAAGACCGGCGCGGACCGCAGGCCGAGCGCTACCACCGCGGCAGTCAGCTCGCAAATCGCGAGAGCGCCGCGCAGCGCCTGCGACAGATCCGCGATGCGCCCGACGAGC
>DASTCJ010000164.1:0-2638 GCA_035605575.1 Candidatus Methylomirabilota bacterium
ACGCTGTTCAGCGGCTCGCTCGCGGTCGAGATGGTGACGTCGTGGCCAGGCCTCGGCCGTCTCCTGTTTGACGCGGTCGCCGGCCGCGATCTGTTTCTGGCGGCGGGCTGTGCGCTCGTGGGCGCGCTGCTCGTCGCCGTCGGCAACCTCCTCGCCGACGTCGCACGAGCGCTGGTCGATCCTCGAGTCCGGGAGGCCGGGTGATCGCGTTCTCGTGGGCGCGCTGGCGGGTGCGGCTCGGCGCCGCGCTCCTGATCACGTTTGCGGGCGTCGCGATCCTGGCGCCGTTCATTGCCCCGAACGATCCCAACAGCCAGTTTCCGGACAAAGTGTACGCGCCGCCCATGCGCGTCCGGATCGCCGACCGCGCCGGTCTTCGAACGCCGTTTGTGTTTCAGCAGATTCTCGAGGACCGGATTTCGCGACGGTATCGGGACACCGACACGACGCCGCTCACATTGAAGTGGTTCTCGGACGGCCGGCTTGTCAGTCTCGAGCCGAGCGAGGGTCCGCTTCTGCTGCTGGGCGCGGATGCGCTCGGCCGCGATTTGTTCTCGAGACTGGTGTACGGCGCCCGGTTGTCGTTTGCCATCGCCGCGCTCGGCGTCGCGGGCGCATTGATGCTCGGGGCCCTGATTGGCGGACTTGCGGGGAGCGCAGGCGGCGCGGTCGATACCGGCCTGATGTTCGTCACCGATTTCTTTCTGGTGCTCCCAGGCGCGTACCTGGTGCTCGTGCTGCGCGGGGCGCTGCCGCTCATTCTGTCCACGGCTCAAGTGTTCTTCCTGATGGCGCTGCTGTTTGCGGTCGCGGCGTGGCCGCACGCCGCGCGTGGCGTCCGGGCGATTGTCGCAGGCGAACGGCAGCGGGAGTACGCGATGGCCGCACGCGCCGCCGGCGCCGGCCCCCTGCGCCTCATGTGGCATCTGCTGCCGGCGGCGCGCAGCTTCCTCGGCGTCGAGGTCATGCTGTTGATTCCGGCCCTGCTCATCGCCGAGGCGACCGTCTCGTATCTCGGGCTCGGTTTCCCCGTGCCGACGCCGAGCCTCGGGACGATGCTGCAGGATGCCGCGAAGGTGTCGCTGATGCGCGAGGCGCCGTGGCTGCTCGCGCCGGCCGCCACGCTGTTCGTCGTCGTCCTGGCCGTTCAGCTCGTCGTCTGGACGTCCGCGCCCGCGACAGATCTCCTGGTCGGCCGCCGCCGGACGCTCTAGAGGGACCTGTGCGTTGACAGCCTTCCTGCGCGCGGGTAGCCTCCGCTGAGGCCATGCACGATCGTCTCCGCGGGATTTTTCCCCCGATTCCCACCACCTTCGACCCTGCGACCGGCGACGTCGACGAACAGGCCGTCGCCGCCAATGTGGGGCGCTGGATGAAGACCGGCCTGGCCGGGGTGCTGGCGCTCGGCTCAAACGGCGAAGCGGGATCGCTCGACGACGCGGAAGGAGACCGGCTGGTGGCGGCCGTGCGGGCGGAAGTGCCGCGCGACCGGGTGCTGCTGGTCGGCACCGGCAGGGAATCGACGCGCGCCACCATTCATGCCACGGCTCGAGCGGCCGCGCTTGGCGCTGATGCCGTTCTCGTGCGCACGCCCTCGTACTTCAAGGCGCAGATGACGACCGAAGCGCTGCTCGCGCACTTTCGCGCGGTGGCGGATGCCTCGCCGGTTCCGGTCCTCCTCTACAACTTGCCCGGCGTGACCGGTATTACGCTCACGGTGCCGATCGTCGCGGCGTTGGCCGAACATCGGAACATCATCGGCATGAAGGAAACGAGCCCGGAGCTCGAGCGGCTCGGACAGTGCGTCCTGCTCAACGGCGGTCGATTCTCCGTGCTTTCCGGATGGGCTCCGGTCGCGTATCCCGCGCTTGTGTCCGGCGCGGCCGGCGCCATTCTCGCCGTCGCAAACGTGCTGCCCGATGCGTGTGTGTCGTTGTTCGAGTTGACTCGAGCCGGCCGACACGACGCGGCCGTCGCGCTTCAGCGCCGTCTGACGCCGATCGCTCAGCTCGTCAGCTCCGTGTACGGCGTGGCCGGTCTGAAGTGCGCGCTCGACGCGCGCGGTTTTCACGGCGGACCCGTGCGGGGACCGCTGCTGCCGGCGTCGGCCGAGGCTCGCGACGCCATCACGCGGACACTCGCGCAATTCGACTGACGGGGGACCTCGATGCTGCCGACTACCGATCGCCTGTTGCTCGGCCCGGGTCCGTCGCCGGTGTCCGATCGCGTGCTCGCCGCGCTCGGCGCCGCACCGCGTTCGCACCTCGATCCCGATCTCCTCGCGATTCTCGACGACATTCGCACCCGACTGGCGCGGGTATGCCGCGCGCCCGAGGGTTCGCTGGCCCTGGCTGTCTCGGGAACCGGGACGGCAGGCGTGGAAACGCTCGCCGCCAACCTCGTGGAGCCCGGTCGCCGAGCGCTTGTCGTCGTGGGCGGCTATTTCGGCGAGCGTTTGGCGACGATCCTCGCCCGCTACGGCGCCGACGTCGATCGTCTGCAGATCGAATGGGGTCGAGCTGTGGACCCGTCAGACGTCGCGAAGGCGCTGTCATCGCAGCGCGCGGATGTCGTCGCGATGGTGCACGCCGAGACGTCCACCGGAGTGCGGCATCCGGTGGCCGAAGTCGCGCGCCTC
>DASTCJ010000156.1:0-38651 GCA_035605575.1 Candidatus Methylomirabilota bacterium
AAGGTGCTCGTCGACTATCTCTGTCAGGGGTACGCGATCACCGGGCCGCTCGATCTGACCGGCGCCCTCTCGTTCGCGGCCGCCGACATGTGGAACACGCTCTCGGGCCCGGGCACGCTGCGTGCCGGCCCCGGCAAGGTCGTCGGCGCGCAGGCGCTGGCGCTCGTGTCCGGCGTCGTGCGCGTGGGCGGGGCCATCTCGACCGCGGTCGACGCCGACGTGCCCGTGATCGCTGCCGGCTCGCCACTCGAGTTCGAGTCGATCACCGGCAGCTATCGCATCACCAATGGCGTGGTCACGACCAGGGACCTGCTCTACACGAGCCGGCCGATGAAGGTCGCCATCGCGGGGCAGTACGGGCTTGCCAACGGCCGTATGGATCTCGACATGGTGGTGACCCATGCGCGCGGCGAGCTGAAGGCCAAGGTGACCGGCAGCGCTTCGTCGCCGTCGATCCGCGTGGATCCCGCCACCATCCTGAAGGGCGTGGACCGCGAGAAGGTCGAAAAGGGTCTCGGCGACCTTCTCAAGCGGATCCGCTGAACCGGCCGCCGCCGAGCTTGCCCGCCTCAACCAGGCCCACGAAGAACGTGTAGAGGGCGTCGTAGTCGCGATAGGCCGTCTCGCCGAGGCGCCGCGTGAAATCCTCGCGCATCGAGCGGTACATCGTGAGGCGCTCGCGGAGGATCGGTCGCCACTCGTCGGAGAGATCCTCCGCCTCGACGCCGCGGAAGCCCACGCGGCCGAGCAGCGTGCGATAGCCGGCCAGCGTCTGTAGCGTCACCGCCGCCATCCAGTCTTCGAGCCGACGGCGCTCGCCGTCGCCGAGCGCGCCGCGAACGATCCAGTCCGTGAACGCCAGCCGCCCGCCCGGTGCGAGCACGCGGCGGGCTTCGCCGAGGACGGCCCCCTTGTCGACGATGTGCAGCAGCGCCTCCTGACTGACGCACGCGTCGAAGCAGCCACCGGCGAACGGCAGCGTCGCCGCATCGCCGCGCACGACGCGCACGTGCCGGTCGAGGCGCACCAGCCGCGTGAGCCGCGCCATGCCGGCCGCCCGCCCGGCGTTGAGCTCCACGCCGACCACGCGGCACCCGCGGCGGCTCGCGAGGAACCGCGCCGGCCCTCCGAGGCCGGCACAGATGTCGAGCACGCGTGAGGCAGCGCCGATGCCGGCACGCCGGGCGAGGGCATCGATGGCGGCCAGGCCGCCGTAATGATCCTGGTCGAACGCGAAGAGATCGTCGGCGACGAGGGGCCCGACGCCACGCGTGCGTCGCACGGCCGCGAGCACCTGCTGCTCGCTGATGGGATGACGGTCGTAGAAGTCGATGACGCGCATGGGCGGTTGTTGAAGCGTCCAGGCTGCTATGATACAAACCAACCGGTTTTACTATCCTTCCGAGGGAGACCAGACGGATGAGCACGCTCAACAAGGCCGGCCTCGAGGACGTCGTCGTCTCGACGTCGGACATCTGCTTCATCGACGGGCGGGAAGGTCGTCTGGTCTATCGCGGGTACGATGTCGACGATCTCGCGGCGCACTCGACGTTCGAGGAGGTCGTCTATCTCCTCTGGTTCGGCGCGCTGCCCACGAAGAAGGAGTACGACACCTTCTACAAGACGATGTCGTCCACGGCGTCGCGCAAGCTGCCGCCGAAGCTCGTGGAGCTGCTGCGCGGCATGCCGAAGAAGACGACGCCGATGGAGGTGCTGCGCACCGGCGTGTCGGCGCTGTCCGCCTTCGATCCCGACGCCGCCGACAACTCTCGCGAGGCGAGCGTGCGCAAGGCCACGCGGCTCACCGCGCAGATGCCGACCCTGGTGGCGACGTGGGAGCGCATCCGACGCGGCAAGCCGCTCGTCGCGCCGGATCCGAAGCTGAATCTGGCCGCGAATTTCCTCTACATGATGTCGGGCAAGAAGCCGACCGAGCTCGCCACCAAGACCTTCGACGTCGCGCTCATCCTGCATGCCGACCACGAGTTCAACGCCTCGACCTTCGCCGCCCGGGTCACCGCCGCCACCATGTCCGACATGCACTCCGCCATCACCTCCGCCATCGGCGCGCTGAAGGGGCCGCTGCACGGCGGCGCCAACGAGCAGGTGATGCTGATGGTCGACAAGATCAAGGATCCGGCCAAGGCCGACGCCTGGATCCGCAAGGCCATCGCCGACAAGGCGCGCATCATGGGGTTCGGCCATCGCGTCTACCGGGTGGAGGATCCACGGGCCAAGCACCTGCGTCGGCTGGCGACCGAGCTCGGGCGGCAGGTGGGCGACGAGGGCAAGGTGCAGATCCTCAATACCGTCGCCCGCGTGGTGACCGAGGAAAAGAAGATCTATCCGAACGTCGATCTGTACTCGGGCGCCGGCTATGCGGCCATGGGCATCCCCACCGATCAGTTCACGCCGATCTTCGCGATGAGCCGCGTGGCGGGATGGGCGGCGCACGTGCTCGAGCAGCACGGCAACAACCGCCTGATCCGGCCGCGCGCCGAATACACCGGCTCCACGCGCGCCACCTACGTCCCGATCTCTCAGCGTTAACGTCCCACTCGTCCGTGGCTCCGCTCGGCGTCGGGATCGTGGGAGCGCGGTTTGCGGCGGAGTTGCACGCGGTGAACTACCGGCCGCTCATTCCGACGCGCGTGCGGCTGGCCGCGGTGTGCTCGCGAACGCGCGGCGACGTCGAGACATTCGCCCGGCATCACGACATCCCGCGTGCGTTCACGGACGCCCAGGAGCTGATCGAGTGTCCTGAGGTCGACGTCGTCGATATCTGTTCGACGACGGATTCGCATCATCAGATCGCGGTGGCGGCGGCGCGGGCGGGGAAGCACGTGATCGTCGAGAAGCCGTTGACCGGGTTCTTCGGGGCCGCCAGCGTGGACCGCGGCACCATGCTGGAGACGGCGCTGCGGAACTCGGACGCGGTGCTGGAGGCGGTGGCGAAGGCGGGGACGACGCTCTGCTATGCGGAGGACTTCGTCTACGCGCCGCCCGTGGCCAAGCTCCGCCGTCTCCTGGACGCCGCCGGCGGCACCATCCTCGAGCTCCGCGCCGAGGAAAGCCATTCCGGCTCCCACGCCGCCTACGCGCGTCGCTGGCAGACCGCCGGGGGCGGCGCGCTGCTCCGCATGGGCTCGCATCCCGTCGGCGTCGTCCTCCACCTCAAGCACTACGAGGGGCAGCGCCGTCGCGGCCGGCCGATTCGCGCGGTCTCCGTCGTCGCCGACGTCGCGCAGCTCACGCGGCTCCCCGACGTGGTCGGCCGGACCCCGCATCACCGGACCGCCGTCGACGACGTAGAGGACTGGTCGGTGGCGATCGTGACGTTCGAGGACGGCACCAAGGCCACCGTGCACTCGAACGACATCACGCTCGGTGGCGTCCGCAACGTGGTCACCGCCTATCTGACCAACGCGGTCGTGCACGCCAACATCACGCCGAACACGACGCTCGCCGCCTATGCGCCGGACGCGGCCGTGTGGGGCGACGAGTACATCAGCGAGAAGGTGGAGACGAAGGCGGGCTGGCAGTTTCCGAGCCCCGATGAGGACTGGATGCGCGGCTACCCGCAAGAGCTCGCCGACTTCGTCGACGCCATCCGCGAGCGCCGCGAGCCGCTCGCCGGCGGTCTTCTCGCCCGCGAGGTCGTCGAGGTCATCTACGCGGGCTATCTGTCTGCCGCGAGCGGACGGCGGGTCGAGCTGGCCCGCCCATGATCGCCTTCGCCAAGGGGCACGGTCTCGGCAACGACTATATCGTCATGGAGCAAGCCCTGCTGCCGGCGCCGCTGAGCGAACGAGCGATCGTTCGCGTGTGCGATCGCAACTGGGGCATCGGCTCGGACGGGATCCTGCTGCTCGTTCCGACGGCGCGTGCGGACTTCGGGCTGCGTATTTTCAACCCCGACGGCAGCGAGGCCGAGAAATCCGGCAATGGCCTGCGGATCTTCGCCAAGTACCTGTGGGATCACGGCCACGCGCGCGGCAAGAAGACGTTCACCGTGGACACGAAAGGCGGCGTCGTCGAGTGCACGTGCCACGAGCGCGAGGGCCGCGTGCGCTTCGTGACGGTCGAGATGGGGCGGGTGACGTTCCGCGCGCCGGAGATTCCGATGAACGGCCCCGACCGCGACGTCGTGGCGGTGCCGCTGCAGCTCGCCGACGGCACCACGGTGACGGCGACCGCGTTGTCGGTCGGCAACCCGCACTGCGTCGTCTTCGTCCAGTGTCTGGACGAGAGCGAGACGCGCCGGCTCGGCCCGCTGATCGAGCGCCATCCCGCCTTTCCGCAGCGCACCAACGTGCAGTTCGCGCGCGTCGGCGGGCGTGACAGCGTGGACATCCTCATCTGGGAGCGCGGCGCCGGCTACACGCTGGCGTCGGGGTCGTCCTCGTGTGGGGCCGCCTCGGCCGCCGTGAGGAACGGATTCTGCGACCACGGGCGCGTGACGGTGAGGATGCCGGGCGGCACGCTCGTCATCGACGTCCGGCCGGACTGGTCCGTGCGTCTCGAAGGCCCCGTCGAGGAGGTGTACCGCGGAACGCTGAGCGAGGAGTTCGCGCGGGCGTGGCTGGGAGGCGGGGGATGAAGCGGGTCTGCGTCTTCGCGGGCTCGGCGCCGGGCTACCGGCCGGAGTACGCGGAGGCGGCGCGCGAGCTGGCGCACGAGCTCGGTCGCCGACGGCTGGGCCTCGTCTACGGCGGTGGATCCATCGGGCTCATGGGCGTGCTGGCCGACAGCGCGCTGGCAGCCGGCATCGACGTGATCGGCGTCATTCCGCGCGCCATCGCCTCGAAGGAGCTCGCGCACGCCGGGCTCACCGAGCTTCGGCGGGTCACCACGATGCACGAGCGGAAAGCGACCATGGCCTCCCTCGTCGACGGCTTCGTGGCGCTCCCGGGTGGCCTCGGCACGTTCGAGGAGACGCTCGAGATGCTGACCTGGTCTCAGCTCGGCGTGCACGTCAAGCCGGTCGGCGTCCTGAACGTGGCCGGCTACTACGACGGCTTGCTGCGCTGGCTCTCGCACGCCGCCAGCGAAGGCTTCGTGCGGCGCGAGAACCTCGCGCTCCTCCTCTTCGGCGACACGCCGGCCGAGCTGCTGGACTCGCTCGCCGCCTGGCGACCGCCGCCCGGACCGCGGCCCTGGCTCGATCCGTCACAGACGTGAGCGTTACCCTCACGTTTCTGGGATCGGGCGACGCGTTCGGCAGCGACGGCAGGCTCCAGACGTGCCTGGCCCTCCGTGGTGCCGGGCCGACCATCCTCCTCGATTGCGGCGCGTCCTCGCTGATCGCCATGAAGCGCGGCGGCATCGCGCCGAACGACGTGGCCGCCGTCGTCCTGAGCCATCTGCACGGTGACCACTTCGGCGGCGTGCCGTTCCTCGTCCTCGATGGTCAGTTCGCGCGACGGACCACGCCGCTCGTGGTGGCGGGGCCGCCGGGCCTGCGCGAGCGCGTCGAGCGCGCGATGGAGGTCTTCTTTCCCGGCTCCACGCGCGTCGAGCGACGCTTCGCCGTGGATTTCGTCGAGCTCGCCGATCGCCGTGTCGCCGACGTGGCGGGCGCCCGCGTCACCGCGTTCACCGTCGAGCATGCGAGCGGCGCCCCTGCCTATGCGCTGCGCGTCGAGTACGGCGCGCGCATCGTCACGTATTCCGGCGACACCGAGTGGACGGAGTCGCTCGTCGACGCCGCGCGCGCGGCCGACTGCTTCGTCTGCGAGGCGTACACGTTCGATCGCAAGGTGCCGTACCATCTCGACTACGCCACCGTGCGCCTGGAGGCGGCGCGCTTCGGCGCCCGGCGGATCGTGCTCACGCACATGGGGCCGTCGATGCTCGAGCGGCGCGCGGAGGCGGCCTTCGAGTGCGCGAGCGACGGCCTGGTCCTGACGCTCGCGTGACTGCCCGCCGGTCAGGCGGGTCGGTGGGGCTCCGGCAGCTGCGCGTAGAGGCCACGCTGGACCGACACGTAGCCGCGCGCGACGACGCCGAGATGGCGGCGCAGCCAGCGATGCGTCGCGGGCAGCCGATGAAACGGGATGCTCGGATAGAGATGGTGCTCGGCGTGGTACGGAAGGTTCCACATCAGAAAGCGCACCGGCCACACCGACAGCGTCGTCCGCGTGTTGGTGAGGCCGTCGTCGTCCTCGCTGCAGCCCGTGTGCTCGCTCAGCAGATAGAGCCGTAACCACGGCAGTCCGAGCGCGAGCGGCAGCAGCCAGTACCACACGAGCGCCGCGCTGCGCAGCGCGACCGAGACGATGGCGAGCGCGATGAGCACCGCCAGCATCGCGCGCACGGACCGCACGATGGCCGGCCGTGCCGCGTGCGGAACGAAATCGAGGCCGTCGAAGCGCCCACGGGACAGACGCGTGACGTTGTCGAGGCGAGCCGTCCAGTACGGCAGCGCGCTCGCGCGCCACCAGTAGGCGGCCCGCGAGCGCGGAGGCGGGGCCGTGAGCAGCTCGGGATCGCGGGTCGGATCCTGCGCGTACCGGTGATGGGCGAAGTGGAACTGCCGGTAGTACGTCGCGTTGAACAAGATCCCGAGCCCGGCCAGCCAGGCCACGATCGCGTTCAGCCGTCGCATGCGGAACGCGGAGTCGTGCACGCACTCGTGCATCACGGCGAAGAGCGAGACGAGCAGCAGTCCCTGAAGCAAGAGCGCGACCGGCAGCCACCAGTGTCCGCGGCTCGCGTGGATGCCGAGCGCGCCGCCGAGCAGCAAGCCGGCGTGCAGGGCCGTGCGCCACGCCCCCTGCGCGTCCGACCGCTGGTAGAGCGCGCGCAGGGTGTCGCGCGGAATCAGGCGCATCTGCTCGGCGCGCCGGCCCGGACGGCGCCATGGCGCGCGCGGGGGGCCGGCCAGCACCGGACGGCTCGGGTCGCTCAGAAGCGTGGTTCGCGGGGCGGGGGAGGCCAGGGCATGGCCCCAGGAGCGCAGTCGAGATGGAACATCTCGCCACCGAAAAAGACGACGGTCTCGCCGTCTTCGATGCGGCCTCCGCAGGTGGGGCAGGTGCGCTCCGGACCTTCCATGGTCAGAGTCTACCGCCGGCGTGAAGAGAACGTGCGAACCGCCACCCACGCACCGGCCAGCCCGCCGGCAACCGTGAGGATGAAGCCGGCCGCGAAGGCTGTGATACCCGGCACGACGTGGGCGAAGGCCGGGGCGCGCACCATGCTGTAGCTCGCTACCGCGAACAGCATGGCGCTCATCGCCAGCGATGCCGGCGCCCAGCGCCGGCGCACGTCGACGAGGGCCAGCACGATCGCCGGCGCCAGCGGCAGCAGGCGCGCGGTGAGCGAGCGCCCCGGCGTCCCGCGATTGCGCCGCGCCATCTCGTGCGCCACGGCGATCGGCGACGTGCCGTCGTCGGCGGCCAGCACCTGCTCGATGACCGAGGTCGGCTTGGCCAGCGCGAAGCCGAGGTCGCTCACCGCCCACGTCGACACCTGGACGAGCAGCGACAGCGCGATGACGACGACCGGAGCGAAGCGCCAGCCGACCAGCCGGGCGGTGAGGGTGAGGCTGAACGCCGTGAAGATCGCCATCAGCACGGGCCACGTGAAGAACCACACGCCGCCGTGGAGGAACGCGACGCGCCCGGCGGGATCGGCCACGATGGCGAAGGTGCCGAAGAGAAACGTGCCGGCGACGAGCAACGCCGCGAGCCGCGCGCGCGACCCGGCCGGCCACACCTCGAGCGCAACGATCAGCAACGCCAGCGTGCTCACCTGGGCGCCGGCCAGGCCGAGCAGATGCGGCGGACTCCACAGCGTCACGTCGATCCCGAAGAGCCGATGCCAGAGATCGTCGATGGGCGCCGCCAGGAGAATCAGCGCCATGCCAAGCCACACGAGATGAAATCCGGGCGTGCCGAGGAGCCCGGCCACTCGCACCGTGTCGGCGGGCGGCCGGCCCGCCCGCGCCACCCACGTCTCGACGGCGACGACGCCGAAGGCCACGAGCACGGCCACCGTCACCGAGGTGTACGTGAGGAGATGCGGCGGGATCCAGAACGAATCGCGGCCGATCAGGATATGCCAGCGAATGTCCCAGCCGAGCCCCCAGCCGGCCGTGAGCTTGCTCACCAGCAGGGCCCACACGGCCGCCCGGCGCATGGCCATCACGTCGACGTCGATGGCGGCCGACGACCACGCGGCGGTGCCGAGACGGCTCATGCCCGCGATTCTACCCGCGGCGCGTCCAGGCCAGCAGCTCTTCGAGCGATCGGGTGTTGAGCACCTGGCCGGGGCCGATCCAGGCGCGGCGCGCGACGGCGCAGCCGAGCTCCGTCCAGTCGAGCTCGGAGAGATAGTGCGTGTCGGTGCTGATCGGCACCGGGATGCCGAGCTCGGCCGCGCGCCGCGCGTGCACGTCGCTCATGTCCAGCCGCTCGGGCGAGGCGTTGATCTCGACGGCCTTGCCGTGCGCTCGCGCCGCCGTGAACACCGCCTCCATGTCGACGTCGTACGGCTCGCGCGAGCCGAGCTTGCGGCCCGTGGGATGCGCCAGGATGTCGAGGTGCGGATGTCCGAGCGCGCGGACGATGCGCGCGGTCATCTCCGGACGGCTTTGCTTGAACCGAGAGTGCACGGCCCCGAGCACGACGTCGAGCTCGGCCAGGACCTCGTCGGGGAAGTCGAGACGGCCGTCCTCGAGAATGTCGCACTCGGTGCCGGCGAGAATGCGGATGCGATGGCGCGCCTGCAGCTCGTTGATCTTCACGCGCTGCGCGCGCAGCTCGTCCACCGACAGCCCGCCCGCGATGGTCAGCGAGCGCGAGTGGTCCGAGACGATGATGTACTCGTAGCCACGCGCCTCCGCCGCCTCGACGAGCTTCTCCAGCGGATGATGGCCGTCGGACCAGTCGGTGTGATCGTGCAGATCGCCGCGGAGATCCCGCGCCTCGACCAGGCGCGGCAGCCGTCCCTCGCGTGCGGCCTCGAGCTCGCCCGCGTCCTCGCGCAGCTCCGGCGGAATGAAGGGCAGGCCGAGCGCTCCGTACACCTCCTCTTCGGTGGCGCCGGCCACGCGCGCGCCGCTCGTCTCGTCGAAGAGCCCGTACTCGCTCAGCTTGAGGCCGCGCTGGATGGCGAGCTGACGCAGCCGCACGTTGTGCTCCTTGCTGCCGGTGAAGTACTGCAGCGCGGCGCCGAACGCCGCCGGCTCCACCACGCGCACGTCGATGGCGAGGCCGTCCTGATGGCGGACGGACGCTTTCGTCTCACCGCGGCCGTTGACGGCGACGACGGACGGCAGGCTCACCAGCGTGTCGATCACGCGCGCCGGCTCCGTCGACGTCACCAGGATGTCGATGTCCTTGACGCTCTCGCGCATGCGGCGGAGGGAGCCGGCGATCTCCAGGCGCTCGACGCCGCCGTGCGCGCGCAGCGCGTCGGCCACCTGGCGTGCCACCGCGCGCGCGGCGGGTAGCAGCACGCGGGTGCGGCCGGCGCGCCACTCGGCGATGCCCTTCAGGATGTTCTCGCACGTGCGCTCCCGCACGCCGGCCACGCCGACGATCCGCTTCGTGCGACACGCCTCCTCCAGCTGCTCGATGGACTCGATGCCGAGCTGCTCGAAGAGCGCGCGCGCCGTCTTCGGGCCGAGGCCTCGGACCTCGAGCAGCGAGAGGAAGGTCGGCGCCAGCCCTTCGCGCAGGGACTCGAGGCGGGCGATGCGGCTGGTGGCGAGATACTCCTGGATCTTCGCGGCCAGATCCTTGCCGATGTTCGGCAGCGACGTCAGCGCGCCGCGCTCGGCGAGCACGCCGACGTCCTCCGCGAGCGCCTCGAGCGTCTGGGCGCCCCGCTGGTAGGCGCGGATGCGAAAGATCGACTCGCCGCGTACCTCGAGAAGGTTCGCCATCTCGTAGAAGAGGCGCGCGATCTCGAAGTTTCTCACGGCTCCATGGTACACTCGCCGCCGCCGGTGATCGCCGCGTGGTGCTGGGATCTCGTCGAGCCGTACCTGAGACGCAACCTCCTCAATCGCGGTCTGGAGCGCCCGACGCGCAAGCAGGTCCTCGAGGAGTTCGCCCGCGTGTGGCCGGAGTTCACGGCGACCCTCGGGGTCCAGGAGCCGTTTGCGGGCACCATCCGCTTCAAGTGGCTCGTCCGCCTTCCGTCCCAGGACCTCGATCCGCTCCTCGAGGATCCGACCGCGTGGATCGCCGCGCGCTTCGGCGGCGGCAAGTTCAAGCTCAACCTGCATCACGGAATGCACTTCGTGACCACGAAGAACTTCAAGCCCGAAGGCGAGCCGAAGTGGCGCGAGGTGCCCGCCCTCGAGGACGAATAGGGGAACGGCCATGCCCTCCGATGAGACGCGCCGGCTGCTGAAGCTGTTCGGCGTGGCGGTGACGAGCCTCGAGGATGCCATCGACACCAAGGCGCCGTTCGAGGAGATCATGAAGTGGGACCGAGAGCTCGCCGACCGCACGCGCGACATCATCGGGTTCGTCGAGCGCCTGCGGAGCCGCCGCATCGCCTGAGGTGGCTGTCCGCCGCATCGTCTCCCTGGTGCCCAGCACCACCGAGCTGCTCTGCGCGCTCGGCCTCGCCGACGCGCTCGTCGGCGTGACCGTCTACTGCGTGGAGCCACGCGAGGTCGTGCGCACGAAGACGCGCGTCGGTGGCGAGAAGGACCCCGATCTGGCCGCGATCAAGGCGCTGGCGCCCGACCTCGTGGTCGCCAACATCGAGGAGAACCGGCGTGAGGACGTCGAGGCGTTGCGCGCCGCCGGCCTCGAGGTCTTCCTGACGTACCCGCGCTCGGTGAGCGAAAGCCTGGCGATGATCCGAGAGCTCGGCGACCTGACCGGCGCGACCGCCGCCGCGCGCGCGCTCCTCGCCGACCTCGAGCCGCTGCACACGGCGGTGCGCCAGCGGCTCGCCGGGCGCCGGGCCACGCCGTGCTTCTATCCGATCTGGCGTGAGCCGTGGATGACGATCGGCCACGACACCTACATCCACGACCTGCTGGCGACTTGCGGCGGCGCCAACGTCTTCGCCGACCGCTCGCGCTATCCCACCGTGTCCCTCGACGAGGTGGCCGCGCGCGCGCCGGAAGTGGTGCTTCTGCCCGACGAGCCGTTTCGCTTCCGCCGCAAGCACCTGCACGACTTCGACGGCTACGCCGCCATGCCTGCCGTGCGGGACGGCCGCGTGCAGCTCGTGGACGGCAAGCGCTTCTCCTGGCATGGGCCGCGGCTCGCGGAGGCCTTGCGCACGATCCCGGCGCTCCTGGGGCATGCGTAGGGACGGATAGTGTTCGGGTTCTCGTCCGGCGCTGTGCGATCCTTTCGAGGATGTCCGATCTCCGCGGGAGGGCGTGATGGCCGACACGTGCCCGAAGTGCGGCGCCACCGGCGTCGGCAGCGATCGGTGCCCGCAGTGTGGCGTGGTCATCACGCTCTACCAGGCCTCGCTCGAGAAGCTTCGGCGCGGCCCCCCGGCTCCTGTCCGTCGAGCGGCGATGGCGCCGACGGCGGTACCGCCGCGGAGCATCGCCGCGGCCGCGCCCGCGCGGCCATCGGGCAGCGAGGGACATCGGCGCGCGCGGTTCATGGGCTCGGGGGCCGCGCTCTTCGGCATCCATGTCGTCAATGTGCTGCTGACGTTGCTCACGCTCGGCGTCTACTTCTTCTGGGCCAAGGTCAAGGTGCGGGCGTACGTGCTCTCCGAGACGGACTTCGACGGTGACCGCTTCGCCTATCACGGCACCGGCCGCGAGATGCTCGTCGGCTTCGCGAAGGCGGCGGTGTTCTTCTTCATCCCGATCACGCTGCTCAGCATGGTGCCGGAGCTGACCGGTGCGTCGCTCCGCGTGCGCTACGCCGCGAATCTGGTCGGGTACGTGCTGGCGAGCGTCTTCGTTCCGATGGCGATGATCGGCGCGCGCCGCTATCGCCTGAGCCGGACGTCGTGGCGCGGCATCCGGTTTTCGCTGCGTGCGAGCACCTGGGACTTCGTCCGCCTGTGGTCGCGGAGCACGTTTTTCGTCGCGTGCACGCTCGGGCTCTACTATCCGATCTACATCATGCGCCGCCAGGACTTCCTCACGCGGCACATGTGGTTCGGCTCCCAGCGTTTCGGCTTCGACGGCCGGGGTCGCGATCTCTTCTGGCCGTTTCTCGGCATGATCGTGCTGTTTCCGTTCACGCTGGGGCTCTCGTGGTTCGGCTTCGCCGCCAAGAAGGCGCGCTACTTCGCGTCGCACACGACCTTCGGTGCCGCCCGCTTCCGATCGCGCGTGCGCGCGCTGCCGCTGGCATGGCTGACGATCTCGAACCTCCTCGGGCTGGTGCTCACGCTCGGCCTGGCGTGGCCGTGGGTGTCCGTTCGCTCGCTGCGCTTCGCCTACGCGAACCTCTCGCTCGACGGACCGCTCTCGCTCGAGGCGATCACGCAGCAGGCGCAGACGGTCACGGCGACCGGGGAGGGACTCGCCGGCTTCCTCGACGCCGATCTCGGGCTGACGTGATGCACGCGGAGTCCCGAGGCGCGGCACGGCTGCGCCGGGGCGTGCCGAGCGTCTGGGGGGTGTGGGGGGCCATCTCGGGGCCCCCCACGTGAGATTGGACTGGGAGGCGGCGGACCAGGACGGGCGCAGCGCGGCGCGGCGGCGGGCGACGGCGCGGATCGGGCGGGCGGCGCTCGAGATCACGCTCGCCGACAGCGACACGCGACTGCTCTGGCCGTATCGCGAGATCCGCCAGACGCAGGGACACTACGCGGGCGAGCAGGTCCGTCTCGAGCGCGGCGGTGAGCTCTCCGAAGCCCTGCTCGTGTCCGACGCCGCGTTTCTCTCGGCGCTGCGCGAGGCCGCTCCCGAGACACGTTTTCACGATCCCGCGCGCCGGCGATTTCGCGTGGGCCTCATCCTCGTGGCCGGCCTCGCCGCCATCGCCGCCGGCGGCGCGATCTATCTCTTCGCGCTGCCCGCGGTGGCGTCGATGGCGGCGCAGCACGTGCCCATCCAGTGGGAACACCGGCTCGGCGACGCCATCGTCCAGCACCTCGCGCCCGAGAGCGCGCGCTGCACGGACGCGGCGCGCCAGGCGCGCATCGACGCCATCGCCGCCGCCGTGCTGAAGCCGGTGCAGACGGGTTACACCTTCCGGATCGCCGTGGCCGATAGCAGCACCATCAACGCGGTGGCCGCGCCCGGCGGAGCCATCGTCGTATTTCGCGGCCTCCTCGACCGCACCGAGAGCGCCGAGGAGCTGGCGGGCGTGCTCGCCCACGAGTTCCAGCACGTGCTGCACCGCCACGCCACGCGGATGATCTTCCAGCACGCCTCGGCCGGGATCCTCATGGCGGCCGTGGTCGGCGACGTCAGCGCGGTTGTCGGCTTCGGCCTCGAAGGCGCGCGGATGCTCGGCGAGCTCAGCATGAGTCGGCAGGCCGAGGCGCAGGCCGATCGCGACGGCATGCAGATGCTGCACGACGCGGGCATCGACACCGCGGGGATGGTGACGTTCTTCGAGAAGCTCGCCGCGCTCTCCGGCGATCCAGGCCGCGGACGATATCTGAGGTCGCATCCGGCGCCGCAGGAGCGGTTGGCCGCCCTGCGGGCGCTGTCGGCCCAGTGGCCGCGGCCGGCCGGTCGGCTGATGCCCGATTACGCCTGGAACGACCTCAAGTCGATGTGCGGAGCCGCGACGCCGCGCGAATCGCCTGCACGATGAAGTGATAGCCGGTGCAGCGGCACAGGTTGCCGCTGATCGCCTCGCGAATCTCGGTCTCGTCCGGGTTCGGATTCTCGTCGAGCAGCGCCTTCGCCGTCAGCAAGAGGCCCGGCGTGCAGAAGCCGCACTGCAGCCCGTGCGTGGCCCAGAACGCTTCCTGGATCGGATGCAGCCGTTCGCCGTCGGCGAGCCCCTCGACAGTCGTCAGCGACGCGCCGTCGAGCTGGATCGCGAACAGCAGACAGGCGCGCACCGGCTCGCCGTTCCAGAGCACGGTGCAGGCGCCGCACACGCCGTGCTCGCAACCGACGTGCGTGCCGGTCAGCGCGAGCTCCTCGCGCAGCACGTCGGCCAGCGTGCGGCGCGGCTCCACGGTGACCGAGCGCGAGACGCCGTTGACGTCGAGGCGAATGGTGCGCGACGTCACGCGGCATCCTTGGCGCGGGCCACGGCATCGGCGAGCGCGCGCGCGGTGAGCGTCCGGGCCACGCTCGCGCGGTAGCTCGCCGGCGCGTGGAGATCGCTGACGGCGTCCACGCCGGCGGTGGCGAGGCGGGCGGCGTCGCCGATCACGGCCTCGGTCGGCGGCTGCCCGCGCAGCGCACGCTCGACGGCGTCGGCGCGCACGGGCGTGGCGCTGGCGCCGAAGAGCGCGACCCGTGCCTCCGCGATCGCCCCGCGCCCGAGCGTCAGCGCGACGGCGACACCGACCAGTGCGAAGTCGCCGTGGCGCCGCGCCATCTCGCGAAAGCCCCAGCCCGCGGGGGCGGGAGGCACCGTCCACCGCGTTTCCGTGACGAGCTCGTCCGCGGCCAGCGCCGTCATGAGCGGTCCCTGAAAGAAGTCACGGGCCGCGATCGTACGCGTCCCCCGCGCGCTGCGGGCGACCACGACGCCGTCGAGACAGAGGAGCAGCGCGGGCAGCTCCGAGGCCGGATCGGCGTGCGCGATGGAGCCCCCGACCGTGCCGCGCGCGCGGATCGGCGCGTGCCCCACGTGGCCGAGCGCGGTCGCGAGCAACGGCACGCGCTCGGCGGCCCAGCGCTCCAGCGCGCGCTGGCGCACGAGTGCGCCAACGGCGAGGGCGGGGCCCTGCTGAGCGATGCCATCGAGACCGCTCACCCGATTGACGTCGACGACGACCGTCGGTCGCGCCAGACGCAGGGCCAGCATCGGCACCAGGCTCTGGCCACCGGCCAGGATCTTTGCGTCGTCACCGTGCGTCGTCAGCAGGGCCACGGCCTCGTCCGCGGTGCGTGGATCGAAGTACTCGAACGGCGCCGGCTTCATGCGCGGGCGGTCTCGATCGACGCCAGCACGCGCGCCGGGCTCGCCGGCGTCTCCGTGATGCGTACGCCGAGCGGCGACAGCGCGTCGTCGATGGCGTTGGCGATCGCCGCCGGCGGCGAGATCGCGCCGCCTTCACCGAGCCCCTTCATGCCGAGCGGATTTCGCGGCGAGGGATACTCGAGGTGAACGGTGTCGATCGGCGGCAGATCGGTGGCGGACGGGACCAGATAATCCATCAGCGTGCCCGTCAGGAGCTGACCCTCGCTGTCGTAGGCCATCTCTTCGAACAGCGCGCCGCCCACGCCTTGCGCCACGCCGCCGTGCACCTGTCCCTCGACGATCGTCGGATTGATGACCTTGCCGCAATCGTGCGCGACGACATACCGGAGCAATCGGACGTACCCGGTGCCGCGATCGACCTCGACCTGCGCGACGTGGACGGCGCTCGCGTAGGTGACCGTCGGCACGTGATGGTACGCGCTGGCCTCGAAGTCCGGCGGCGCCACGCCGGGTTTCGCGAACGTCGGAATCGAGGCCTGAACGACCTTCCCGAGGTCGACGGCCGAGCCGGGCGCGCCGCGCACGAAGGCCTTTCCATCGTCGATCTCGACGTCGTCGGGCGCCGCTTCGAGAAGCGTCGCGGCGGCGGCGACGAGCTTGCCGCGCACCTCTCGCGCCGCGTCCGCGATCGAGTTGCCGGCCGTCACGCCGCTGCGGCTGGCAAACGTCCCCACTCCGAACGGCACCGCGGCCGTGTCGCCGCCGGTGACGGTCACCCAGTCGAGCGGCACGCCGAGCGTATCGGCGGCGACCTGGGCGAACGCCGTCTCGTGTCCCTGGCCGGAGTTCACGGCACCGGTGGCCACCTGCACGCGGCCGGTGAGGTCGAGCTTCACGTGGGCGCCCTCGAACGGCCCGATGGCCGTTCCCTCGACGTAGCCCGAGATGCCGATGCCGCGCCAGACGCCGCGCGCGCGCAGCGTCGGCTGCTCGCGGCGGAACGCGTCGTAGCCGGCCGCGTCGAGCGCGGCCTCGAGCGCGGCGGGAAAATCGCCGCTGTCGTAGACGAGCGGGTTGCCGTCGCGGTACGGCATGCCGAAGTCCCACGGCAGCTCGTCAGGCCGGATGTAGTTCTTCCGCCGGATCTCGGCGGGATCAATGCCGAGCCGGCGCGCCAGACAATCGACGGCGCGATCCATGGCGAAGACGGTTTCCGGGCGGCCGGCGCCGCGATATGGCGCGTTCGGCGTCTTGTTGGTCACGACGCCCTTCACGTCGACCTTCATGTCGCGGATGCGATAGGGACCGATCAGGTGCGCCACCGTGTTGTACGGCAGCACGATGCCCCAGACGTTGTACGCGCCGAGGTCGAGAAAGATGCGATCCGCGAGCCCGAGGATGGTGCCGTCGCGGCGCGCGCCGAGCCGGATGGTGTGCGTCTGGTGTCGCGCGTGCGCGGCCGCCATCATGTGCTCGCGCCGGTCCTCGATCCACTTGACGGGCCGGTTCAGCACGCGCGCGGCCAGCGGCACCAGCACGTCCTCCGGATACCCGGAGGCCTTGGTGCCGAAGCCGCCGCCGAGGTCGGGCGCGATGACACGGATCTTGTGCGGAGGCAGCTCGAGTGCTCCCACCAGCCCTTGCTGCACGAAGTGCGAGACCTGCGTGCTGTTCCAGGTGGTGAGGGTGCCGTCGCGCCGATCCCACAGCGCGACGACCCCGCGCGTCTCGAGCGGCATGCCGACGTAGCGCTGGATGCGGAACGTCTCCTCGAGCACGACGTCGGCGCCGGCCAGCGCGCGCTCGGCGTCCCCGATGCCGTGCGTGAAGCCCACGGCGACGTTCGTCGACCATTCGGGATGGACGAGCGCTGCGCCGGGCTCGCTGGCCGCGACCATGTCGGCGACGGCGGGCAGCGGCTCCCACGCGACGTCGATGGCCTCGGCCGCGTCCTCCGCGCGCGCGCGGCTGTCGGCGACGACCATGGCCGCGATCTCGCCGACGTGACGGGCGACATCCTTGCAGAGGGCCCACTGCGCGGCGTGGCGGACGTCGAAGCGCACGGCCGCGGCGAGTCCGGGCGGGGTGGCGCCGAAGACGGGCAACGGCTTCATCCACCGTCCGAGATCGGCATGGGCGAAGACGGCGACCACGCCCGGCATGCCGCGCGCACGCGTGGCGTCGATCGAGCGCACGCGCGCATGGGCGTGCGGCGAGCGGAGAAAGGCGGCGTGCAGCAGACCGGGCAGGGTGACGTCGTCGACGAAGCGGCCCTCGCCGCGAAGGAAGCGCGGATCCTCGCGCCGCCGGACGGCGGCGCCGAAATATTTCGCGCCCATCAGCCGGATCGGGTCAGCGCTTCGGGCGAGCGGGCAGGATCCAATCGAGCCACGGCGCCAGCGCGGCGATGAAGAGTCCGGGCAGGGCGACGCCGCTGATGATGCCGAGGATGCCGAGGAAGGCGAGCGAGATGGCGGCGGCGGCGGCGTCGAGGAGGACGTTCATCACTCGACCTCCAGGATCATCTCGATCTCCACCGGAATGCCGCCAGGAAGCTCGGCCATGCCGACCGCCGAGCGCGCGTGCTTGCCGACGGTCTCGCCGAACACCTCGACCATCAGATCGGAGAAGCCGTTGATGACCTTGGGCTGCTCCTGGAAGCCCTCCGCGGAGTTGACCATGCCGAGCACTTTCACCACGCGCTTCACCTTGTCGAGGCTACCGAGGGATGTCCGCGCCGACGCGAGCAGGCTCAGTCCGACTTCGCGCGCGACCTTGTAGCCGTCCTCCGTCGAAAGATCCTTGCCGAGCTTGCCGCGCGCGGATGGTTTGCCCTCGATGCGCACCGGTCCGTGGCCGGAGAGGTAGAGCAGGTTGCCCGTGCGCACGGCGCTCACGTAGTTCGCCATCGGGGTGGACTGGGTCGGCAGCGTGATGTTCCTGGCCTTCAGGGTCGCTTCAGCGCTCATGGAGCCGCGATCCTCCCTCGTGAAATGACAACCGCGCGCTAGCGTGTCACACTACGCCGTGACCGTCAAACAACCGGTCGTGCCCGCGCCGGCCGCCACGCTCGTGCTGCTGCGCGATCGCGCCGCCGGCGGCTTCGACGTCCTGCTCATGCAGCGCCACCACGCCAGCAAGTTCGCCGCCGGCGATTTCGTGTTTCCCGGTGGCAAGCTCGAAATCGACGACAACCCCGACGACGCCGTGCAGTGGTGCGCGGGCCTCGACCTCGCCGGCGCCGCCCGCACACTCGGCCTCGAGCACGCGCCCACCACCGCCCTCGCGTACTGGGTGGGCGCCATCCGCGAGACGTTCGAGGAAGCCGGCGTGCTGCTGGCGACCACGGCCGACGGCGGGCCCGTCCGTCTGCCGCCCTCCCGCATCGCCGACTACCGACGCGCGGTCCAGGCCGACAACCGCGCCTTCTGGGCGATGGTCAAGGCCGAGAAGCTTCGCCTGGCCACCGATCGGCTCGTCTACTTCGCCCACTGGGTGACGCCGGCGGGCCTGCCGCTGCGCTTCGACACGCGCTTCTTCGCGGCGCCGATGCCCGGGGAGCAGGACGCCGTGGGCGACGATCACGAGATGATCTCGCTGCGCTGGCTTGCGCCGCGCGAGGCGCTCGACGCCCACGCACGCGGCGAGCTCTCGCTGCGCAATCCGACCGTGCGGAACCTCATGCTGCTCGACGGCGCATCGGCCGCCGAGGCGCTGGGACGCCTGCGCGGCCGCACGGTGACGACGATCCGCCCCAAGGTCGTCTTCGACGAGCACGGCAAGCGCCGCGTCTTCAATCCAGGCGATCCGGGCTACGACGACCTTCCGTGACGTTCGCGCTCAGGCGAATGGCGGGCGCTTGAACCGCAGGCGCAGCCGATTCGCCGCGCGCAGGACGGTCGGGCGCGCGAGGATGGCCGTGATGAGCCGGTGGCGACCCGGGAACTCGATCAGCGTGAGCCCGGCCACGATGGTCAGGATGCCCTGGCCCGGAATACCGGGCACGGACAGCACGACGCCGATGCCGATGAGCACGATGCCGAGCAGCGTCCGCCCGGTGCGGGCGAGCCAGTGACGCTCCGCGCGGTCGCCCTCGCGTAGATAGTCGGCTGGCAGCGACAGCAGCACCGCTCCCGCGACGAGCATCGACACGATCGTCGACGCGAGCCAGACGAGCGCGATGCCGAGGATGCTGCGACTCAGCCGAGGGTGGCCGTGGCGACGGCGTGCTGGGTGGCGAGCCGGTACGTGTGCACGGGCGCCTCGACGTGGCGCAGATTCAGCTCACCGAGATCCTCGAGGGGCAGGCCGGCCGGGAGTCGCTCGGCGGTGGCGGCGGCGACGAGCACGCCCTCGCCATCGGCGAGGGCCGCCAGCCGGGCGGCGATATTCGTCACCGGGCCCGACGCCGTGTACGTCCAGCGCGTGCCGGCCGTTCCCTCGATCTTGGTGGCGCCGACGGCGGCGCGCCCCGAGTTGACGGCCAGGTGCACGACGATCGGCTCGTCGTGCGTCGCGGTCTCGTTGATCTCCGCCGCACGGCGCATGATGGCGAGCGCGGTGGTGATCGCCGCGCGCGCGTGCCGGCGGGGGTCGGCGTCCTGGAAGATCACCATGAGACCGTCGCCGGCCGTCTCGTTGACGTCGCCGCCATTTTTCAGGATTTCGTCGAGGAACGCGCCGAAGTAGCGCTCGACGAGCCGGTTCACCGTGGCCGCGTCCAACCGCTCGGCGAGTCGCGTGTAGCCTGCGATGTCGACGAAGAGGACGGACACGTCGACCTCGCGCTTGGCGAGCTGCGGCGCGTCCGGCGCCTGCTCGATCAGCTGCTGCACCGTGCGCGGCACGAATTTCGACAGGCCGGCGCGGATCGACTCCAGGATGTCGACGCGGCGCAAGGCGGCCTGCAGCGCGCCGTACGCGCGCGCGTGCTCGAGGGCCACCGCGCTCTGGCTGGCGAGCGTGCGCAGCAGCCGGACATCCTCCGAAGTGTAAGGCGCGCCACCGCGCCGCGGACCAAGCGCGAGCAGCGCCGAGAGACGGTCACGGAAGGTGATCGGCACCACGACGTCGGCGCCGAGCGTATCCATCTCCGCCAGGCAGTCGTCGCGCACGGCGGCCAGCGCCGGATCGTCGAGCAGGCGCTCGCGGGTGACCGGCGAGCGGAGCGTCCGGAGACAGGCGAGAATCGGGCCGCCGTCGCCCAGCGCGATGCCGTCGGACGGCGCGGCCGTGCGGAACGTCAGCCGGCTCTCGTCGGGCAGCAGCAGCCGCACCCGCTCGGGATGGACCACGGCCTCGACCGTGGAAACGATCAGCGGCGCCAGCCGCTCGAGATCGAGCGTGGTGGTCATGGCATCGGCCAGCCGCTCGAGCGCCCGCTGCGCATCCAGGCGCCCGCGGAAGAAGAGCCGGTCCAGGAGCGCCTGCGTTCGCAGATAGAGGGGATTGACGAGCAGCACGATCACGAGCGCCACCAGCGCCGGCGCCACCATCGGCGAGATGTGCATGTCGAGCCGCGCGAACAGCACGTTGAGCACCGTCAGCAGTCCCGCATAGCCGACGCCGACCAGACCGGTGACGACGGAGTAGATGGTGCCGAGCCGGATGACCGCCCGGATGTCGAACAGCTGGTAGCGGACGATCGCATACGCGACCGCGAGCGGAAACAGAAAGCCGAGCCGCCAGCTCTCGTTGAGGAACGGCACCTCGGTGCGCAGGGCCACCTCGATGGTGGTGCCGGCGACCGGCGCCAGATAGCCGAGACCGAAGCCGAGCATCAGCACGCGCGCGCGCTGGCGAATCAGCGCCGTCGACCCGTGGCGCGCCGTGATGCCGAGCGCGACCACGAGCGCCAGCAGCGCCGCCGTCCAGTAGGTCGCGATGACGCCGGCGGTGGCCACCCAGGCCTGCGCGAGGCTGCCCTGCAGCCACACGTAGAGGAGCGCCGACACGGCGTACGGCGTCCAGACGAGCCAGCGATGGCGCTGCGCGAGCCGGCGGCGCTCGGGGAAGGTCAACGCCAGGTGGACGAAGACGGCAGGCGAGAACGTCCACGCGAGGAAGAAGAGTCGGGTGAACCGGTGCGCGCCGAGCAGGTCGTAGTACCCGACGTTGATGATGGCCCATTGCAGCGAGAACACCACGAACAGCCGGGTGGACGGGGTCACCGACTGCAGGCGAAGCACGATCGCCGCCAGCGCCACCCCGATCACGCCGGGCATCAGGTTCTCGAGGAGGAACCGCTTGAAGTTCCGCAGCGTGTTCACGCGCGTGGGAATGTCGTCTTCGAGCAGCTGACCGTTGCGCACCAGCAGGTAGTGCATGGTCGTGCCGGGTGGATGCCGCTCGATTTCCGCCTGAAGCTCGCGCGTGGAGGTGACGAGGCGGCCGTTCACCGCGCGGACGACGTCGAAGGGCGACAGGCCCATGCGGTCCACGCCGGCCACGCCCACCAGCATGTTTTCCATCACGGGGAAGCCGGGCCACGGGCGGCCGATGCGGTTCCATGCATCGCGCGTCGCCATCGCCATCATCACGACGGTAAGGCCGATCAGCACCCAGTGAACGATCGTCTCGACCGGACGCCGGCGACTCATCCCGAGCCGTGCCGCCTAGCGCCCTACGAGCGGGCCGAAGCGCGCGAGAAGCTCGGTCTCGCTGAGGTTGCCGGCCTTGGCCAGCGCGGCCAGTGACTCCGGCGTGTCGAAGTCCTCGGCCTTCAGACGGATCATGTAGGCGGCGAGCGTCTGGTACATCTCCGACTCGACGTCGACGTAGCGGACGCGCACCTTGCCGGTCTTCGGATCCAGCATGAGCCCGAAGGGGATCGGCACCAGCCGACCGGCCTGGATGGTTACCATGGCGTTGCTGCCGCCCTCGAGGAGAAAGCGCGTCGCCCAGTAGCCGAGGCTGCGGCAGTACTGGATGTCGTGCGCCCCCGGTGGTGCGCAGCGCAGCTCGTAGCCGAGGTCCTTGGCGGTGATCGTCACGTCGGCGCCGCGGCCCTTGAGGCTCTGCGCCACGCGCTCCTTGAGCACGCTGCCGAGATCGAACTCGGCCAGCCGCACGTTGCCGTACGCGTCGCGTCCGACGTTGCCGAGGGTGGCGGGATCGAGCTTCTCGGCGATGCCCTCGGAGAGAATGGCCACGCCGTGCTCGCGGCCCTGCGCGCGCCGCTTGATGATCGCGCCTTCCAGCACGTCGGCCACGCGGTCGAGCGAGACTTGCGACTCGGCGAACTCTTCCGCGATCACGGTGAGCGTCGCGGCCGCCGAGCCGCCGATGCCGAGGGCGAGGTGACCCGCGTGCCGACCCATGACGGTCACGAAGAACCACCGCTCGGTGGTGGCGGCGTCCTGCATCAGGTTGCGCACGAGCTCCTTGCCGAGATTGCAGGCGGTGGTGAACCCGAAGGTCACGACGTCGCCGGGGAGCGGCAGGTCGTTGTCGATCGTCTTCGGCACGTGGGCGACGGTGAGTCCGGGCACGGTCTTGGCCAGCCGCGAGGCCGAGAAGGCCGTATCGTCGCCGCCGATGGTGATCAGGTGCTCGACGTTCAGACGCCTGAGGGCGTCGCCGACGTGTTTGACTCCGTCGGGTGTGCGGGTGGGGTTCGTCCGCGAGGTGCGAATGATGGAGCCGCCGTCGAAGTGGATGCGCGACGTGTCGTTGATCTGCAGGTCGACCACGTGCTGGGTGTCGCCCTGCGCCAGCCACTTGAAGCCGTCGTAGCAGCCAAGCACGCGGAGGCCGTGATTACGGGCCTCGATGGTGGCCGCGGAGATGACTGCGTTGATGCCGGGCGCCGGACCGCCGCCGACGAGAATCGCGAGCGTCTTCATAACGGCGACGTCTATCGTACTACGAGCCGGCAACGATTCCGGCGGGCCATCGATCGCGCATGCTCCCGCGGCCGCGCCGTCGACGACGCCGTGGAAGACAGCCGCGTGCTATCGCACCGTTCCGCGTGCGGCCACGGGCCAGACGGCCTCGACGCGGCCGTCGCGCACGCCGTAGACCTCGTCGACCATGTTGCTGACGACGCAGCAATGATTCGGCACCACCTCGACGACGTCCCCGACCGCCGGCCGCTCGGGGCACGCCGAGAGATCGACCACGCCGTGCTCCTCCGACAGCGTGGCGATCACCGCCTCCGGATACTCCATCACGTGGCCGAAGCCCTTCACCGTGTACTGGTCGGAGGTCAGCACCTTCGTGCCGCAGTCGAGGATCGCCCGGTCGGGCGTCGGCCGGCTCACCACGGTGGCGCGCACGCGCATCGCGCAATCACTCCAGGTGGCGGTGCCGGAGGCGACCACCATGCAGTCGTTGTAGAGGTAGGTTCCCGCGCGATGCTCGGTGAGCATCGGAATGCTCTGCGCGGTGAAGATCGCCGGCGTACCACCGCCGGACACGACGGGCACCGGGATACTCGCCCGCTTGAAGAGCTCCAGCGCCTGCTCGAGGAACTGCCGCGTGGTCGGCTCGCGATTGGGAAACGTCATGAGGCCTTCGAAGCGCAGGCCGGGCAGCTTCATGGCCGTGCGTGCGAGCTCCAGGGCGCCTGCCGGCGTCTGCACGCCGTTGCGCCCGAAGCCCGTGTCGCATTCGACGAGGAACGGGATCTCGACCCGGTGCTCGCGCGCGGCGTCCGACAACCCGCGGGCGACGACGTCGTTGTCGAAGACCACGGCCAGCCGCCGGAGCCGGCGGGCCAGCGCGGCGAGCCGCTCCGTCTTGGCACGGCCGATCACGTTGAACGTCAGCAGCACGTCGTCGGCGACCCCGGCGTCGGTGAAGACCTCGACCTCGCCGAGCTTCTGGCACGTGATGCCGACGGCACCGGCGGCCATCTGCCGCTTGCCGAGCGCGGGAATCTTGTGCGTCTTGATGTGCGGGCGGTTGGCGATGCCGTGCCGGGCGAGATGACCATGCACCCGCGCAATGTTCCCGTCCATGATGTCGAGGCGGACAGTGACGGCCGGCGTATCGAGGTCGGCGACGCTGCTCATGGGTGGCTCCTCAAAAGTAAGCGATGAGGCGACCGCACGCGATGACGCTCGTCCACAAGGCGAGCGACAGCACGCCGGCGGCGCGCGCGGCGCCGGGGCCGGCCACCTCGGTGTCCCAGTCGCCGACGGTGCGGAACGGCCAGCGGTGAAAGGCGGCGGCGTTGGCGAAGGCGGCGAGCACCAGCAGCAGCTTGAGACGGAACGCCGGGTTCTCGGCCATCTCCGTGGCATGCGCGACGAACATCATGGCGCCGGTCGGCACGATGAGCAGCACGCTCCAGCGCGCCCACGGCAACAGATGGCGCTCGAGCGACGAGACGGGCATCTCGGGCGAGCGGCCGAGCAGGCGCACGTCGAACATGAAGGCAGCCCCGACGAGCACGACGAACCCGAAGATGTGTACGATCTCCACGGCGGGGTACAGCCACTGCCACTGGCGCATGGCGACGGCCAGGGCGGAGGTCTCGAGCCAGACCAGCCAGGCTGGGCCGCTCGGCGGATGCATCAGCGCAGTTCGATGGTCTTGCCTGCGATCGTGATCCGCTCGGCGCGGAGCTCGACCGGATCATCGCGCTTGGGATAGGCGACGACAGCCGCCTTCGTGCCCGGCCTCAGCATCTCGCGTGGAAGTCCGCGATTCTCCATGCGGGATGGCGGAGCAAGAACGACGAGCCAGGTCGTGCCCGGCGTCTCGAGCTTCACGTAGCCGTGCGGGTGCTCGTACCCGGCCTCGCGAATCGTGCCCTCGAGCGTGACCGGCTTCGAGACGTCGTAGCCGCTCCAACCGTGGTGTGCGGCGGCGGTGGTGGGCGCGAGCGCGAGCGTGACCAGAACGAGCGCGGCGCGGCGGATGCTCATGGCGTCAAGACGATCTTGCCGAACTGCTTGCCGGCGGCCAGGCGCGCCTGGGCGGCCGCGCCGTCCTTCAGCGGAACGACCTCGTCGACGATCGCCTTCAAGCGGCCGGCGAAGAAGAGACGCATGACGTCGTTGAACTCTTTGCGGTTCGCCATCGTGGAGCCGATGATGTGCACCTGCTTCCAGAAGACGAGAGGAATCAGCGTCTCGCCGATCGGGCCCGATGTCGAGCCGCAGGTCACGAGCCGCCCGCCGCCCTTCAGCGATTTGATCGAGTCCTTCCACGTCGCGGCGCCGACGTTCTCGATGACGACGTCGACCCCGCGCTTGCCGGTGGCCTCGAACACCTGCCTGGCCCACTCGGGATTGGTGCGGTAGTTGATGCCGACGTCGGCGCCCAGGCCCTTGGCGCGCTCGAGCTTCTCGTCGCTCGAGGAGGTGACGATGACGCGCGCTCCGCACAGCTTGGCGATCTGCACCGCCGTCGACGAGACACCGCCGCCGACACCGATGACGAGCACATCCTGGCCGGGACCGACGCGGGCCTGGGTCACGACCATCCGCCACGCGGTCATGTTCGTGAGGATGAACGAGGCGGCGTCCGTATACGAGACATGCGCGGGCAACGGCACGACGTTGTCGCCGCGGACCGGGACCAGCTCGGCGAGTCCGCCGGGCACATGCTCGCCGAGAATTCCGTAGCGCACGCAGAGGCTGTCCTCACCCTGCGCGCAGAACTCGCACCGATCGCAGGTGAGATTCGGATTGACGGCCACGCGGTCGCCCACCTTGACGCCCTGCACGGAGGCGCCGACCTCCGCCACGTCGCCGGCGATGTCGCAGCCCGTCCAGAAGGGGAGCGGCGTCTTGAGCGCGGGGATCCCTTCGCGGACGAAGAGGTCGAGGTGGTTCAGCGCGCAGGCTTTCACGCGCACGAGGACCTCGGTCGGCTTGATCTTCGGGTCGGGCACGTCCTCGTAGCGAAGCGTTTCGGGGCCGCCGAACTCGTGGAAGGTCAGTGCTTTCATCGTCTCATCCGTTGAATTCCCGAATGACCCGCGGCAGCCGCGGGTCGTCGAGGCTCGGTTGCTTGTAGGGCTGGTAGAAGGCCGTGCGATCGAGCAGGCCGGCGTACCGCTGCGTGAGCTTGCTCGCGATCGTCGCGTAGCTGCCGGTCACCGCGTAGGTGTCGAGCATCTCGTCGGTGATCAGATCGGCCATGCCCTTCCAGTCGCCCTCCACCGACTTGCGATGGAGATGCGGAACGAGGTCCTGCCAGCCGTGCGCGGCGAGGACCGGCTCGTAGGTTCGCGTGGACGCATAGAAGGCGATCTGCTGCTTGACCGCTTGCTTCTGCTGCTCGAGCTCCTGCGCGTTGTCGCCGACCACGACGAAGCTCGACGTCACGTAGGTGAAGGGCGCGCTGGTCCGCCCGGCCTTGGCACGCCCCTCGTCCACGGCCGGGCGCACGTACTCGCGCAGGTACTTCGGGCTGTTGAAGGGATGCACGTGCAGGCCCTCGCAGACCTCCCCGGCCACGCGACACATGGCGGCGTTGACGCCGGCGACGTACACGGGAATCGCCGGGTGCTCGATCGGCCCGGGGTTGAAGAACGGCGTCATGAGATCGAAGCGATAGAACGTCCCCTTGAAGTCGAGCTTCGTGCCGTTCTGCCAGCAGTCCCAGATCCGGCGCAGCGCCAGCACGATCTCGCGCATCTTCGGCGCCGGCGACTCGAACTTTACCGAGAAGCGCCGCTCGTTGTGGCCTTTGACCTGTGAGCCGAGGCCGAGAATGAAGCGGCCGCCCGACGCCTTGGCGAGATCCCAGCAGATGTGGGCGAGGATCATCGGACTCCGCGGAAACGCCACCGCGATCGACGTGCCGAGGTTGATGCGCGAGGTTACGGTGGCCGCCACGGCCAGCGGCAGGAACGGGTCGTGCTGCGTCTCCGCGGACCACAGACAGTCGTAACCGAGCGCCTCGACCTTGCGCGCGTACTCGGGAATCGACTTCAGATCGTGCGTGAGCATGCCGACGTCGAGCTTCACGAAGAGTCCCCTTTGGCCGGCATCTTAACATCGCTCATCTATCGTGCTGGGGGCCCCGAGATGGCCCCCAGACCCCCAGCCGCTCGGACACGCCCCGGCGGAGCCGTGGCGCGCCTCGGGATTCAGGCGGGATCTCTCATCGCGGCAGCCGCTCGAGCACCCGCCGCGCCTCGCGCGCGATGGCGTCGACGACCTCGGCGGCGCCCGGAAGATCGTGGACGAGGCCGGCGCACTGCCCGGCGTAGAGCGCGATGTGCTCGGGATCGCGCTGCTCGGTGGCCGCCGCGAAGACGTCCTGCGCCGCGCGCTGCTGCATCAAGGCGGGCAGCACGGGCGCGCCGGAGCCGGCGTAGTCCTCGGAGAATCGATTCTTGAGCACGCGCGCCCAGAGACCGGTGAAGGCCTCCGACAGCGTCGTGGTCGATCCGTCGCTCTCGAGCAGCCGCTTCTTCCAGATCTCGGCTGCCATCGATTCCCGCGTGGCCACGAATCGCGTGCCGAGCAGCACGCCCTGCGCTCCGAGCGCGAGGGCCGCGACGAGGCCACGTCCATCGGCGATGCCACCGGCGGCCAGCACGGGAATGCGCACGGCGTCGACGATCTGCGGGACCAGCGTGATCGTCGCGATCGCCGCTTCCTCCCGTGGTCGTTTCACCCACGTCGAGCGGTGCCCGCCCGCCTCGCCACCCTGCGCGACCACGATGTCGACGCCATTGGCGACGACGGCGCGCGCGTCCTCGAGGGTCGCCACCATGGCCATCACCTTCACCCCGCGCTCGTGAGCGCGCCGCACCATCTCCGCCGTCGGATTGCCGAGGCCGATCGACCACACCGGGACGCGCTCGTCGAGCACGACGGCGAATCCCTCCTCGATGAGATCGGGCATGCCGGCGGCGCCGCCCTCGACAGTGGCCACCCCGAGGCGCTTGCGGAAGACGTTCAGCTGCGCCTGCACGGCCGCCATCGTTCCCGCCGGGACGCGCGCCGGATCGACGGGCGGCTGGAGCTCGGTGTGCAGCCACTGGTTCACGCCGAAGGGCCGGTCGGTGACCGAGCGCAGGTGGCGGATGCGCCGTCGCAGCTCGGCGGCAGGCGTACCGAGGCCGGCGATGATGCCGAGACCGCCGGCGCGCGAGACCTCGGCCGCGAGCTCGGGGCCGGCGGCGCTGCCCATGCCCGACTGGACGATCGGATACTCGATGCCGAGCAGATCGCAGATCGGTGTTCGGAGCGACGTCATGACCTCTCCTTGGCGGTGAAATCGGCGAGCGCCATCTCGCGCAGCTTCACGCGCTGTACCTTGTCGCCGTGCGGGCTCGGCGTGCGCGGGACGTCCTCGACGAAGCGCACGCCGCGCGGGATCTTGAACGAGGCGATCTTGCCACGGCACCACGCGCGCAGCTCGTCCTCGCCGAGGCGCGCGCCCGGTTTGCGGATGACGTAGGCGACCGGCGCTTCGTTCGAGGCGGGGTCCGGAACGCCGACGACGAACGCCTGCGCCACCGCGGGATGGCCGAGCAGGAACGACTCGATCTCGCCCGGCGCGACCATGTGATGGCTGATGCGCAGCGTCTCCTTCAGCCGACCGCTGAAGATCACGCGCCCGTCGCCGTCCCGGCGGCCGAGGTCGCCGCTCCGGAACCAGCCATCGGGCGTGAACGCCGCCTTCGTCTCCTCGGGTTTCTTGTAGTAGCCGCGCGTGACGAGCGTGCCACGGAATTGCAGCTCGCCCTCGCGGTCGGTCTGGCAGGCCGCCAGCGTCTCCGGGTGCACGACGCGCACCTCGAGTCCCGGCGCCGGATGGATACCGGGCAGGGCGCGGACCTGGGCCGGCTCGTCCAGCTCGTGCAGCAGCGCCATCGCGTTGACCTCCGTCATGCCGTACGGCTGGTAGCCGAGCGGGATCAGCCGCGCGAGCACGTCGTCGATGAGTCCGTGACGACCGCCGCCGGTGGCGGCCACGCCGCCCGTCCGCAGCGACGAGAGGTCGTACCGATCGAGGGCGGGATGATCGAGCACGGGGATCAGCATGCTGTCCACGGCGTTCCACACCGTGCAGCGCTCGCGCTCGATGAGCGACAGCGCGCGCGCCGGCTCGAACACGTCGATGAGCACGAGACAGGCGCCGTGCGCCCAGGCCGTGAGCGGAATGTTGACGCCGCCCCAGGTGCCGGCAGCGGGGAGCGCGTGGAGCACGCGGTCCGCCGGCGTCAGGCGCAGCGCGACCCCCGTGTTGAAGCCGTGCGGCACGCAATTGCGATGCGTGATGAGCGCGCCCTTGGGAAACGAGGTGGTGCCCGAGGTGTAGAGGATCGTGAAGACATCGTCGGCGTCGACGCGCGCGCTCGGCGCCACACCGGCATCGAGCAGATCGGCAGCGCGGTGGCAGCCGGGGTACGGGTCGTCGGCGTCGACGATCACGTGCCGCAAGCGCGGCAGCTTCGTGCTGTGCAGCTCCCCCGGCACGGCGTGGCCGAGCTCGGGCAGCACGGCGTGCAGCGTCTCGAGATAGTCGACGGCGCCGAGGTGATCGGTCAGCAGCAGCGCCCCGGCATCCGACTGGCCCAGGATGTACTCGAGCTCGTGCGCGCGATAGCGCGGGTTCAGCGCGACCACGATCACGCCGAGGCTCGCGGCCGCGTACTGCGCCACGAACCAGAGCGGCCGGTTCGGCAGCCAGATGGCGAGGGCGTCGCCCTTGCCGAGGCCGAGGGCGGCCAGGCCGCCGGCAAAGGCGCGCGCGCGGTCGCGCAGGGCGCCGAAGGTCAGCCGCTCGCCATCGAAGACGAGCGCCTCCCGCCCCGGATGGCGGGCGGCCATCGTGTCCAGCAGGGACCACGCGGTGGCGTCGGCGAACGAGTCGCGCCTCACGTCAGTCGATGCGATAGATCCTGGCGGCGTTCTTCCAGGCCACGCGCTCGGCGACGGCCGGGGAGAGCTGGCCGAGGACGCGGCGCGTCCAGCGCATCAGCCGATCGAGCATGGCCGGCTCGAACAGCCGCGCCGCCCACACGTCGATGCCCATGAGGAACCGCTCCGGCATCTTCTCGATGAGCGCCTTCCACTTCGGGTCGAGCGGCCCGGTCTCGCTGGCCAGCGAGGGCGTGCGCTGAAAATGCATGCCCGAGAGATCGACCATCAGGTTCGTGTTGCGCGCGAGGACCTTTTCCAGCTCCGCCGGCTTCGTCTCGCCGGCGTGCGCGAGGACGACGACCGCTTGGGGACGCGCAGCGAGCGCCTTCTCGAGCTGCGCGGCGGCCGCCGGGGTCGTCATCTCGTAGTGGATGACGATCGGCACGCCGCGCTCGGCGGTCAGCTTGAGGATCTCGAGAAAGTGCGCGTCGCTGGGATCGCGGTCGATCTTGCGGCTGAGCTGTCGCAGGTGGACCTCGCCCATCACGTGCGCCTTGGTGCGGGCGAGCTCGACGTCGAGCGTCCCGGCGGCGTCACCACGGGTCGGCTCCGGCACCGGCAGACCGGGGATGACGCGATCGGGATGCGCCTTGGCGGCGGCGGCGATCCACTGCGCGTCGTCTTTCTGCACGCCGCCCACGCCGAGCAGCACGACCTTGCCGATGTTGTGCCGCTTCATGGCCGCCACGTAGGCGTCGATGACGGCGGCATTCGGCAGGTGGGAGTGCGCGTCGATCAGCGGACCGGCGTAGTCGGCGGCGGCGGCGATGGAGGGCACGAGGACGACCAGCAAGGCCAGCAGGTGCGCAAGCACGCGGACTCCTTTCAGACGATGCCGTCGCGCGTCAGGTGCTCGAGCTCGGCGTCGGAGATTCCGAGCGCGCCGTACACCTCGCGATTGTGGGCGCCGAGCGGCGGACCGACCCATCGCACCTCGGGTGGTGTCGCGCCGAGGCGCGGTGTGGGCGCCGTCATCCGCACGGCGCCCAGCGCTGGATCCGGGACGTCGATGAGCACGCCGCGCGCGATCACGTGGGGGTCCTTGGTGATGTCGGCGATGTCGTAGACGGCGCACGCCGTGAGGTCGCGCGACTCGAACAGCGCGCGCATGTCGTCGAGCGTGCGGGCGCCGATGGCGTCGGCGAGCGCCTGATCCACGAGGCCGTTGTGACGGACGCGCGCGTCGTTGGTGGCAAACCGCGGGTCGTCGAGCATCGCGCCCAGCCCCAGTGCGTCGAAGAGCGTGCGCGCCGACGCGGGCGTCGACGCCGACAGGGCGACCCACTTGCCGTCGCGCGTGCGATACGTGCCGCGCGGGCTGGCGTTGTCGGAGGTGTTGCCGTGGCGCTCGCGCACGGTGCCGTCGAGCGCGTAGCCGGCGGCGTCGGGACCGAGCAGCGAAAGCAGCGGCTCGTAGAGCGAGATGTCGACGACCTGTCCGCGGCCGGACACCTGATCGCGATGCCGCAGGGCGGCCAGCACCGCCGTGGAGCCGGCCAGCGCGGCCACCATGTCGGCCATCGGAAACGACGGCAGCGTCGGCGGGCCCTCGGCGTCGCCCGTCGTGTGAGCGAACCCGCTCATGGCCTCCACCATCGTGCCGAAGCCCGGCCGCTCGCGATAGGGACCGTCCTGGCCCCAGCCGGAGACGCGCGCGAACACGAGGCGCGGGTTCTCGGCGGAGAGCGCGTCCCAGCCGAGGCCCCAGCGCTCGAACGTCCCCGGCACGTAGTTCTCGATGAGCACGTCGGCGTCACGCACGAGCCGGCGCAGCAGCGTCTGGCCGGGCGCGGTGGTGAGATTGAGCGTGATCGATCGCTTGCCGCGCGCGTAGACCTTCCACCACAGCTCGCCACGGTCGCGCAGCCACGTGCGAAGCGGGTCGCCGCCGCGCGGGTTCTCGACCTTGACGACGTCGGCGCCGTGATCGGCCAGCACGGTGGCCAGCACGCCGCCCGCGATCAGACGCGAGCAGTCGATCACGCGCAGCCCCGCGAGCGCCCCGTTCATGATCGACTACTATACTCTCGCGCCGACGTCAGACGCCGGGTGAGAAGCGCGCGGCGACCTGCGTGACCTCCGCGGGATCGGCGTCGGAGATGAGCGCATAGCCGAGATCGCCGGCACGCCAGAGGATCACGGTGAACCCGCGCTCGTGCGTGCGGTAGGCATCGAGGCCGCCGATACGCGTGAGGCCGCGGCGCGGCCACGGCAGGCCGTCCGCGCGGAAGACGAGCAGTGTGATGGTGTGCTGGCGCAATCCGTAGATGAAGGCGGCCGCCCGACGATCGCGGAAATACGCGAGCGCGCCGCCGCGCAGCGGCACGGTGGCATCACCGGAAAACGGCACCACCGGCGCGAAGTCGAGCCGGCCCTCGAACCAGGGGCGCACCTGGTGGATGCCGCCGCTCTCGACTTCGAGCGGACGCTGTGCCTGCGCGATGCGGAGATGATCGGCGACCGCCTCGTCCACCATGCCGGCGGTGGCCGCCGCGCGCAGGGCCGCCGTCTGGCGGTACACGAGCGCGGGCACCGTGAGCACGAGCGCGGCGGCGACGGCAAGGGCGGGGACGAGCGCGCCGTGCCATCGCCGAGGCCGCCGCGCCGAGGCGCCCATGGCCGCGATGCGCTCGCGCAACGCAGCGGGGGCGGGCCGCGCCGGCAGACGATGGTCGAGCGCGTCGTCGAGCAGGCGCTCGACCTCGTTCTGGTGGGCGCAGTCGGCGCAGGTCGCGAGATGAGCGGCGAGCTCGCGCCACGCGTCCGGCTCCAGCCGGCCGCGGTGGTCGTCGAGCAGTCGGGCGCGTGCTTCGCGGCAGCCGAGGCTCATCGCGCGTAGTCTCGCAGCCGCTCGCGGAGCGCCGCCCGCGCGCGCGACAGCCGCGACTTGACCGTGCCGACCGGACAGTCGAGCACGGCGGCGATCTCCTGCTCGCTGAGATCCTCCAGATCGAGGAGGACGACCGTCCGCGCCTCCTCTCCGAGGGTCAGCAGCGCCGCCTCGATCTCGGCGCCGACCACCTTGCGAAGCCGATCGAGCTCGAGATCGTCACGAAGCCACGTCTCCTCCGTCGCCGGCGCCCGCTCCATCACGTCGGGGGCGGCGACAATCGGGCTCGCCCGCCGCCGCCGGTGCTCGCTGATGAAGGTGTTGCGAAGGATCCGGAACAGCCACGCCTTCACGTTCGTGCCCGGCACGAACCGGTCGGCGCCCGCGAACGCACGCGCGTACGTTTCCTGCACGAGATCCTCGGCGTCGGCGTCCCGGCCGGTGAGGTAGCGCGCCAGGCGATACAGAGCGTCCAGATGCGCCAGCCCGTCGCGCGCCACGGCGTCACGACCGGGGCCATCAGCCATGGCCGAACGATACCACCACGCGACCGCATGCCTCTCTGCTGTCCGTAACGCGCGAAAGCGCGGACGGTTCCATCGCTGCGGTGAATGGAACCGACGCCTGGTCGGTGCGTTGGCGACGGTGAAGGAGGACACACGATGGCACCGAACACGTGGATCGCGATGCTGGCCGCGCTGCTCACCGTTGTCGCCGGCGGTGCTCACGCGGCGTCGCCGACGGAAGTGCGCGTGTCGATCGATCAGTTCAAGTTCCAGCCGGCCGAGGTCTCGGTGGCGGCCGGCGACACCGTGACCTGGGTCAACGACGATCCCGAGGAGCACACGGTGACGGCCACCGACCGGAGCTACACGTCGCCGGGTCTCGAGCAGGCCGAGACCTTTTCGCATCGGTTCACCGCGCCCGGAACGTATCGGTACTTCTGCGCGCTCCATCCGCACATGACCGCAACCGTCGTCGTCCGGTAACGACGACGCCGAGGAGGAACGAATGATGAATCGCCGTGGCTTCATGCAATGTCTGGCCTGGGCCGGGACCGGCCTGCTGTGGGCGGCGCGCGGCGGCGTGCTGTCGTCCACGATCTTGAGCGAGGCGTCGGCCGCGAGCGACTTCACGTTCGCGCAGATCAGCGACACGCACGTCGGCTTCGCCGGCAAGGCCAACGCCAACGCGGCGGGCACCCTCGCCGACGCGATCGCGGCCCTGAACGCGCTCGAGCCGCGCCCGGCCTTCGTGCTTCACACCGGCGATCTCACGCACGGTCAGAAGGCAGGCGCGTTCGACACGCTGGCCGAGTCGCTCAAGGCCGTGCGCACCGAGAAGATCTTCTACGTGCCCGGCGAGCACGACGTCTTCCTCGACGGTGGCAAGGAGTATCTCGCGCGCTATGGGCGCGGCACGCTCGGCGGCGGCTGGCAGAGCTTCGACTACGGCGGCGTGCACTTCGTCGCCCTGGTGAACGTGCTCACGTATCAGGCGGGCGTGGGCGGCGCCCTCGGCGCCGAGCAGCTCGAGTGGCTTCGCCGCGATCTCGAGCCGCACGGGGCGAGCACGCCCGTGGTCGTCTTCACTCACGTGCCACTGTGGGCCGTCTACCCGGCGTGGGGCTGGACGACGGCGGATGGCGAGGCGGCGATCGGTCTGCTGCGGCGCTTCGGCTCCGTCAGCGTGCTGAACGGTCACATCCATCAGGTGCTGCAGAAGATCGAGGGCACCATCACGTTCCACTCCGCGCGCTCGACGGCGTTTCCGCAACCGGCGCCCGGGGCGGCGCCGACGCCGGGACCGATGACGGTCGAGGCCGACCAGCTGCGACGGCTGCTCGGTGTGCGCGAAGTGCGCTACACGGAGTCGGCCGCGCGGCTGGCGACGGTGGAGCATCCGCTCGCGTAGGTATACTCGCGGCGCCGATGATCGTCGTCGCCGCGAATCCCTACAGCGGGGCCGGACCGAATCGTCGCCGCGTCGACGCGCTGCTGGCCGCGCTGCGCGAGCTCGGCGGCGTCACGCGCGTCATGTGGGACGCCGCCGAGCGTGCGGCCGCCTTCGCCGACGCGGCGACGATGCGCGGCTGTCAGGCGGTGGTGGCCGCCGGCGGTGATGGCACGGTGTCGCAGGTGATCAACGAGCTGCCGCCCGGCGTGCCGCTGGCCGTGTTGCCGCTCGGCAACGAGAATCTGCTCGCGCGCGGGCTCGGTTTCGCGCGGGATCCCGAACGGCTCGCGCGGGCCGTGGTCGCCTGTCGCACGCGCACGATCGATCTCGGGCGCGCGACGGCGCCCGGTCGGCGCCGGCTGTTCGCGCTGATGCTCGGTGCCGGCTTCGATGCCGCGGTGGTGCATCGCTTCGCCGCCTGGCGCGCGCGCGGCGCGGCGTGGCGACGCGTCCGTCGTGCGAGCTACGTGTGGCCGATCCTCGCGTGCGCGGTGGAGTACGCCTACGCGCGCGTTCGGCTGATGGCCGATGCGCAGGTGGCGGAAGGCGTGCACTGCGTGATCGCCAACGTGCCGGGATACGCGCTCGACCTGAACTTCACGCCGGGCGCGGCCGCCGACGACGGGCATCTGGACTGGCTGGTCCTCGAGCGGCCGGGGATTGCGTCGGTGCTCGCCTACTGCTGGAGCGCGTATCGTGGTCGCCATCTGAGGCGTTCCGACGTGCGGGCGGGGCAGGCGACGCGGCTCAGGCTCACCGCGGCCACGCCGACGCCGGTGCAGCTCGACGGCGATCCCTGGGGCACCACGCCGGTCGACGTGGAGATCGTGCCGCGCGCGTTGACGCTGATCAGCGCTTCGTCTTGAAGTGCGCGTTCAGGGCGTCCATCATGCGCGCAAGCGCCTCGCTCTCTGTCCGGCCCGTCGCCGTGACTTTGTACTCAACGGCCTCGGCCACCCACTCGCCGGCGTCGTTCTTGTAGACCTCGACCTCGAAGCGCATGAGGCCGGCAGTCTAGCACGTGCTATCATCCGTGGACTTCGCGGAGGTCCCGGCGATGGCGTTCTCCACGCGCGACGACGCGCTCCCCGTTCCGTACTCGCAGGCGCTCGAGTCGCTCTCTCTCGGCCCGCTGTGGACGGCGCTCCACGTGCTGCTCCCGCACGAGCGCGTCACCGCCGCCGTGCCGCATCGCTGGTCCTGGCGCGACGTGCGACCGCTCTTGCACGAGGCGGCGCGGCTCGTGCCGCTCGAGCAGGCCGAGCGCCGCGTGCTCGTCCTCGAGAATCCAGGGCTGAAGGGTCGCTACGCGATCACGTCGACGCTCTACGCGGGACTCCAGGTGATCCTGCCCGGCGAGATGGCGCCGAGCCATTCCCACACGCCGGCGGCGCTGCGGCTGGTGGTGGACGGCGAGGGCGCCTTCACCACCGTCGACGGCGTGAAATGCGCGATGGAGCGCGGCGACTTCATCATCACGCCGCCCATGCGCTGGCACGATCACGGCCACGAGGGCGTCGAGCCCGTCGTCTGGCTGGACGGTCTCGACATTCCGCTCGTGCGCGCGTTCGACGCCTCATGGGTGTCGGCGACGCGGCCGGCGCAGTCAGCGCGCGCGGATGCTGCCGTCGCCGGCTATCCGCAGCTGCGCTGGCCGTGGCGCACGGTGCGCCAGACGCTGGCCAGCATGGCCGCCGGCGTGCCCGCCTCGCAGCCGGTGACGCTCGCGTATGTGACACCGGGTACCGGCGCGCCGCCGCTGCGCACGCTCGGCGCCGAAGCGCACTGGCTGCGACCGAGCGAACGCGCGCGGAGCGGCCGCTCCACGGCGAGCCGCGTGTTCCACGTCATCGAGGGCCGAGGCGTCAGCACGATCGGCGACGCGAAACTCGCGTGGGAGACCGGCGACACCTTCGTGGCGCCGCCGTGGCACTGGATCGAGCACGACAACGCCAGCGCCGGCGAGCCCGCCTGCCTGTTCTCGTTCAACGACGAGCCGGCCCTGCGCGCGCTCGGTCTCTGGCACGCGGAGACGGCTCCGTAGACCGCTACGACGCGCTCATGGAGGTCGTGCGCAACCGCATGACCAACCGCGCCTTCGCGCCGCTCGAGGTGCCGCGCGCGCACTTCGAGCTGATCCTCGAGGCGGCGCGGCACGCGCCGTCCGGCGCCAACGCGCAGCCGTGGCACTACGTGATCGTCACCGATCCCGCCGTGAAGCGGACGATCGGCGAATGCTTCGTGGAGGAGCAGCAGCGCCGGGCGAAGCTGCGCATGGGCTTCCCGACGCCTAACTACAATGGCGTGAAGACGGCGCCCGGCCTCATCGTCATCGCCGCCGATTTCCGCTTCGTACGCGCGTTTCCCGTCCTCAACGACGGCTCGGCGCTCCATCGGCTGTACAAGCAGAACGCCGAGCGGATCCTGCTGCAGTCCGTCGCCGCGTCGACGATGTCGGCGCACCTGGCGGCGGCCGCGCTCGGCTACGCCGTGTGGTGGATCACCGCTGTCGGCCAGGAGGAGATCCAGACGCAGGTGAAGCCGCTGCTCGGGATTCCGGACGAGCTGGCCGTGATCGACGTGATGTGTTTCGGCCCGCCGCTGAAGCCGTCCTACAAGCGCTGGAAGAAGACGCTGCCGCAGATCATGTCGTGGAACCGCCTCGACCCCGCCAACGTGCCGAGCGACGCCGAGATCGACGAGTGGATCAAGAGCACGCGGCACAAGGTGATGTACCGGGACGAGTCGAAGATCGACTGACTCACCCGGCGGCGCGCCAGGCGAGGATGCGATCGGCGCGCAGCCGGAGCACGGCGCCGTCGGCATGCAGATTCATGGCGCGATACTGCGGATACTTCTGCCGCAGCAGCTCGATGGCCCGGTCGAATTCGACGCCGGTCCGCAGGACGTCGGCCCGGCCTTCTACGAGTACCCAGCAGAGACGCGACCAGTCCTCGTGCCACTCGTCGACAACCAGCGCCGTGCGCGGATTCTCGGCGACGTTCCGCAGGCGCCGCAGCTGGCGCGTGCGCTTGGGCTTGTCATCAACGGCCGAGTAGAGCGTCTCGCCGTCGACGGCGAAGCACACGGGGACGACGAGCGGCTGCCCGGCGGCGTCGGCGGTGGCCAGGCGGCCGACGCGGGCCTCGCGCAGGAAGGCGAGGGCCCACGCCGGCGTAGGCATTGCTACTTGATCAGCTTGGCGTACTGATCGAGGAGCGGCAGCACCTTGTCGCGCGGCTCCGGCGGCAGCAGCAGGATCGACCGCGTGACGCCGGCCGCCGCGAACTGGTCGAGCACGCCCTTGTCGGGCGGCGTCGCGAACGCGGAGACGCTGATCGTGCGCATGTCGCGTCCTTTCCTGGCCGCCCGCTCCTTCAGCTCCTTCATTCCCGCGAGCACCTTCTCCGGCGCGCGGCCGCGCGGATACCAGCCGTCGCAGAAATCCACGACGCGCTGGAGCGTGTAGCCGCTCTCGCCGCCGAGCAGGATCGGCGGGTGCGGCTTCTGCTCGGGCTTGGGCCACGCCCAGATCGGGTCGAAGTTCACGAACGTCCCGTGGAACTCGGCCACGTCTTTCGTCCAGATTTCCTTCATCGCACGGACCTGCTCCTCGAGCTTCTTGAACCGCGTCTTGAATTCCGTGCCGTGGTGCTCCATCTCCTCGGCGTTCCAGCCACCACCGAGCCCGAGCTCGAACCGCCCGCCGGAGAGGAGGTCGAGGCTGGCCACCGACTTGGCCGTGGTGATGGTGTCGCGCTCGATGATCAGGCAGATCCCGGTGCCGACGCGGAGCTTCTTCGTCGCCGCCGCCGCCGCCGTCAACGCGACGAACGGATCGAGCGTGTGCTTGTACTGCTCCGGCAGCTGGCCGCCGGCGAACGGGCTGCGCCGGCTGGTCGGAATGTGCGTGTGCTCCGGTACCCACAGCGACTCGAAGTTGCGCGCCTCGGCCTCGCGCGCCAGCTCGTCGATGCGGATCGCGTACTCGGTGGCGAAGATGCAGACGCCGACGTGCATGGA
>DASTCJ010000086.1:0-42798 GCA_035605575.1 Candidatus Methylomirabilota bacterium
ACGAGGCTGTTCTTGACGACGGTCTGGAACGCGTCGTCGTTGGCGAGGTACACGTAGTTGCGGAGCCCGACGAACCGCTCCGGATATCCCACGAGCTTGTCGGTGAACGACAGCCACACCGCGCGATAGATCGGGTACACGATCAGCGCGACGACGAGGACGAGCAACGGCAAGAGAAGCAACAGCGCGAGGCCGCCGTCATGCCTGCGTCGCCGCCGCGGCCGGGGAGGATGCCCGGCACGCGCCGCGCTATCGCGCCACAGCGACGGCCTACGCCCCGAGCGTGTCGTAGATCTCCTTGATCTTCTTGTCTTCCCACTCGACCGCCTGATCGACCGACCACTTGTCGACGATCACCTTCGCCGGCGCATCGGTGAGCACGTTGCTGGCCTGCACCTCGGCGGCGGCCGCCGTGACGGGCCCCGGCCAGCCGGTCGCGACGAACCATTCGGTGGCGCGGCCGAAGGTCCGGTAGTTCTCGTTCTTGTTGAAGTACTCCTTCGACGCCGCGCGCGACTTGTCGAGCACCGGCGTGAACTGACCGTACGAGTCGTTCATCACGCGCACGGTCTCCTCCGGTGAGAGCAGGTGGGCGATGAGGCTCATGGCCGCCTCGGGATCCTTGGAGTTCTTGAAGATGCCGAAGCTCATGCAGATGGCCTGCATGCGCCGGCCGTCAGGACCGGCGGGATGCGGCAAGGCCAGATGGTTGGCCAGCGCCTCCTCGCGCTGCTTGCGCTCCTTGGCGTCCGTGGCCTTGGCGAGGGCGTTCTCCATCGCGAACGTGATCGACGGACCATTGGACGTCTGGGCGATGTTCTTCGCGATGAAGTTCTCGTTGTTGCCGGAGCCCGTCCACGTCAGCGTGTCGGCGGGCTGGATGCCTTCCTTGTAGATGTCGGTCGCCCACTTCATGACCTGCTGCATCTTCGCGGTCTTGATCGAGTGGTACTTGCCGTCCTTGTTCGCCCAGCCCACGCCGTACGAGTACATCAAGCTCTGCATGACACCGTAGCCGTCGGCGGTGCGGTTCCAGCTCTGGCCCATCCCGTAGAAGTTGTCCTTGGGACGGTTCACGGCGGCCGCGGCCGCCTTCGCCTCCTCGAACGTGGTCGGAAGCTTCGCCTTGGCCTTTTCGAGGACGTCACGCCACACGTACCAGAAGGCCGGCATGATGTACCACGGCAGCGCGTACGTCTTGCCACCGATCACGGTCACCGGCGCCACGTTCGCCGGCGGCTTGCCGACCTCGCCCTCGACCTGGCGCGCGAACGAGCTCAAGTCGAGCAGCTGGCCCATGCCGGCGAAGCGCGCGGGCGCGCCCGTCTCGAGCTGGCCCACGTCCGGCGTGTTCTTGTTCTCGATGGCGGCGACGTACTTGGTCTGGACGTCCTCGAACGTGAAGTACTCGACGGTCACCTGCGCGCCATGCTTCTGCGCCCACCGCTGGGCCGCCGCCTCGATCGCCTTGTTCGTCGGCTCGACGTAGGTCTTGAGGATCCAGAGGCGCAGGCTGGTGCCCTTCTTGACCGCGGGCGCGGCCACGCCGGGCAGCGTCAGCGCGGCGGACGCGCCAACGGCGCCGGCCAGGAAGTGTCGTCGGGTGAGCCGTGCGTGCGCCATGGCGCGCCTCCTTGGTGTGGAGCGTTGCGATACGTGCGAGAGTGGCGGGAGTATCGGCCGCGCGCCGCCGCAGTGTCAAGGACACGCTGCCGTGCGTTGGCTTGCGCTCGGTGCGGGGCCGTCCTAGACCTACGACCGGATCGTTCCCCGATGAGGAGAGACGGCGCGTACCACCCACCGGGTCGGACTCGTCTTCGTCGCGTCGCCGATCGCGCAGATGCAGGGGGCAGAGCCGCTCCACCCGTCTGTTCATGCGTTCGTCCACGAGCTGCGCAGGCGAGGATACGTCGAGGGCGAGAACCTCGTACTCGAGCGGCGGTCGGCGGAAGGCGTGGTCGAGAGGATCAACGGCATCCTCGAAGAGCTGCTCCGTCTCAAGATGGATGTGATCGTAGCCGCCGGTAACGACGTGCCCCGGCTGGCAAAGGAAATGACGAGCACGGTGCCGATCGTCATGGCGAGTAGTCGCTCGCCCGTCGAGGCGGGGCTTGTCGCGAGCCTGGCGCAACCAGGCGCAAACGTCACCGGGCTCTCGATCGATGGCGGGCCGGAAACCGAAGCGCGGCGTCTGGAGCTGCTGACGCTGGCGATCCCGGGCATCTCCCGCGTCGCCTTCCTGGGGACCACGAACGATTGGGCCGAGCCGTTGGGGCAGGCGACGCGGACCGGCGGCAAGGCGCTGGGAATAGCGCTGGCGCACGTCGAGGTGAGTCTCGGTCAGTACGACGATGCCTTTGTCGTGCTCGGGCGCGAGCGTCCGGACGCCCTGTTCGTGGCGAACTCCGCCTCGAACTTTGCGCATCGGCGCCGCATCGCCGAGTTCGCGCTCCGGAGTCGCTTGCCGGCGATTCATCCATTCCGCGAGAGCGTCGAGGCCGGCGGGCTCCTGTCCTATGGAGCGAACGTGCCCGATCTCTACCGCCGGGCCGCCGGATACGTCGATCGCATCCTGAAGGGCGCTCGACCCGGCGATCTGCCCGTGGAGCAGCCGACGAAGTTCGATCTGGCGATCAACCTCCGCACTGCCAGGCTGCTCGGCCTCACCGTGCCGCCGGCGCTGCTGCTGCAAGCCGACGAGCTGGTTCGGTAAGACCCCGAGCTATCGCATCAGGCTCGGCAGCCACAGCGAGAGCCACGGCACCGCGATGAGAATGGCCAGCCGCAGGATGTCCGCCACCATGAACGGCATGACGCCGCTGAAGACGGTCGCCGTGCTCACGTGCGGAAGAAGGGTGCGCAGGACGAACATGTTCATGCCGACGGGCGGGCTGATGAGGCCGATCTCGACCACGCACACGATGATGATGCCGAACCACACCGGGTCGAAGCCGAGCTGCACGACCACCGGGAAGAAGACGGGGATGGTGAGCAAGATCATCGACAGCTCTTCCATGGCGGTCCCGAGCACGACGTAGATCGCACAGATCGCTGCCATGACCATGGTGGGCCCGATGTTGAAGCGGGTGACCCAGGTTTTCAGATCGGCCGGCATGCTCGTGATGTTGATGAACTCCGAGAACATCAGCGCGCCGATCAAGATCATGAACAGCATGGCCGTCGTCCGCGCCGATTCCAGCAGCGCCTCGTAGAGCGTGCGCCAGGTGAGGGCGCGCCGAGCCAGGGCGAAGACCATCGCGCCAAAGGCGCCCATGGCCGCGCCCTCGGTGGCGGTGAACAGCCCGCCGTAGATACCACCCATCACGAAGAAGAACAGCGCGGCCACGGTCCACACGCCGCGCAGGGCGGTGACGCGCTCACGCCACGACGAGCGCTCGCCCGGCGGCCCGGATGTGGGATCGCGCCAGGTCATGTAGCCGACGGCACCACAGAGCAGGAGGCCGCCCACGAGGCCGGGCAGGATGCCGGCGGCGAACAGCTTGCCGATGTTCGTCTCGGTGAAGACGCCGTAGATCACCATGATCGTCGACGGCGGGATCATGATCCCGAGCGTGCCGCCACCGGCGATCACGCCGGCCGCGAGCCGATCGGAGTAATTGAAGCGCTTCATCGAGGGGTAGGCGACCTTGGCGAAGGTGGCGGCGGTGGCGATGGACGAGCCGCAGATGCCGCCGAACGCCGCCGACGCCCAGATGGTGGCCATGGCCAGCCCGCCGCGCAGGTGCCCGATGAACGCGTAGGCGGCGCGGAACAGCTCGTGCGACATCCCGGCGCGCGTCACGAAGTTGCCCATGAGGATGAAGAGCGGGACCACCGAGAGCGTGTAGTTGCGGCCCGTCTCGTAGAGCTTGGTCTGCGTCATGGCCGTGGCCACCGCGAAGTTCCAGTCGCGCATGTAGGCGTAGCCGACGAAGCCGACGATGGCCATCGCGAACGAGATCGGGATGCGCACCATGCACAGCCCCATCATCAACGTGAGGCCGACGAGCCCCTCGATCATCGGCGCTCCACCATCTTGTAGAGATGGATGACGCCGGCGAGGGCGAGAGCCCCCGCCATGAAGTACACGAAGGGGCCGTAGAGAATGCGCAGGACGTCGGTCGCGTCACGATACGCCCAGATGCGATCGGCCTTGGCCCACACGATCCACGCCAGGAAGAACATCAGCAGGGCGCTGACGAGCTCCACCGCGCACTCGAGCCCGCGCAGGGCGCGGCGGCCCAGCACGCGATCGATGAAATCCATGACCGCGTGCTCGTTGGTGAAGGACACGAGCGGCAGCCCGGCGAAGATGAGAACGAGCAGCAAGAGCTCGGTCACCTCGAAGGCGCCCCGCAGCGGCCGATTGAAGACGTAGCGCGCCACCACGTCGACGGTGGTGAGCAGCATCATGGCGAGCAGAATGGTCGAAGCGGCCACGCCGAGGAGCGCCTCGACGCGCCGCTTCCATGGCTGCTCGCGGACGCTCACTTGCCGGCGGCGACCTTCGTCAGCTCTTCACGGAACTCGGCGAGGATCCTGGCCGCGTCGACACCCTTGGCGCTCGCCTGCCTGATCCAGTCCTCCACGATCGGCGCCGAGCGCTTGCGGACCTCGGCCACGAACTCGGGGCTCGCGTTGACGATTTTCACGCCCGACTTCTTGAGCGCCTCGAAGCCGCGCTTGTCGGCGTCGTCCCACGACTGTCCGGCCAGCCGCGCGATGTGCTCGCCGGAGATCTTGGCGATGGCCTCCTGGTCCTGCTTCGGCAGCTTGTTCCACTTGTCCTCGTTCATGAAGAAGCCGAAGGCCGAGCTGTACATGCCGCCGGGAAACAACGTGGCTTGCTCGAGGACGGTGTCGAGCTTGAACGAGATGATCGACTCCATCGGGAAGAACACGCCGTCGGCGACACCGGACTTCAGGAGCTCGTAGGATTCCGGCGCCGGCTTCACGAACGCGGAGGCGCCGAGCGCCTTGGCCACCGCCTCCGCGATACCGCCGCCGGTGCGGATCTTGAGCCCCTGCACGTCGCCGACGCCGTTGACCGGCCGCTTGGTGAACATCTGCCCGGGGCCGTGCGTGAACACACCGAGGAGCTTCACGCCCTTGTACTCGCCGACCTTCTGGAAATACTTCCAGTGAATGCGCGAGTAGGCGATGGAGTTCGCCAGCGCCGTCTCGCCGCTGCCGGGCAGCTCCGGCATCAGTGGCAGGATGTGCCGGGCCGGCGTGTAGCTCGCCGTCACGAACGAGAGATCGACGAGACCGTCGCGCACGGCGTCGAAGGTGCCGGGAGGCGCCGACGGATGCTTCGGCAGCATCTGGAACTTCACCCGGCCGGCCGTCGCCTTCTCGACCTCGTTCGCCCAGCCTTGCAGCACGTTGCTGGTGAGGTGGTGCTGCGGCGAGACCCACGACGACATGGTGAGCGTGGTCTGGGCGATGGCCGGCGACGCGTACGCGGCGCCGAGAACGACGACGAGCAGCCGAACCAGATGGCGCATGACTCCTCCCGTCACTCACGCGGTGTTCGAGCGCGGGTAGTGTAGCAGGCCGGTCGCGCGGCGAGCGCGCCATCACCGGCTCCGCGGGTCGAAGGCGTCGCGGAGGGCGTCGCCGACGAGATTGACGGCGAAGACGACGACGAAGATCGCCAGCCCGGGCAGCAGGACCACGTGCGGGCTCAGGACGACGAATTGACGACCGGTGGCCAGCATGCTGCCCCAGTCCGCGGTGGGGGGCTGGGTGCCGAGGCCCAGGAACGAGAGACCGGCCGTGGCCAGGATCTTGGCGCCGATGTCCAGGCTAAACGTGACCAGCACCGGCGAGACGAACTGCGGCACCACATGGCGTGCGAGGATGGTGGCGTCCGTGCTGCCGAGCGCGCGGGCCGCCTCGACGAACTCGAGCTGCTTGACCGACAGCACGACGCCGCGCACGAGGCGCGTGTAGAGCGGGAAGCCGACGATCGCGATGGCGAGCATCGCGTTGCGAAGTCCGGGGCCGAGGCCGGCGACGATGGCGATGGCGAGCAGGATGTACGGGAACGCCATGAGGACGTCGGTCAGCCGCATGACCATCGCCTCCACCCAGCCCGTGTAGTAACCGCCCAGCACGCCGAGCACCACGCCTATCACCATGGCGAGACCCGCCGTGCCGACGCCGGCGAGCAACGAGACGCGCGCGCCCCACACCAGGCGCGAGAGCAGGTCGCGGCCGAACTCGTCGGTGCCGAGCGGATGCTGGGTGGTGAGCGGCGGCCGCAGCCGGTTCGGCGTGTCCACGGTATCGGGGTCGGGAAGCGGCAGCTGCGGCGCCAGCGCGGCCGCGATCACGGCGAGGACGAGCACGAGGGCGCCCGCCACGGCGAGCGGATAGCGGCGGAGCGGCCGGCTACTCATACCGGATGCGCGGATCGATCCACGCGTAGAGCAGGTCGACCGCGAGGTTGATGACGACGAACGAAAGCGCGATCACCAGCACGCAGCCCTGGACGAGCGGAAAGTCGCGCGCGAGGATGCCCTGCACCATGAGCGTGCCCACGCCCGGCCACGCGAAGACCGTCTCCGTCAGGACGGCGCCGCCGAGCAGATAGCCGGCCTGCACGCCGACCACGGTCACGATGGGAATGAGCGCGTTGCGAAGCCCGTGGCGCGTCACCACGCGCCGCTCGATCAGGCCCTTGGCGCGCGCGGTACGGATGTAGTCCTGGCCGAGCACCTCGAGCAGCGTGCTGCGCGTGAGCCGCGCGATGATCGTCACCGACGCGGCGGCCAGGGTCAGCGCCGGCAGCACCAGGTGGGCGAGGAGATCCATGGCGCCGCCGCCGCCGTGCGGCGCCCACATGCCGGAGGCGGGCAGCCAGCCGAGGTGGAGCGAGAAGATCACCATGAGCACGATCCCGAGCCAGAAGACCGGCATGCTGGCGCCGAAGAGCGCGGTCACGCCGCTCAGCCGATCGAGCCACGAGTGCGGCCGCGCGGCGGCCAGCACACCGAGCGAGACGCCGCCCGCCGTGGAGATGACGAGCGCGGTGCCGGTGAGCAGCAGCGTCGCCCGGAAGCGATCGAGCACATCCGGCAGGACGGGCCGGCGCATCCACAGCGAGCGGCCGAGGTCGCCGCGTGCGACGTGGCCGATCCAGCGCGCGTATTGCACCGGCAGCGGCTCCTCCAGACCGAGATCCGCGCGCAGCCGCGCGAGGTCCTCCTTGGTGGCCGCCGGGCCCAGCATGATCTCCGCGGGATCGCCGGGAGAGAGATGCAGCACCATGAAGACGACGATCGAGACTCCGAGCAGCACGGGGACAGCCATCAGGAGCCGGCGCGCGAGGTAACGCTTCATTGTGGCGGTCGCGCCCGGTGGCGGCGAGCGTGGCGCGATGATGCTTCCCTGCTACGGCGCCAGCACGGTCTTGATGTCGTTCAGCACCACCTGAGGCACCAGGAAGCCGGTGCTGTAGACGTTGCGGATGCGACCGTCGCGATCGACGAGAAAGACCTTCAGCACGTGGCGGTAGCGGCCGGTGAAGCGGCCGCGCTCGTCGTACACCGGCGTCCGATCCTGACCGTAGCTGCGCAGGAGCCGGTCGAGCTCCCGCGCGTCGGCGGCAGCGAGGAACCGCCAGAGCGCCGGGTCGGCGCCGAACGCGCTGGCGTACTTCGCCAGCCGGCCGGGCGTGTCGCGCTCGGCGTCGAAGCTGATGGAGACGAGGACCGCGTCGCCGGCAAGTCCCTCGTCGCGGAGCCGGCTCTGCAGCTCGCGCAGCGCCGCGCTCGCGAGCGGGCAGCCGAGCCGATCGCTGCAGGCCGTGTAGATGAAGCTGACGACGGCGACCTTGCCGGCCATCACCGCGCTCGTGCTCACGCGCCGCCCGGCGGTGTCGCGTACGACAACGGGGGCGACCTTCGCCACCACCGGCAGGTCGTAGCTTCCCGGCGCTGGCGGCACGAAGCTCGGCGTGAAGACGCCCTTGATGAACTCCTCATCGGCGGGCGGTGCATCGTGAGCGAGCGCCGGCGCGCCGATGACGAGCGTCGTCAGCAGGAGCGCCAGCGGCGCGCGTCGCCCGCGGCTCACCGACCCACGACGGGGCGCGCGGCGAGGCGACCGGGGCCCTGCGCGCGCGGCCCGAACGACTTCGCGCCGAAGTTCATGATGTGGGCGCGGCCGACCCCGCTGAAGTCCGTGGTGAACTTCGGCACCAGCTGATCGCCTTCCCACGCGAAGCCCTTGAGCCAGTGGTCGCCCGGCTTGTCCCACCGCGAGAGCAGCGAGCTCGTCGAGTACACGCGCTTGCCATCCCACGAGGTCGACACCATGTTGGCCTGCTCGCCGAGCTTCACCTGGTGGATGAGCTTGCCCTCGAATGGATTGCTGACGTCGTAGACGCGCAGCATGCCGTCGCCGTAGGAGTTGACGTAGATCTTGCTGTCGTCGGGGGCGATGCTGATGTCGACCGGGATGGTGTTGCCGATCTCGGCGATGTTCTTGGTAGCCCACGTTCCGTCGTCCTGGCGGTAGATGAGCACGAGCTGGCCCGTCAGCGCCGTGGACGTGAACGCGTAGTGATGGTTCGGCAGCAGTGCCCAGCGCAGCTCGAGGGGCGCGCCCGGCACCCGCAAGACTTGCAGCGGCTTGCGCGCGTGGAAGTCCCAGACCACGACCGAGTCACCGAACTGCTTCATCGCCTCGGCGTCCTTGAGGAGCTCGCCCACCGGCCGCATGTAGTTCTTCTTGCCGGCGAACGACGACGTGAGCATGCGATTGAGGTTGATGTTCACGCGCACGTCGTAGCCGTAGGGCGCCTCCGCCGGCATCCAGATCGTGCGGATGAACTTGCCCTCGTTCGTGTACTCGGCGAGACCGGTGCGTCCGCCGCTGTCCTTGCTGTTCGACAGCGCCGAGATGAGCATGCGGCCCGGCAGCGGATAGAACGTGTGAGGACCCACGAGGCCGCCCGTGTCCTTCACGAAGGTGGTGATTGTCTTGACGAGCTTCGGCTTGCTGGGGTCGCTGGCGACGTCGAAGACGAAGATCAGGCTCGAGTCGAGCCCGCCCGCCCACAGGAAGCGGCGGTCGTCGGTGAAGCCGGCGTGATGCGCTTCGTGCTGTCCCGACACCGGCGCGCGATGAATGATCTTGCCGTAGCTCGACGACCCGGGGTTGGCGTCGACGGTGACCAGGCTGTCGTTGCCGTCGGCGACGCCTTTGATGCCGAGCGTCCACACGTAGATGTAATCTTCCTGGCCCGTCACCTTGGGAAGGAACGGTGACTGGCAGGTCTCATCCGCGCCCGCCAGCCCGACCGTGATGAGCACGACTGCCAGCACTCCGAGCGCTGCCTTCATGCGTTGTTCCTCCGCGGCATCGAAATTACTTGAGGGAGATCGTCTCCACGCGCAGGTCGAAGCTCGGATGGAGCTTGAAGCCCTGGACACGCCGGGCGAGGGCGGCAATCTGGATCTCGTGGTCCACGAAGACCCACGGCGCGTCGTCGACCAGGATGCGCTGCGCCTCCTTATATAAGGATGCGCGCCGGGCCTGGTCGGTGGTCAGCCGCGCCTGCTGCAGGAGGTCATCGAACTTCGGGTTCTTGTAGAGCGCGCGGTTGGGGCCGTTTGGCGTCCACTGGCTGGAGTGCAGGAGCGGGTACATGACCATGTCCGGGTCCTCGGTGCCGGCCATCCACGAGAGCGCGAACAGGTCTTGCTCCTTGCTGCGCAGCTTCGCCAGGTAGGCCCCCCACTCCATCGTCTGGAGCGTCACGTTCACGCCGACGGCTTTCAGGTTCGACTGCATCACCGTCGACATGGCGACGGGCGACTGCATGCCCGAGCCGGACTCGGGCACCCAGAGCGTGGTCGAAAAGCCGTTCGGATACCCGGCTTCGCCCAGCAGCTTCCGCGCGCGCTCCGGATCATAGGGATAGGCCTTCAGCGCCGCGTCGGCCGCCCACGTGTTCGGCAGCACGGGCCCGCGCGATGGCGTGCCGGTGCCCTTCAGCACGTCGCGGACGATGGCGTCCTTGTTGACGGCATAGTTCAGCGCCTGGCGCACGCGCTTGTCGTCGAACGGCTTCTTTTGGTTGTTGATGCCGAGATACCAGACGTGGGCGCCGACCTGCTTCAGCACGCCCACCTTGCCGCCGCTTTCGAGCTGCGTCACGAAGTCCGGTGGCACGCCGACGATGAGGTCGAGGCTTCCGGTGAGCAGCTCCGTCAGCCGCGCCTGGTCCTCGACGATCGGCCGGTAGATCACACGGTCGAGCTTGACGGGGAACTTCCAGTACGCGGGATTCTTCTCGAGCACCACCCGCTGGCCGCGATCCCAGGAGACGAACTTGAACGGCCCCGTGCCGACCGGCGAGAGCGGATAATCGGGCCCCGCTTTCATCACGGCCGTCGGGCTGACGATCGACGCGGCGCCGGCGGTCAAGATGGCCAGAAACGACGCGCGCGGCTCCTTCAGCAGGAAGGCGACGCGGTCGGCACTCAGCGCCTCGACCGCCTTCACATTGCCGAAGAAGAAATTCGCGAAGGGATACTTGCCGAGCTTGTGCGCCGGGTGCTCGGAGTTGATCTGCCGCTCGATCGAGAACTTCACGGCGTCCGCTGTCAGCGGCGTGCCGTCGTGGAACTTCACTCCGCTCCGGAGCTTGAACGTGTACTGCAGCCCGTCCTTCGAGATCGTCCACGACTCCGCGAGGCCGGGCACGATCTGCGTGCTCTCCTCCGGGAACGTCACCAGCGTCTCCACGATCCGCCGTCCGACACGGTTCGAGTTCAGATCGGTGACCTGCGCGGGGTCCAGATTCACGGGCTCGGCCACGAGCCCGACCACGAGCGTGCCGGCGGGTTGGGCGGCGACCGGCGCTGCCGCCAGCAGCGCCAGGGTGACCAGGAGGAGCTTCATTGTCGGTCTCCTTTGTTTCATCGCACGAGGCCGGCGCGGCGCGGGAGAAAGAGCGTGATCTCGGGCACCGCGATGAGGATCATGAGGCCGATGACCAGCGCGGCGAGGTAGGGCCAGTAGGCGCGGAAATGGCGTCCGGCCGAGATGTTGCCGAACCGCAGCGCCATGAGCAGGCCGACGCCGATCGGCGGCAGGAAGAGCCCGATTCCGACGGCGGCGGTCAGCACGATGTTGAAGTGGATCGGATGCACGCCGATCTGCCGGGCGATTGGGAACACCACCGGCACGAGCACCACCGCCGCCGGCAATCCCTCCAGCACCATGCCGAACAAGATGACGATCACCGACACGGCCAGCAAGAAGAGCCATGGCGTCGTCTGGAGCGGCAGCAGCATCTCGCCGAGGAGCAGCGGCACGCCCAGCATGCCCATCAGGAACTGATAGACGCTGGCGACGGCGAGCAGGAACACGACGGCCGCGGTGAGCAGCGCGCTCTCGTACATCAGCACCACCATGTCGCGCGCGCTGACGTTGCGATAGTAGAGAAACGCCGCGCCCACCGCGTAGGCGGCCACCAGCGCGCCGGCCTCGGTGGCCGTGAAGACGCCGAAGTAAAAGCCGAGCACGATGACGATCGGCACGACCAGCGGCACGATGGACGCCCGAAAGGCGACGGCGAACTCGGCCTTCGTCGGCCGGCGGTCCTTCGGCCACTGCAGTCGATGCGCCTGGCCGAAGACGACGACCATCAGGCAGAGCGCCGTGACCGCCGCCGGCAGGAATCCACCGAGGAAGATGCCGACCACCGACGTATCGGTGACCTGGCCGAGCACGATCATGAAGATCGCCGGTGGCACCAGGATGCCCATGGCGCTCGCCGAGGCCACCAGCGAGACGGCGTGCTCCGGCTTGTAGCCGGCGCGCAGCATCGGCGGGGTGAGCATGGAGCCGATGGCGGAGACGTCGGCGATGGTGGAGCCCGAGATGCCGGAGAAGAAGTATTCCGCCAGCACCACGGACATGCCGAGGCCGCCGCGCACCCAGCCAATGAGCGCCCGCGCCAGATCGACGAGCGCGTACGACATGCCGCACTTCTCCATGAGGTTGCCGGCGAAGATGAAGGTCGGGATGGCGAGCAGTACCCAGCTCTGCGAGCCGGCCACCAGACTCGACGGCAACTTCTGCAGCGAGAAATCCCCCACGAGCAGACCGGCGAAGCCGGCGATGCCGAGCGAGAAGACGATGGGCAGCGACAGGATCGTCAGCGCCACGAAGGTCACAACCACGGTGGCGATCAGCATCGGCTAGGTGTTCGCGTGGTCGGCGGGCGCCTCGCCACGCAGCGTGTCGGCGAGGGCGGCCAGGCTGTAGACGACGATCAAGATGCCGCCGACGACGGCGGAGAGATAGAGCCAGCGCAAGTTCAGATCGAGCGCCGGTGAGTAGGACTGGCTGTTCAGCTCGCTCACCTGCCAACCGTAGATCGCCACGAGTCCGCCAAAGCCGACCAGCAGGACGTAGTGCGCGGCGGTGATGGCCCGACGCAGTGGCGGCGGCAGGCGCTCGGTGACGATGTGCACGGCGAAGTGCGTGCCCCGGCGGATGCCGATGGCGGCGCCGATGAAGGTGAGCCACGCGAGGGCGTACTCGCCGATCTCCTCCACCCAGAAGAAACGGATCGAGGGCAGGTTGAACGTGGCCGAGGCCCACGTCATGACGTAGCGGAGGAAGACACCGGCCAGCATGTCGACCATCGCCACCAGCATCAGCACCGTCACCGCGACCGGGGGCAGCCACGCCAGCGCGCGGAGAACGGGATTCACCGCCGGCAACGTAGCCGCTCGCTCCCGTCTTGTCAACGCGCGCCTGAGAAGGCGCGCTTGACAAGCATGGACGATCACGGCAACGTCGCCCACCAACGGGAGGCCTCCATGAGCCGAGTGAAGCGCAGCGTCGCGTGCATCGCGGTGGTCGTCGCTCTGATGATGGTGGTGGGCAGCCAGCCGGCGCCCGGGCAGCCGAAGCCCGGTGCCCGCAAGCTCGACCTCGCGCACATCATCCCGCCGCCGGAGTCGGGTGCCATCGGCTTCAAGTACCTCGCGGACGAGGTGACGAAGCGCTCCAACGGCACCCTCGACGTGCGGTTCCACGGCGGCACGCTGCTCGGCAAGGAGCTCGAGATCATGGACGCCGTGAAGTCGGGCAACATCGCGCTCGGCACGCCGGTCGGCGCGGCGTGCACCGTGTTCCCCGAGATGTGCATCTTCCTCACGCCCTACCTCGTGCGCGATTACAACCACGCCTACTCGATGTTCAACGGTGAGATCGGCAAGAGCCTGGACGAAACCTTCCAGAAGAAGTACAAGGTCAAGATCATCTACTTCTACGACTACGGCTTCCGTCACTTCTGGAACAACCGCAAGCCGATCAACACGCCGGACGATCTGAAGGGCCTCAAGCTGCGGGTGCAGCAGGGCCGTGTGTTCGCCGACACCGTGAACGGCCTCGGGGCCAGCGCGGTGCCCATGCCGTGGGGTGAGGTCGTGGCCGCCGCGCAGCAGGGCGTCATCGACGGCGCCGACCTGCCGATCTACAACATCAATGCGCTGAAGGTCTACGAGGTCTCGAAGTACGTGTCGATGACCTTCCACAATTACGGCCCGACGCTGCTCGTCATGAACCTGAACGTCTGGAACAGCCTGACGCCCGAGCAGCAGAAGCTCTTCATGGAGGTCGGCCGCGAGGCGCAGAAGAAGGTGCGCGAGCTGACCGAGAGCGTCGACAACCTCGCCAAGGCCAAGGAGATCCTCGAAGCGCGCGGCATGAAGGTGAACGCGGCCGACGTGGCCTCCTTCCGCAAGATGGCCGAGGAGAAGATTTGGCCGGCGTACAAGCAGCAGTACGGCGAGATGTGGGAGCGCGTGGCGGCCGCGAAGTAAGCGAAAGGCGAAGAGCATGAAAATCGGCTTCATCGGGCTCGGGCTCATGGGCAGCAGCATGGCGCTCAACGCACGCGCGGGCGGACACGAGCTCACGGTGCACGACCTGCGCCGTGACGCGGCCGCGCCGCATCTCGCCGCCGGCGCCAAATGGGCGGACACGGCGCGGCTGACCGCCGAGGGCGCAGACGTCGTGTTCACCTCCCTGCCCGGACCGCGCGAGGTCGAGAGCGTCGCGCTCGCCGACGATGGGCTGCTCGCCGGCATGCGACCCGGTACCGCGTGGTTCGATCTCACCACCAACTCGCCGTCGTTGATCCGCCGGCTGCACGAGAAGTTCACCGCGCGTGGTGTTCAGCTGCTCGACGCGCCGGTGAGCGGCGGCCCCGTCGGGGCCAAGACGCGCAAGCTCGCGCTCTGGGTCGGTGGCGATCGGGCGGTGTTCGATCGTCACAAATCGGTGCTCGACGCCATCGGCGATCAGGCGATGTACGTGGGGCCGATCGGCGCCGGCTCGGTGGCCAAGCTCGTCCACAACTGCGCTGGGTACGCGATCCAGGCGGCGCTGGCCGAGGTCTTCAGCCTCGGCGTGAAGGGCGGCGTGGAGCCGCTGGCGCTGTGGAACGCCGTCCGCCAGGGGGCGCTCGGCCGGCGGCGGACATTCGACCGGCTCGCCGACCAGTTCCTGCCGAACAGCTATGAGCCGCCGCAGTTCACGCTGCGGCTGGCCCACAAGGACATGACGCTCGCCACCGAGCTCGGCCGGGAGCTCGGCGTGCCGATGCGCGTGGCGAACCTCGCCCTGGCCGAGATGACGGAGGCCCTGAATCGCGGCTGGTCGGAGCGCGACTCGCGCGTGTCGATGGTGCTCCAGAACGAGCGCGCCGGGGTCACGATCGAGGTGCCGAAGGAGAAGATCAAGGAAGCCCTCGAGCGCGAGCGCTAGGGCAGAGCCGCCGCAGCAACGCCTCCGCGAACCGATCGGCGGCGCCCGGAACCAGATCGAGGCCGAGCCCGGGCTCGTTCACCTCGAGCTCCATCAGCACGAAGCCACCGTCGCGCACGGACACGAAGGGGCCGTTCCACGGTGGCCGAGCGCGTCGGCCAGGCAGCGATCGCTGGCGCTGAGCTCCGGCCACGTGGCCGAGGTGGCGAGGACGATCACCGTCCGATCATCTGCCGCGGCAGCCACAGCACGAGATCCGGGACGACGAAGAGCAGCGCGACGAGGATGATCATCAGCACGACGTACGGCGTGGTGCCGAGCATCATGTCGCGCGCGGTCGCGCCCGGCGTGAGGCCCTGGATGACGAACAGGTTCAGCCCCACGGGTGGGGTGATGAAGCCGATCTCCAGCCAGACGACCATGATGATGCCGAACCAGATCGGATCGAAGCCGAGGCCGGTGATGAGGGGAAAGAGGATCGGCAGCATGATGATCATCACCGAGAGCTCCTCGAGCGCGTACGCGATGACGAGGAGGAACGCGAAGACCACCGTGAAGAAGGCCCACCGCGGCATGTCGAGGCCGACCACCGTCCGGAGGAGTGCGGTGGGGGCGCCGATGAGGGCGATCACATGGGAAAAGACCGACGCGAAGATGATGATCAGCATGACCATCGATGTCGTGCGCACGGTCGAGTGAAATGCCTCGCGGAGCGTTCCCCACGTCAGCTTGCGCGCGACGGCGGCGAGCAGAAGGCTCACGAACGAGCCCAGCGCGGCCGCCTCCGTCGGCGTCACGATGCCGAGGTACATCGAGCCCAGCACGACGATGATCAACAACGCCACCGGCGCCACCTCGTAGAGTGACCGAACCTTGTCGAGGAGACTGTTCTGATCCTCGGCGACGCGCGGCGCGCGCTCCGGCCACATCATCGCGTAGCCCACGACGAACCCTGCGAAGAGGAGGGCCAGCACGATCCCCGGCACGATGCCCGCCATGTAGAGATGGCCGATCGACGTCTCGGTCATCACGCCATAGATGATCATCGGGATCGACGGTGGGATGAGGATGCCGAGGGTGCCGCCGGCGGCGAGCGACCCGCAGATGAGCGGCCGATGGTAACCACGGCGCTCCATCTCGGGGATGGCGATCATGCCGATGGTCGCCGCCGTCGCCACGCTCGAGCCGGACACGGCCGCGAAGATGGCGCAGGAAAAGATGGAGGCGACGGCGAGGCCGCCGGGCAGGAATGCCACCCAGCGCGCCACCGCCGTGTAGAGGCCGCGTCCGATGCCGGAGTGGAGCAGGATGCCGCTCATGAAAACGAACAGCGGCACGGCCACGAACGAAAAGCTGGTGGCGTTGGTCCATGCGATCGAACCCACGACACCGAGGCCGATCGTCCAGCCCTTCAGGTAGAGCAGCCCGACGACGCCGACGATGCCGAGGGCGAGCGCAATCTCCACGCCGAGCGCGAACAGCAGGAACAGCGCGGCGATGAGCACCGTGCCGAGCAGTGCCTCGCTCACCCCCCGCTCTCCGGCGGTGGCACCTCGTCGGGGCGCGACGTGCGCAGCGCGCGCAGCTGCGCGCCGAGCGCGACGACCATGACCACTCCCAGCAGCACCAGGCCGAGCGGAATCAGCGCCATCGGCGCCCACAGGGGATAGAGCATGACCGCCGAGACGCGGCCGTAGCGATACGCGGTGACCGCCGACTGCGCCGTCGTCCAGATCACGATGGCAAGGAACACGAGCCCGAGTACGAGCCCGGAGAGGCGCAGCCAGCCGCGGGCGCGCCCGGGCAGTCGTCCGGTGAGAAGATCCACGCGCACGTGGCTGCCCGTGCGAAACGTGTACGCGAGACCGGCGAAGATGACGAACAGCTCGAGAAAGCTCGCCACCTCGTCGACGAACAGCTGCGGCTGCTCGAAAAGGTAGCGCATGGCGACGTCGTACGTGATCAGCACCACGATGGCGAGGACGGCGACACCCGCCAGCGTGGAGGCCGCCCGCGCGACGCTCGAGATCACCGCGCGGCGCCGGTCAGCGGCCCAGCGCCTTCATCGCCAGCTCGAGACCTCGTTTGCCGTCGGCGCCCGTACGCGAAAGCCAGGTGTCCCAGGCCGCGCGCGCGAGCTTGCGCGCCTTCTCGAGCTCGTCCTTCGGCGGATCGACCACGGTCATGCCGAGCTCGGGCAGCCGCTTGCGGACGCGCTCGTCGAAGGCGGCGGCGTCGGCCCACTCCTTCTCCTCGAGATTCGTCTCCTTGATCGAGTCGAGCACGACCTGCTGCAAGTCCTTCGGCAGCGCGTCCCACGCCTTGCCGTTGGCGACCAGCCACTCCTGCGCGGCGCCCGCGATGTACCAGTAGTCGAGGTACTTGGCGACCTCGAAGAATTTCATCGGCTCGGCATTGGTGGCCGACGTCATGGCGCCGTCGACCGTGCGCTTTTCGAGCGCGGTGTAGACCTCACCGAACGCGATGTTGATGGGAGCGCCGCCGAGCAGGCGCGTGACGTTTGCGGAATCCGCGCCGTACACGCGGATTTTCTTGCCGCGCCAGTCGGCGACGGTCCGGATCGGCGCCGTGGAAAAGAGCTGCTGCGACGGCCACGTGTTGATGGCCAGCAGCTTGAGTCCCTTCTTGGCGAGCATCTCCGTGTAAAACGGCCGCAGCTGCATGGCGGCCTTCTTGTGCTCCTCGATGCTCGAGGTCATGAACGGCAGCTCGAGCGGCCCCATCTCGAGGAGCACGTCCGTGAGATACGACGCGAGCACGGTGCCGATCTCGCTGCGCCCGTCGAGCACGGCCGGGATGAGCTCGGGGCCGGGATAGAGCGATGACGCCGGGTGCACGCGGATCTCGAGGCGGCCGCCCGACTTCTCCTTCACCCTGGCCCCCCACGCCTGGTAGTTCACGGTGTGGTAGTAGGTCGGCGCCGCCACCGTGGGCAGATTCCAGACGATCGGCTTCGGCTGCGCCGTCGCCAGCACCGTTCCGACCATCAGCAGCGCGACCACCACCAGCAGCGACACGATCCGTGTGCGATTCATCGACGCTCCTTGTGTAGTTGTCACAGCGGTTGGACGAGCCGGCTGATGATAGCGGGCAGCGCCTGTTCCGCCTTGCGGCGCTGATCCTCCGCCGTCTCACCGCCCTTGCGATGCGGCACGACCGCCAGCGCGAGATCCGGACAGCCCTGCAGGCGCGCCTGCGTGAGGGCGGCGTTCTGGAAGTTGTCCCAGACGATCGTCACCGTGTGGATGCCTCGCTTCTCGAGGGCCGCGGCGTCGAGCACACTGCCCGACGTGCAGGACCCTCACAGCCCGATGCCGACCACCGCCACGTCGCTGCCGGCCGCATCGTCGATCAGCGACGACGGCGACGGCGCCGTGCCCGACGGCTTCACGAGACGCCGCACGCGCGCACCGCTCCGCTCCGTGAGCAGGGTCTCGAGGTGGGTCGTGAACGGTATGTCGAGGTTGTCGTCGACGAGTGCGATGCGGACGCCGCTCAGCGTGGCCGGCCGCTTCTTCGCCGGTCGCGGCGCCGCGGCGGCGGGCCAGACGGGACTCAGGAGTTCCATTCGATCCTCTTCGTGACGGCAAAGCCGCCGAAGCCGCCCCAGCCGGGTAGCACGGCCGCGAAGTAGCTGCGGCCGCCGGCCACGACGATGTGGATGTCGTCGGGCGTCGGCGTGACGGGCAGGCGGGTGGTTGGGTTGGCGAGATCGTAGCGATGCGGATAGCGCCCGGCGTCGCGCTCCATCTGGCGGAACTGCTCGTGGACGACGCCGCAGGCGCGCACGTCGGCGAGTGGCCGGCGCGCGTGCTCCCAGAGATAGTTTCGAACGTCCTGCTTCGACCAGCCGCGCCGGGCGAACTCCTCGGCGTTGAGCGGATTCAGCGTCACCAGCGTCTGGCCAAGCACGTGGACGTTGTTGTTGCCGAGGGAGCACATCGAGTCGGTCAGAACGTGGAGCATCTCCTCGGGCGTGCCGTAGCAGAAGACGCTGTGCGGTGCCTCGCACGCGAACACGGTGACGGCGTCCGAGCCCTCCGGACAGCCGCGCTCGACGTGCAACGGCGGCCACGGATTGTCTTCTTCTTCCTCGGCGATGCAGAACGCGTACTCGCCGGGATGCGACAGCGTCGATTTGTCGGTGTCCCACGGAAAGGCGCCACCGAGGTTCCACAGCGCGAGCCGCACGCCGCGGCCGACGGCGGCGTTGGCGCGATAGCCGTTGCCGAAGACGCCGTCGCGCGAATTGAAGCCGAGCCGCCGCGCGAGGGGACCGTTGACGATGACGAGCGACACGCACATGTGCGTGGTCTGGAGGACGCCGTTCAGATTGTGCGCGGGCTCCATCATCGCCTGCATGGCCGCGATGACGACCGGGAAGTGCTCGGGCAGACAGCCACCCATCACCGCGTTGATGGCCAGCTTCTCGATGGTGGCGGCGCCGCCCTTCGGCGGCACGACGCCGAGACTCTCCTGGGGATCACGCTTGCAGGCCGCGATCATCGCCTCGACGCGGCGGCGCGTGGGCAGCACGACGGGGAGCCCGTCCGTCCACCCGTTTCGGTAGAAGAGCTCGACCGCCTCGTCGTAGTCGTCGACGTCGATCCGCTCGGAGACCAGATCCATCGGAGTGCGCGGCGAGTGTAGACTACCGAGCCGTCATGCACCAGTCCCGACTGCTCGAGGGCATCCGCGTGCTCGACGCCGCCAGCTTCATCGCCGGGCCCGTGGCCACGACGGTGATGGCGGAGTTCGGCGCCGACGTGATCAAGATCGAGCCGCCGGGCGGCGACAGTTATCGCATCCGCAACACCGGTTATCCGCCCAGCCCACACAACTTTCCCTGGATCGTCGACAACCGCAACAAGCGTGGCATCGCCATCGATCTGCGAGCGGCCGACGGTCAGGACGTGCTGCATCGGCTGGTGCGTGGGGCCGACGTCTTCGTGACCAACGTGCCGCTCGACGGGCGCGCGCGTCTGCGCGTGCGCTACGAGGATGTGACGCCGCTGAACCCGCGCCTGATCTACGCCTCCGTCACCGCGTACGGCGAGCGCGGCGCGGAGGCGAGCCGGCCGGGCTTCGACAGCACTGCCCTGTGGGCGCGCACGGGATTGATGGACCTGATGCGCCCGTCGCCCGAGGCGCCGCCGTCGCGCTCGCTGCCGGGGATGGGCGACCATCCGACGGGCATGACGCTCTTCGGCGCCATCATGGCCGCGCTCTATCAGCGGGAGCGCACGGGCCGCGGGACGATGGTGTCCACCTCGTTGATGGCGAACGGGCTCTGGTGGAACGCCATCCAGGTGCAGGGCATCCTGTGCGGCGCCCGCACGGTGGTGCGGCCGCCCCGCGAGCACGCGGTGAGCGCGCTCGCCAATCTCTATCGCTGCCGCGATGGGCGGTGGTTCCTGCTGTCGCTCACCGCGGACGAGCGCCGCTGGCCCGATCTCGCGGCATGTCTCGAGCGCGCCGACCTCGCCTCCGATCCGCGATTCGCGACGATCGAGGCGCGGCGCGCGCATGCGCGTGAGCTGATCGCGCTGCTCGACGACGTGTTCGCGAGGAAGGAGTGGGCGGAGTGGCGCGCGATTCTGGAGCAGAGCGGCATCGCCTTCGGTGTGGTCGGCACGCTCGACGACATCCCTGGTGATCCGCAAATGCGCGAGAGCGGCGCGCTCGTGCCCATCGAGGACGCGCGCGCCGGGGCGGCGCTCACGGTCAGCAGCCCGTTCGAGATGGACGGGCAGGACAAGGCGAAAGCCACCATCGCCCCCGGCGTCGGCGAGCACACGACGGAGGTGCTGCGGGAAGCGGGTTTCAGCAGCGCCGAGATCGAGCGTCTGCTACAAATCGGTGCGGTGACGCAAAGCCCGGCGCAGTAAAGGGTAATAAAGAGGAGCGGCACGGCTTTGCCGGGCCGCTTCGAACGTCGGGGGGTATGGGGGGCCATTTCGGGGCCCCCCATGTAAACTGGCCCGACCGCAAAGGAGCGCGACATGAAAGCAGCCGTTCTCTACAAGCCGAACATGGGACTCGAGGTCGTCGACGTCGAGCAGCAGGGCCCGCAGGCGGGCGAGGCGCGCGTGAAGGTGAAGGCCGCCGGCGTCTGCCACAGCGACTGGCACATCATGAACGGCGACTGGCCGCTGCCGCTGCCGATGGTCCTCGGCCACGAGGCCGCGGGCATCGTCGATACGGTCGGCGCCGGCGTCACCAACGTGAAGCCGGGCGATCACGTGATCTTTTCGTTCCGGCCGCACTGCGGACGCTGCCTCTACTGCTCGATCGGCCGCACGATCCTCTGCGACGGCCACAACGACACGCCGCGCTGGGTGATGTTCGACGGCTCGCATCGCCTCAAGCGGGGCGGCGACGAGATCAAGCAGATGGCGCGCATCGGCACCTTCGCCGAGCAGGTCGTGTGTCCGGCCGAGCAGCTGGTGCCGATCAAGAAGGAGATGCCGTGGCCGCAGGCCGCGCTCCTCGGCTGCTGCGTGCCGACCGGCGTCGGCGCCGTCACGCGCTGCGCCGAGGTCGAGCCGGGGTCATCGGTGATGATCGTCGGCTGCGGCGGTGTCGGCTTGAACGTGGTGCAGGGCGCCCGGCTCGCCGGCGCCGGCATCATCGTGGCCGTCGATCTTCTCGACAACAAGCTCGAGTTCGCCAAGAAGTTCGGCGCGACACACACGGTGAACGCCTCGAAGACGAACGCCGTCGACTTCGTACGCGGACTGACGGCCGGCCGCGGCGTCGACTACGCGTTCGACGCCATCGGCGGCGAGGCCACGACCCTTCAGATCCTCGACGCCGTCCGTCCGGGTGGCACCGCCGTCATCGTCGGCATGGCCGCCATGAACGTGCGGGCGCCGATCACGCCGTACATGATGGCGCTCCAGGAGAAGTGCATCAAAGGAACGATGTACGGCTCGGTCCGTCCCAACCTCGATTTCCCGTGGCTGGTCGACCAGTACCTCGCCGGCAACCTCAAGGTCGACGAGCTGGTGAGCCGCACCTACAAGCTGGAAGAGATCAACGACGGCTTCGCCGCGCTCCGCTCGGGCCAGGTCGCGCGTGGGGTGGTCGTGTTCTGATTGACAAGCCGGGGGTTTGCTGGCATCGTACGCGGCACGATGTCGACGCGGTCCCTGCTGGAGCTGCTACTGCGATAACGGCAAGCGCCGAGCGCGCGCGCTTGCCGACCTCCTGCGCCCGATCGGGCCGGGAGGTTTCGTTTTTTCAGGGGCCGGAAGGGGCCGGAAGCCCGAGAGGAGCCAGGAGATGACGCCACCGTCAGTGACGCCCAAGCGCATGCCGTTCGACAAGTACCGTCCGTTCATCCCGGTCGAGCTGCACGACCGGACGTGGCCGGACAAGAAGCTGACGAAGGCGCCGCGGTGGTGCTCGGTCGACCTGCGCGATGGCAACCAGGCCCTCATCGACCCCATGGACCCGGAGCGGAAGCGGCGGATGTTCGAGGCGCTCGTGCGCATGGGCTTCAAGGAGATCGAGGTCGGCTTCCCGTCTGCCTCCCAGCCGGATTACGACTTCGTCCGCCTGCTCATCGAGGAGGACCTCGTCCCCGACGACGTCGTCATCCAGGTGCTGACGCAGTGCCGCCCGGAGCTCATCGAGCGCACCTACGAGTGCCTTCGTGGCGCCCGCCGCGCGATCGTGCACTTCTACAACTCGACGTCGATTTTGCAGCGCCGGGTGGTCTTCGGTCTCGACAAGCCGGGCATCACGGATATCGCCGTGAACGCCGCGCGGCTCTGCAAGAAGCTCGAGGCCACGCTGCCGGGGACCGACGTGCATTACGAGTATTCACCCGAGAGCTACACCGGGACCGAGGTCGACTACGCCGTCGAGATCTGCGAAGCGGTCATGGACGTCATCGAGCCGACGCCGGAGCGCAAGATCATTCTCAACCTCCCCGCCACCGTCGAGATGTACACGCCGAACTTGTACGCCGATACCATCGAGTGGTTTCTTCGCCACGTGTCGCGCCGTGACCGCGTGATTCTTTCCCTGCACCCGCACAACGACCGGGGCTGCGCCGTGGCCGCCACCGAGCTCGGCGTGCTGGCCGGCGCCGACCGTGTCGAGGGCACGCTGTTCGGCAACGGTGAGCGCACGGGCAACGTCGACGTGGTGACGCTCGCCATGAACCTCTTCGCGCAGGGCGTCGATCCGAAGCTCGACATCACCGACATCGACGGGCTCCGCCGCATCGCCGAGCACTGCAATCGGCTGCCCGTGCATCCGCGCCATCCCTACGTCGGCGACCTCGTCTACACGGCGTTCTCCGGCTCGCACCAGGACGCGATCAAGAAAGGCATGGAGGCGCTGCCGAAGGACTACAAGGTCTGGGAGGTGCCGTACCTGCCGATCGATCCCAAGCACGTCGGCCGCACGTACGAGGCGGTGATCCGCGTGAACAGCCAGTCCGGCAAGGGCGGCGTCGCCTACATCATGAAGGCCGAGCACGGGTTCGACCTGCCGCGGCGGCTGCAGATCGAGTTCTCGAAGACGATCCAGACGATCACCGAGGACAGCGGCACCGAGATCAGCCCGAAGGACATGTGGCAGGCGTTCGAGGACCAGTACCTGCGCGGTGACTGGCAGCTCGACACGCACGAGGAGATCTCCGACAACGGCTCCACGCGCATCACGGCGAAGCTCTCCGTGGCCGGCAAGACGCGGACCGTGAGCGGCAGCGGCAACGGTCCCATCGCCGCCTTCGTGGATGGGCTCCGCAAGGACCTCGGCGTCGAGCTTGATGTGGTCGACTACGCGGAGCACGCGCTCGGCCAGGGCGCCGATGCGGGCGCGGTCGCGTACGTGGAAACGGTCGACGGGGAAGGAACGACGCGGTGGGGGGTCGGCGTCCACTCCAACATCGTCACCGCGTCGCTGCGCGCGGTGCTCTCGGCGCTGGCACGCCGGCCGGCCCGCTGAGGCGACTCTAGGAGGCTGTCGGGGAAACGAGGGGCGACACGGCTCCGCCGGGGCGCCCCGAACGTTGGGGGTTATGGGGGCCATCTCGGGGCCCCCATGTTCAACTAGACGGCGATCTCGACCGGCGCGCCGCCGGGGAACGACAGCACGGTCGCCGGCACGCGCAGGTCATCCGCGCCCTCGTAGAGCGCGCGGAGCGTCGGCCAGTCCGGCGCGCTGCCGGCGAGCACGTCGGCGACGTGGTCGAGACGGGCCGCCGCGTCCGGCGCGATCGTCGTGCCCGGTCTGAACTGGCGCGCGAGACCCCAGTAGTCCCATGGCAGCAGCTCGTGTCCGTTCAGGGCGGCGAGGTCGCGCAGGATGCTGGCGCCGACGAACCAGGCGCCACGCACGGCCGGAATGAACGAGACCCCACACGTCGCGTCGTCGATCTCGCGACGCCGCAGCCCGCGCCATACGTCGCCCGCGGTGAGAAAGCGATCGCGCGGCACGTCGGTCGCCGGGAAGTCGATCCGGTACGTCTCCGCGACGGCCGGGTCGGCGAGCTCGGCGTCGAGCAACCGCCAGCCTGCGTCGCCGTGGTACTCGCACACCCAGTGGTCCTCGTGAAACCCCGCGACGAAGTACCGCGCGAAGCCCACCCGCACCCGCGCCGGGATCCGATGGTGGCGCAGGATCGTGGCCGCCAGCAGCGCATAGTCGCGGCAGGTGCCGATGATTCGCTGCTCGACCGGGCGCGCGACGTCGAGGGCGGCCGGGTTGCGCGCGATCACGCGACCGAGAAGCTCGCGGACGGCGCGCGCCTCGACGTCACGCGCCGCCACGTACGGATGCGGAGCGCGGCGTGCGAGCGCCAGCGGATGGATGAGGAGACCAGCGACGACGCGCACGACCCTCGCGGGATCCGGCGGCAGCGGATCGAGGAGCTTGGCGAGCTCGCCGGCAGAGGACGCCGCGGTTTGGGTCGTGCAGAAGGCGTGCTCGTCCGCGCTCAGGCGCGCCTGGTTCGCCATGGCGGCATCATACCGCTGACCTCACCCCGACCGTTTTGCGCAGCCGCCGGCGTTCGCGTACCATCGGCCCGCCATGAGGGGACAGCGCGGGCGCCACGCCGCGCTGTGTGAAAGGAGTTCAGATGATCTACGAGATCCGGACGTACCAGCTTGCACCGGGCAGCCAGGCGGAGGTGGAGAAGCGCTACGGCGACGCCTATCAGTATCGGAAGAAGTATTCCGAGCTGACGGGCTTCTTCCATACGGAGATCGGACCGCTGAACGAGATCATCCACATCTGGCGCTACAACGATCTCGCCGAGCGCGCGCGCATCCGCGCCGAGGCGTCGAAGGACGCGAACTGGCCGCCGAAGATCCAGGAGTTCATCCGCAAAATGACCTCGGAGATCGTGGTGCCGTTCGGCTTCGTGCCGCCGGTGCAGCCGGGCAAGCTCGGGCCGATCTTCGAGCTGCGCTACTACACGCTGAAGGCCGGCAAGCTGCCCGAGCTCGCGAAGGCGTGGGAGGGGGCGCTGGCCGAGCGCATCAAGCTGTCGCCGATCGTGCTTGCTGGCGGCGTGGAGTTCGGCAAGGCCAACGGCTTCGTGCACATCTGGGCGTATTCGAGCCTCGATCAGCGCGCGCAGATTCGCGACGAGGCGCGCAAGCGCGGCGTGTGGCCGCCGCCCGGCGGCGGCGACCGCCTGGTCGAGATGAAGAACAAGATCATGCTGCCGTCGGCCTTCTCGCCGCTGCAGTAGGGATTGGAATTGCAAGAGCGTCACGGTGAAAGCCGTGACGCTCCAAAAACCGTTGCTGGGTCAGTCGATCGGACGACTCAGGCTGGCTGTCTCGCCGCAGGTCGAGTCGAAAATTCCATTCTCCAGTCATCATTGGTTTCGTCATCGATGTAGCAGCGCCACTCGAAGTGGCGATCGGCGGCTAACGGCAGCGGGCCGAGGTTAATACCGAGCGGAATGTTGAGCGGCCTACCAGGCCGATGCCCCGCCGGGCGACCAACCTCGAATTCGGCGCCGATCTGAAGCGGCCTACCCTCGACTTGAACGGGCTGACCGTCTTCGTTCACGAGGTCAAGACGCAGGCGATGCCGACGATTCGCTTGATCCCACGGGACGCGAACTAATATTGCTATAGCAGAAGGCGAGGGGTCGGGCCCTGTCACGTTCCAGCCTCCGCCCAGAATATAGAGCTTGCCGTTGACGGCTTGAACCGAATCACACAGCATCATCGTCACGTTCATGCGGCAAGCGCTTCCTTTGTCTTGCTCACATACACCCAGGTGGTCTGTAACGGCAGCGGATCCGAGAGATATATCGATACCGGTTGAGCAGACGTCCGGGTTTCCCAGGAAGCCACTAGTGAGCACTCCTGAACCTTGGCAATGCTTGCGTACGGAATAAGAGCGTCTCTCAGGTCTTCTTCGCTCAAATCTCCGCCGGAATACTCTGCCAAGAGGAGTTCAATTTCTGCGGCCGAGCCGGAAGCAGGGACACCTGTCTCTAAGATTTCCCAAGCCCGCGGTACAAACCAGACCTGAAAATCATCAAGAGACACTTGACCAGATACATACCGGGCGACCTCTTCTCGAATATCATGCTCGGACACAACCATGGCCCGACCTCCGATTTGTGTCATCAGCAATGCTGAGATGTTACAGAAATTCCGGGACCATGATTTCCTGGGCCGCCTCCAACGCGGCGAACTCACCCAGCGGCTGATCAGCGACCGCCCAGCGCCCCCATACCCATGGTTACAGGTCGGCTCCCGCAGTCAAATTATTGCATATGTGGACACGAACGATGTGAGGGTGGCTGAACTGCATCAGTACCTGCAGCCAGACGGTACGATCGGCGCAAGCGGGTTGCCCGATCCCAAGCGTCTTTTGATCGACGAGCTGCTATATATCGTCGTCAAGCCGGACCTCGGACAGCGGCGTCACCACTGAGCGGCAGTATCATTCGGCGGCTACAGCAAGATCCCACCATTCACGCCACCTGGATGATACCTTTGTCGACTTCCTTGAACCGCTCGCTCACCTCGGGATCGTGCCCGGCCACGATGAGCTTCTCCTTGCCGGCCAGTTCGTCGATCGTCTCGAACGCCGTCAGCATCTCCGGCAGGTTGGTGATGATCTGGACCGGCTGTCGTGTTTCGACGTTGTGGTAGAAGTGCGAGGCGTCGGACGTGAGCACGACGGTGCCGCGCGCGGTCTGCACGCTGACGATCTGCAGCCCCGCGGTGTGGCCGCCGACACGATGCACGCGGATGCCGGGCAGCACCTCGCGATCGCCCTGCACGATCTTGACGCGCCGGCCGTAGTTCAGGGTGACGAGACCGGCCAGCGCTTCGACGTTGGCCGAACCACGGAAGGCCGGCGTGCTGCCGAACGGGCCGGTCCAGAACGCGACCTCGTCGTGCTGGATCCAGTACTCGGCCTTCGGAAACAGGCTGTGACCGGCCCAGTGGTCGTAGTGCAAGTGCGTGATCAGCGCCATCGGAATCTGATCGGGCTTGAAGCCCGCGCGCTCGACCATGGCCGACGGGCGCACGTAGTTCCGGATGTGGCGGGCGCGCGCATCGTCCTCGAGAAAGCCGGTGTCGACCAGCACCGGGTGCGGGCCGCCGAGAATGAGCCACACGAAGTAGTGGAGCGTCAGCGTGTCGTGCGACGACTCGCGGTAGAAGAACTGGCACTTGGTCGTGTCCCGCTCCGCGTACTTCAGCGCGTAGACTTCGTACATGTGTCACCTCGCTGGTATGGCGCGAGTCTACCCCATCACACCCAAAGGAGCTGCCCGTGAGCATACCGAAGACTGCCTCGTCCGCCCGCAGCGAAGTCCGTCAGGTCGCGCCCCGGCTCATCGAGCTCACCGAGTCGGTGGTCTACGGCGACATCTGGGAGCGCCCGGGACTCTCCAAGCGCGACCGGAGCCTGATCACGGTCGCCGCCCTGATCGCCATGTACCGCGGTGACCAGCTCACGGGCCATCTCGAGCGCGCGCTCGCCAACGGCGTCACCCGCGAGGAGATCGGCGAAGTGATCACACATCTGGCCTTCTACGCCGGATGGCCGACGGCGATGACGGCCGGCCGTATCGCCAAGAAGGTCTTCGACGAGACGCCGCGTTAGGGAGGCCCCTCGGCCCGTCTCTATCCCAGAACGGCGGTCGTGTGACGCTCGATGAGCGCGAAGTCGATGGCGGCGCCGAGCCCGGGTCCGTCGAAGGCGTGCACGTAGCCGTCGCGGTCCACCTCGATGTCCCGCTCGAGCCCGTACTTCTGCGCGCCGGCGGGCAGGAGCACCTCGAACATCTCGGTGTTCTTGATGGCCATGATGACGTGCAGGTTCGCCACGTTGTTCAGCGAGTTGCCGCCGTGGTGCACCTCGTAGTTCAGATGGAAGGCTTCGGCCAGATGCGCCGTCTTCACCAGCGCGGTGATGCCGCCCTTCACGGCCACGTCGCCGCGCAGATAGTCGGTCGCCTGCGCGGTGACCCACGGCGCATACGCGGTGAAGCCGCCGGGGCTGTACTCGGTGGCCAGGATCGGAATGTCGAGGTGCTGCTTCAGCTTGACGTAGTTGTAGAGATCGTCGTCCGCCAGCGGGTCCTCGTACCAGTGATAGTCGAGCTCCTCGATGGCGCGGCCCACGCGCAGGGCCTCGGGATACTGATACGACCACGTGGAGTCCAGCATGAGCCGGAAGCCGTCGCCGACGGCGCGCCGCACGGCCCGACAGATCTCGATGTCGCGCTCGGGCACGGTCGGTGGATGGATCTTGTAGGCCGTCCAGCCCTCGGACTTGAAGCGCAACGCTTCGTCGGCGTACGCCTCCTTCGACGGCAGCACCGCCGAGCTCGCGTAGGCGGGGATTTTGTTGCGATAGGAGCCGAGCAGCCGGTGGATCGGCTGGTTCATCGCCTTGCCGGCGAGGTCCCACAGCGCGATGTCGACGGCGCCGATGGCGCGAATGGTGGTGTTGCGGTTGCGCTTCCACGCCTCCTGGTAGAGACGCTCGCGGTCGAGCGCGTTCTGGCCCACGAGCAGCGGCTTCAGGAACTGGATGAGCGACTGCCCGTCGAGGTGGGCGCCGCGCATCGCGGAGCCGAGGAACGCGTGTCCGCGCAATCCCCCATCGGTCTCGATCTCGAGCAGGCCGAGCTGGCTTGTCCCGGCGGCGCGGCTCATCTGGCCGTACGTGGTGGGTGGGATGTCGCGCCACTCGAACAGCGTCAGGCTCACGTCGGTGATCTTCATGGCCGGGTAGTCCACCACGTCCCGGCCCGGCCGGCAAGCTGGGTTAGAATCCGGGCCACCTGACGGGAGGCGCGCATGAATTCGACGGACCTCTGTTACACCCCGGCCACCGAGCTCGCCCGCCTGATCCGCACGCGGGCGCTGTCGCCCGTCGAGATCACGCGCGCGGTTCTCGAGCGCATCGAGCGCGTCAACCCGAGCGTCAACGCCTACTGCACGGTGACGGCTGACCTCGCCATGGACACGGCGCGGGCGGCCGAGCAGGCCGTGATGCGCGGCGAGGTGCTGGGGCCGCTGCACGGCGTGCCGTACTCGGTGAAGGACCTGAACTTCACCAAGGGCATACGGACGATGGGCGGCTCGTTCATCTTCGAGCACCGCGTCCCCGATGCCGACGCGCCTCTCGTGCGCCGACTCAAGGCCGCCGGCGGCGTCATGGTCGGCAAGACGACGAGTCCGGAGTTCGGCTGGAAGGCGCTCGGTGACAGCCCGCTCACCGGCATCACGCGCAATCCGTGGAATCTCGGCATGACCAGCGGCGGCTCGAGCGCGGGCGCCGGCGCGGCCGCTGCCGCGGGTCTGGCGCCGCTCGCCCAGGGCTCCGACGGCGCCGGCTCGATCCGCATTCCGGCCTCGTTCTGCGGCATCTATGGCTTCAAGCCGTCGTACGGCCGGGTGCCCAACTGGCCGCTGTCGAACAACGATTATTCCTCGCACAACGGGCCGATGACCCGCACGGTGGTCGACGCCGCCCTGATGCTCTCGGTGATCGCGGGGCCGGACGACTGGGATCGCTCGGCGCTCGACGCGACGCCCGACGACTACGTGGGCCGCCTCGCGCGTGACCTGCGCGGCGTCCATGTCGCCTTCAGCCCGAACCTCGACCTCTTCCAGGTCGATCCCGACGTCGCGCGCATCGTGCGGCAGGGTGTCCGCGCGTTCGAGGAGCTCGGCTGCGTGGTTGACGAGGTGAAGCCGGGATTCGCCGACACGCGGGAGCTGATTCGCGTCATGTGGGCCGCGCACGAGGCGGGCAACCGCGCCGTCTTCCTGAGAGAGTGGCGCGAGCGCATGGATCCGGGACTGGTGGCGTGCATCGAGGCGGGCAGCCGGCATAGCGTCATCGAGTACGTCCAGGCGCGCGAGCGGAAGATCCAGTTCTGGGACACCGTGCGGCCGCTCTTCGAGCGCTACGAGTTTCTGCTCACGCCGAGCGTGTCGGTCACCGCCTTCGAGGTCGGCCGGCTCAATCCCGCGCACTATCGACAGCACGAGTGGGACTGGTTCGACTGGGCGTCGTTCAGCTATCCGTTCAACTTCACCGGCCAGCCGGCGGCGACCGTGCCCGCGGGCTTCACGCAAGCGGGACTACCGGTCGGTCTTCAGATCGTCGGCCGCCGCTGTGCCGACCTCGCCGTACTGCAGGCGTCGGCGGCCTTCGAGGCGGCGCGGCCGTGGGCCGCGCGTCGACCGCCCGTGTCGTGAGCGCGGTCGATCGTGCGGCGCTGCGCGAGCTGGTGTTCGCCCTCGAGTTCCGCGGCACGGCGGGCGCCGCCGCCGGCGGCAAGCGCCGGGCGCGGAGTACGGCGCCGAGCCAGTCGCTCACCACGGTCATCGGCGGCGACGGCGTGCAGGCCGAGACGAAAGCGCTCCGGGGCGAGGCAGCGGACCTCGACTCCGTCGTCGAGCGGTTCGCCGACGGCAGCTTCGTGGAGGAGGGAACCATCACGTACGGCCGCGCCGGCAGCGTGACGTTCGAAACCGTCGGTCGCGGAACAGTGGCGCCGGCGCCGCGCGAGGGCTGGACGAGCGGCGCCGTCGTGTGGACGGTGACCGGCGGTCGCGGGGCGTTTTCGGGTGCGCGAGGGCTCATCACGTCGAACTTCACCGTGAGCGCGCAGGGCGAGGTGGTGGACCACCACGTCGCGCGACTCTATCTGCGATAGGAGCGGCACATGCTGGATCTCATCGTGCGCGGCGGCGAGGTCGTGACTCCGGGTGGCGTGGGGCGCTGGGACATCGGCGTGCAGGGCGAGCGCATCGTGGCCATCGGCGAGTCGCTCGGCGAGGCGGGGCGCATCATCGATGCGTCCGGCAAGATCGTCGTGCCCGGCGGTGTCGAGCCGCACACGCATCTGGCGCATTTCGTGTCGATGCATCCCGACGAGAATCTCCACACCCTCGGCCCCGAGGACGACACGCGCGGCATGGTCTTCGGCGGCACCACGACCCACGTCGACTTCTGCTTCGTGCGGCCGGGGACGTCGGTGGCCCAGGCCATCGAGCAGCGCGCGGCACGGTGGAAGGGCAACTCGTACACCGACTACTCGTTCCACGTGTGCCTGCAGGGCGCGCTGCCGATTCCGCTGTTCGATCAGCTCGAGGACGCCATCGCCGAGGGCTTTCCGTCGTTCAAGGTCTTCACCGTCGACGTGCTGCCGCCGCATCCCAAGCGCGGCGGCTATCGGCTCGACTTCGGTCGCATCCAGCTAGCCATGGAGAAGGTCGCCGCTCGCGGGGGGCTCATGGTCGTGCACGCCGAGGATCACGACATCGTGCAGTTCATGTACGAGAAGCTCGCCGAGGAAAAGCGCACGGAGGGCTGGAATCTGCCGCTCGTGCACAACAAGCTCTCGGAGGCGCTGGCGTTCCGGCGCACCATCCACCTCGCCAACGCCATGGGCGCCGCCGTCTATTTCGTCCACACATCGGCACGTGAAGGGGTGGAAGCCGTGGTGGAAGCACGCGCGCGCCGGCAGCCGGTGTACGCTGAGACGCTCCATCACTACGCGTGCTTCACCGCGGACGACTACAAGACGCCGCGCGGCTTCTGCTACCACACCTATCCGTCGCTGAAGTACGCCGAGGATCAAGCCGCGCTCTGGGAAGGGCTCCTGCGCGACGGCGTATCGACCACGGCCACCGACGAGTATCCGACCTCGCTGGAGCTGAAGCTTCGCGGCAAGGATTTGGACAACGTCACCGGCGGCAACCTCGGGGCCGAGGCGCGGATGGGCATCATCTTCACGGAGGGCGTGGCGAGGCGGAAGATGTCGCTCCAGCGCTTCGTGGAGGTGACGTCCACGAACGCGGCGCAGCTCCTCGGCTTCTATCCCAGGAAAGGCGTCCTCGCTGTCGGCAGCGACGCCGACATCGTGCTGATGGATCCTTCGCTGCGCCGGACGCTGACGAAGAGCGATTTCCACGTGAGCGATTACAGCCCCTGGGAGGGCTGGGCGATCCAGGGCTGGCCGGTGACCACCATCCTGCGCGGCAAGGTGATGGTGGAACATGGCAAGCTCCTGGGCGACACCCGGGACGGCCGCCTGGTCCCCCGTCGCATTTCCGGCGATGTGCTGAGCCGCCCGGTGTGTTAGGAGTGCTCCTGTAGTGTAGTGGCTCGAGCGCCGGCTTAGCCGGCGCAATCCTGCTCTGGGGGAGGCATCGGAGGGGGCCACCGAGGCCCCTCCGAAGATTCTTTATGGCGATGTACTGGAAGGAGATCACGGTCAACTGGGGGGAGTCCGACCCGTTCGGGCTCGTGTACTACCCGCGCATCGTCGCCTGGTTCAACGACACCGAGCACGAGCTGTTCCGGATCATCGGCTATCCGATCGAGCAGATGATCAAGAACGACCGGACGACCTTCGTGATGGGCGAGATCCACTTCCGGTTCATCGGTCCCGCCGCCTACGGCGACCGCATCCTCACCACGATCACGCTCGCCGACATCGGCGACCACACGCTGCACTGGAACTGCAAGGCCAAGAACGCCGTGACCGGAGCGGCCGTCAGCGAGGGACGCGCGACGCGGGTCTACGCGCGCATCAACGAGGATGGCTCCTTGAAGGCGCAGGTGATCCCGTCCGAGATGGTGAACGCGATCCGCGAGCTCGGCGATCTGAAGCACCTCGGCCCGAACAGCGGACCCAGGCGCTGAACCGCCGCGCTAGCAGCGGCCCTTCTTGGCCTGGCCGGGCGGACAGAACTTCCCGTTGCCGTTGTTGTCACCGTCGACCGTGACCTCGACCGGCGAGCCGACACGGAGCTCGGGCCCTTTGAGGACACAGCCGGCGAACGCGAGGCCGGACAGCGAGGCGATCAGCAGGAACGCGAGCTTCATCGTTCTTCTCCTTGTCCAAGATCCGCCGTGGTGGCGATGACCGGGATGGCAGCCCGTACCCGAGGCGCGCGTGCTCGGAGCAAGTCCAGTGCCGGGTCCTGCGCCAGCATTTTTCGCGGAAGGTTCCACGAGACGCCTCGCTCAGAGCCGGATTGGCACGGCGGGCTGGCGTTCGATGTGCCATCGCGAGCGCGCGACCGGTGCGATCGGCGTGGTGACGCGCGGGGGCGCACGGCACTGCTCTTGCTCCCATCGTATGTCGTGCGATCCCTACGTCTGGTCGGCCTGCTCCTGTTCGTCTCGCTCGCCGGCTGCGCGTCTGGCGCGCCGATTGGGGCTGCTGGGGCACCGGCCGCCGCGAGGGCTCCCACGCAGGCCCAGTCGCGGATCGTGAGCACCGCGCTGAAATATGTCGGCGCGCCCTACGCGCGCGGCGGGACCTCGCCGTCGGGATTCGATTGCTCGGGCTTCGTGATGTTCGTGTACGGCAAGAATGGCATCGCGCTGCCGCACAATGCCGAAGCCCAGTACCGTCTCGGCTCGCCGGTCAAACGCGCGGGCCTGCAGCCCGGCGACATCGTGTTCTTCGACCGCCTCGGGCACAGCGGCATCTACATCGGCGACGCGCGGTTCGTGCACGCGACCAAGCCCGGTGACGTGGTGAAGGTCTCGCACCTCGATGAGGACTGGTACCGTCGCCGCTGGGTCGGGGGGCGGCGACTGCTCTAGCTACTTCGCTTCGAAGCGGAGGGCGCCGAAGAGGACCTCCGTGCGCGTGTGCGTGTCGTTCGAGTGGCTCTCGAGGCCCACGAGCTTGATCGTGCGCGGCTCGCTCTTGTAGATCCGCCGGTAGTCCTCGTACACGTTGCGGCGCTGACGATCCCACTGGCCGAGGTGCTCCGGACCCGAACGGACGGCGATCAGCGCGCGGTGGAAGAGCTCGAAGCCATCGGAGCGTGACTCGGCGCCCACCGGCGCCGTCGTGTCCCAGACGTAGAGCAAGCCCCGCATGCCGTCAAAGACGACGTGCACGCGTCCGGCCTGATCGTTGCGCTTGGCATCGCGCAGGTCGCCGCCGGCGGGCAGCGCCACCACCTTCCACTCCCACGTCAGCCACGGCGTCTCGCGCGGCTCGACCTTCACCGCGCGGCCGATGCGCATCGGCTCGTCCTCGGTCTTGAGCAACAGCACGGACCGCTGGCCGTCACGCACGATCTGCGGCGCATGCTTGAACGCTTGCTCGCCGGGATACGGACGCCAGGCGCCCTTGAGGTCGAGCGCCCCGGGTCGATACGATTCCCAGTTGTCGACCCGAACGACGCCGCCCGCGGCGCCTGCTGCGATCGATCCCAGAGCGATCAGAAGAATGATCGCGCACCGGCCGCGTGTCATCCGGAGAGCCGGCGCGTCGCCGCCTCCGTCTCGTCGTCGGCGGGAAACAACGCCTCGGTGGTGAGGTAGCGAAGGAGCGCGCGTGTCTCGAGCCCGCCGCGGCCGGTGGCCGCATCGCGATGCAGCCACTGGATCAGCGAGGCGGCGGTCGCCTCCCAGTTGACGATGTAGGGACGGAGCGCGTCGGGATGGAACATGAAGCGCATGGCATTCGGCGGACCGAGCTTCGCGACGCATTCGGCATCGAGGAAGGCGGCCTGCACGCGCGCGCTGCCGTCGTTCACCGCCAGCACGTCCAGTGCCGGTCGAGCACGAGGGCGGGATACGGCTCCTGCTGGCGCAGGATGAAGTCGAGGGCGCGCCGCACTTGCGTCATGGTCGGCGCCACCAGCGGCGTCTCGCGATAGATCGGCGCGTAGCCGGCGGCGACGAGGAGGGCGTTGTGGTCGCGCAGCGGAACATCGAGCGCCCGCGCGAGCAGCAGCACCATGTCTCGGCTCGGCTGCGCCCGGCCCGTCTCGACGAAGCTCAGATGGCGCGAGGAGACGCCGGCTTCCAGGCCCCGTCTCGGCGGCCAGAACGCGGGCACGCTCCACCATGCGCCGGACTCTACACCGTTGGGCAACCGGCGCGCATTACGTCCGACGTAATTGAACTTGCGCCGTGGCCGGTGCACCATCCCCGCCATGGACACTGCCCAGCTCGGAGCCGCCCACGCGGGAACCCTGGCCGACACCCTCGGCATCCGATTCGTCGAAGCCACCAAGGACCGGGTGCTGGCCGAGCTCACGCACCGCGCGCCGTTGACGACGGTGGGCGGCGCGCTCCACGGCGGAACATTGATGGCCTTCGCGGATACCGTCGGCGCCGCCGCCACGTTTCTCAATCTCCCGCCCGGCGCCAGCACGACGACGCTCGAGTCCAAGACCAACTTCTTCGCGGCCGGTCGCGGCGGCACCGTGCGCGCGGAGGCCACGCCGCTTCACCGGGGCCGGCGCACGATGGTCTGGCAGACGCGCGTGACCGACGAAACCGGACGCTTGCTGTCGCTCACCATCCAGACGCAGATGGTGCTCGAGTGAGCGTCGCGACCGTCAGCGATAGCGCGACGGCCAAGACGGCGGCCGCGCGCGCAGGATGCGCGGTGCGCGGGCGCGCCGGCCGTCGAGGGCGGCCCGCGTGACGGGCTCGCGCATCTAGCGAGTCGTCCCGCCGCCGGTCGAGCCCTGACCGACCCCGGTGTTGGAGCTGGCGCGCCCGAAAAATACGGAGAGAGCCTTGGACATATCACACCTCCTGCCCGCAGCCTTGCCACCGGGATGCCAAGACCCACCGTCTCCGGACGGGACGAGAAGTTTGCAAAAGCTACGCTCGCGACAACTGGCACGTCGGATGCCACGCGCCGCCCACGCCGTATGATTTCGTCAGGGAGGAACGCCGCCGTGCTGCAGGAAGACAACGTCATCGAAAGGGTCACCGTCGATCGCGGGCCGCATTACGAGCCATTTGGCTGGCATCACTGGCCCGAGCACCCGTGGTTCGCCTACCAGTTCCGGCGCGGCCTCGGCGAGACGCAGGAGGGCGGCGGCACGATCAGCGAGTGCTTCCAGACAGCGTCGCGCATCGTGCCCGGCGACACCGAGAGCTGGCATCGTGAATGGCTTGCCGTCGCCGAGCGCAACGCGAGCCGCGCCGCGGAGGCCGAGAGCCGCGGGCACATCCGTACGGCCATGAGCGCGTTCCTGCGCGCCGTCGACTACTATCGCCAGGCGGAGTTCTTCCTGCCGCCGCACGATCCGCGACGACTGGCCACGTTCACGAAGATGGAGCAGGCGAGCCACCGGTATCTCGCGCACCTGCGTCCACCGGGTGAGGTGCTCCAGATTCCCTACGAGCGCGGCGCCGCTCTCTACGCGTACTTCGTGCCGACGCCGATGGGAACAGGGCGGCGGCCGTGTCTCGTCTCCATGGGCGGGCTCGACTCGATCAAGGACGAGATGTGGTTCATGCAGGCGCACGGCGCGCTCCAGCGCGGCATCTCGGTGCTGATGATCGACGGCCCCGGACAGGGCGGCACGCTGCGGCGGCACGGCATTCCCAATCGGCCCGACTACGAAATCCCGATTGGCCGCTGCATCGACTATCTCCTGACGCGCGCCGACGTCGACGGCTCGCGCATTGCCGTGTGCGGCTCGAGCCTCGGCGGCTACTACGCGGCGCGGGCAGGGGCGCGCGAGCCGCGCCTGGCCGCCTGCGTCTCGCACGGCGCCATCTGGTCGATCTACGACTTCTGGAAGAACGCGGACGAGACGCACGGGCTGGCGACGCACATCAAATGGGTATTCGGCGTCCCCACCATGAAGGACGCCGTCGAGCGGTTCCGCGACTTCAGTCTCGAGGGCGTCCTCCAGGACATGCGGTGTCCCTATCTCATCCTGCACGGCGGGCACGACGTGCTCGGCATGTCGCAGGCGACCAAAACGTACGAGTACGCGCGCCGCCACGGGGTGAATGTGACGCTACGCTTCGTGACGCCGGAAGAGACCGGCGCCGAGCACTGCCAGCACGACAATCCCACCATCGGACAGGAGCTGCTCGGCGACTGGCTCGCCGACGTCTTCGGCATCGATCAGCGCGCGCTCACGCGTCGGGATCTCTGATCCGCATCGTGGAGCGCACCGTGATCGACAGGCCGGCGACCCAGGTGTGGCCGCACGTCATCCGACCGGAGTCCTTCCGTCGCTGGAACGACAAGATCAGCAGCCTCGACGCCGCCGGCGAGTTCCGCGTCGGCCAGCCGTTCACGACGCACTTCGACTGGCGCGGTCGCGCGCTGCAATGCGCGTCCGTGCCGACCGAGATCGAGGCCAATCGCGTGCTCGAGCTCCGGCACTCCGCCATCGTGGCCCCCGGCGTGCCCCCCAACCTCGAAATCCGACAGCGCATCACGCTCGAGCCGCACGGCGCCCGCACCACGGTGACGAAGCTCATCGTGATCGAGAACGACGACACGCCGTGGTTCCTGCGCGCGCTCATCTGGTTCGTCACCCGCTTCGGCGCGCCGACGGGCCCCGATCCGCTGAAGACGCTGTGTGAGGCCGGGGTCGCCCATTGACGACGGGGGCTGGCGCGAGGATCATCCTCGCGCGGAGGCGATCATGAACTACGGTGTCGTCCTTCCCATCTGGCAGCTCACGGCGCGCGAGGCGGAATCGCTCACGATCCGCGCGGAGGCGCTCGGCCTCGATGGGGTCTTCGTACCCGATCACATCCTCGCCAAGCCCGCCACCACCCAGCACTACGGCGGGCACTGGCCGGATCCGTTCTCCCTGCTCGCGTACCTGGCCGGTCGCACGCAACGCATCCGGCTCGGCGCCAGTGTCATCGTGCTGCCGTACCGGAATGCCCTGGTGGCGGCCAAGGCGGCCGCGACCGTCGATCAGGTTTCGAACGGGCGCTTCATCTTCGGTGTGGGCGTAGGCTGGGACGAGGCCGAGTTCGTCGACCTGCGATTGCCGTTTCACGAGCGCGGACGTCTGAGCGACGACTACATCCGCGCCATCAAGGCCGCCTGGGCCAGCGACGTGCCCGAGTACGTGGGCGCGTACGTGAGCTTCGCCGGCGCCACCTTCGCGCCACGCCCGGCGCAGCAGCCACATCCACCGATCTGGGTCGGCGGCGCGCCGGGCGCGGTGTCCGCACCCGCGGTGCGTCGGTGCGCTGAGCTCGGCGACGCCTGGCATCCGCTGGGACTGAGCCTCGACGACATCGAGAAGGGCTACGCGACGCTGCGCGACCTCGCCGCACGGCGCGGCCGACGCGGGCTCGGCCTGGCGCCACGCAATCTGCTCGATCTCACGGACGCACCGCGGAGCGGCGCCCGCGCGGCGTTCCAGGGGACGGTGGCCGAGGTCGCCGCCGACATCCGTCGCGCTCGAGGGCTCGGCGCCGAGTGGCTGACCTTCGACCTGCCGCGCGCCGGCGTGCCGGCGATGATGCAGGCGATGGAGCGCCTGGCCCGCGAGGTGAAGACGGCCGTTTAGGCGCGCGTGGCGCGCTGCATCGCCGCCCACACGCGCGCCGGCGAAGCCGGCATGTCGAGCTCGCGTACGCCGAGCGGCGCCAGCGCGTCCATCACGGCGTTGACGGCGGCGGGGAGCGCGCCCACGGTGCCGGCCTCGCCTGCGCCCTTGGCGCCGAGCGGGTTCAGGTTCGTCGGCACGGGGTTGGATTCGATGGCGAAATCGCACACGTCCATCGCGCGTGGAACCGCGTACTCCATGAACGAGGCGGTGAGGAGCTGTCCCGAGCCCGGCTCGTAGACGACCTCTTCCATCAGCGCCTGCCCGATGCCCTGCGCCACTCCGCCGTGAATCTGGCCCTTCAGCGTCAGCGGATTGATCACGGTGCCCACGTCGTCGACGACCGCGTAGCGCACGACCTCGACCATGCCGGTCTCGCGATCGACCTCGACCTCGCACACGTGGCAGCCGTTCGGCCACGTGTCGCCGGGTGGCGAGAACGTGCCCGTCTCGTAGAGACCAGGCTCCACGCCCGGCGGCAGCTGCGCCGGCTGAAACGCCGCGCGCGCCACGTCGGCGAGGGCGACCGCGCGGTCCGTGCCCACGACCTTGAACGTGCCCTCGGCGAACATGACGTCGGCCTCGGCCGCCTCGAGGAGCTTGGCGGCGATCTTCCGCCCCTTCGCGATCACCTTGTCGGCCGCCGTCCACAGCGCGGTGCCGCCGATGACGGTCGAGCGTGAGCCCATGCTGCCCATGCCGAAGGCGACCTGGTCGGTGTCACCGTCGACGAAGCGCACGGTGGCCGGATCGAGACCGAGCCGCTCGTGGAGGATCTGCTTGAAGGTCGTCTCGTGCCCCTGGCCCTGATTCTTCGTACCCATATATATGGTCGCGCTGCCGCTGGGGGCGAAGCGGATCTCCGCGAACTCCGGCTGCGGTCCGGCCGCCCGCTCGATGGCGTTGACGACGGCCAGGCCCCGCAGGCGGCCGCGGGCGGCGGCCGCCTCGCGACGCGCCGGAAAGCCGGCGACGTCGGCGAGCTTCAGCGCGCGCTCCATGCCGGTGGCGAAGTCGCCGGAGTCGTAGGTGACGCCGAGCGCGGTCTTGTATGGCAACTGCGCGGCCGGGATCACGTTGCGGCGGCGCAGCTCGACCGCGTCGAGGCCGAGCTCGCGCGCGGCGTCGTCGATCAGCCGCTCGATGACGTAGGTCGCCTCGGGACGACCGGCCCCGCGGTACGGCGCGGTGGGGTTGGTGTTCGCCAGGACGCTGGTCACGCGCACGTGGGCGACGGGAATCGTGTAGACGCCGACCAGCGTCGCCACGTTGCTGAAGGTGGCCAGGAGATTGCGATCGGACGAGACGTAGGCGCCGACGCCGGCCAGCGTGCGCACGCGAAGAGCCATGAACCGCCCGTCGGCGTCGAGCGCGAGCTCGGCGTCCGTGACGTTGTCGCGTGCATGCTCGTCGGCGGCGATCGCCTCGCGGCGCTCGCACACCCACTTCACGGGCCGGCCCAGCTTGCGGGCGGCCCAGAGCACCAGCCGGTGCTCGGGATACTGCCAGCCCTTCGTGCCGAAGCCGCCGCCGACATCGCCGGCCACCACGCGGATCTTGTGCTCGGGCACCCTCAGAATGTTCATGGCCAGCGCGCTGCGCACGCGATGCGGATACTGCACGTCGGCATAGAGGGTGTAGCGCTCGTCGAGCGGATCCCACGTGCCGAGGGCGCCGCGCGGCTCCATGTACTGCGCGTGCACGCGGCTGATGACGTAGCGGCGCCGGATCACGCGAGGAGCGCGGGCGAGGGCCGCGTCGGTGCCGGCGCGATCGCCGACCTCGTAAACGTTCGACACGTTGTCGGGACATTCGTCCCAGACGGCGGGTGCTCCCGGCGCCACGGCCTCGGCGATGCAGGTGACGGACGGCAGCGGCGCATAGTCCACGCGCACGCGCTCGGCGGCGTCCTCCGCCTGCGCGCGGGTGTCGGCGATGACGAGCGCGACCGGGTCGCCGACGTATCGCACGCGCTCGCGCGCCAGGCCGCGGTGGGCCGGCGCGAACATCGGGGAGCCGTCCGGCCTCGTGCGCTTGAGTGTCATCTTCATGGTGCCGAGGTCGTCGCCGACGTCGGCAGCCGTGAAGACTGCCCGCACGCCGGGCAGCGCGCGAGCCGCGCGCGCGTCGATGCCGCCGATGGCGGCATGCGCGTGAATCGAGCGCACCACCACCATGTGCGCCTCGCCGGGCAGGTGGACGTCCTCGTGATAGCGCCCGCGTCCGCGCAGCAGCCGCGCGTCCTCGAACCGCGTGATCGCTTGCCCGATCCCGAACTTGGCCAACTGAGCTATGGCGCCAGACCGAGCTGCGCGCCGGCCGCGATGACCTCGCTCCAGGTCGTGTCGTCGACATCGATGCCGTCGCGCTCTCGCTGCTCGCGCGCGAGACGCTCGGGATCGCCCGGGATCAGCACCGGCGCCGCCGCGTCCGCCGGCGGCGACGCTTTCACGTACTCCACGAAGCCGTCGATCTCGCGGTGCAGCCAGTCGACCCCGGCCAGCCGGACTGGATCGATCACCACGGTCAGCATGTTGTTGATGGTGCCGCCCATGCGCGGGTTGCCCGGCTGAATCGTGGGCCCGCCGGACAGCGCGCCGGCCAAGAGCTCGGTCACCACGGCGAGCGCGTAGCCCTTGTGCCCGCCGAACGGCAGCAGCGCGCCATGCGGCTCACGGTACATCACGGTCGGATCGCGTGTCGGCCGTCCGGCCTCGTCGATCAGCACGCCGGCGTCCACCGACTTGCCCTCGTTTTTCGCCACGCGCACCTTGCCCATGGCGATGGCGCTGGTGGCCATGTCGAGCAGGATCGGTGGCCGCCGGGCGGTGCCCGGGAGTGCGATGCAGACCGGATTGGTCACGAAGCGCGCGTCGGTGCCGCGGAATGGCGCGACCACCGCGCGGTGGTCGGTCACGTTGACGAAGTGTAACGACACGAGGCCGGCCGCGCTGGCGAGCTCACCGTAGGCGCCGACGCGGCCGATGTGATGCGCGTTCGAGAGTGTCGCCACCACCACGCCCGTCTCGCGACAGCGCGCGATGGCGGCGGCCATGGCTTCACCCGCCACCGGACGACCGTAGCCGCGCTGACCATCGAACATGAGCGTCGGCCCCTCGTCCTTCACCGTCTTCACGCGCGTGTTCGGCACGACCAGACCCGCGCGGAGGTGACGGACGTACGTCGGAATCATGCCGATGCCGTGACTGTCGTGACCGGCGAGATTCGCGTCGACCAGATGCGCGGCGACGAGGCGCGCTTCGTCGGGGCGACTGCCGCCGGCCCGGATGATGTCGGTTGCGATCGCTCTGAGACGTGCGGCACTGTGGCGCATGTCGCGCGCAGACGCTACGCCCGGATGTCGACGAAATCAAGACAACGATTTCGCTTGAAGGCCCCAGATCTCGTTGCTACAGTGCCAACCGGTGCGACCAGTAGCAGGAGTTGCGACGACCGAGATGGAATCCTACATTCTCGTCGTGCCTGCCAAGGAGTCTTCGCTGTTCGAGTATCTCGAGCGGCGTTTCAAGGGCGATCCCGCCGTCTCGGTGGTCCTCGATCGGCGGGCGACTCGGCGGCCGAGCCCCGCGGCCGCATCGCGCAGTGTGGTGCTCTTTCAGGGCGTCACCGTCATCCGCCGCGGGGATGCGACGACGGACGCGCCCGAGTCGGTCCAAACACCGTGCCGTGCTGAGGAGGGGGGAAACCGTATGAGTGATGGTCAGGAGATGTTGGAGGATCGGCAGCGTGTGGATCGCTGGCTCGAGGAGAGCCAGTACCTGCTCGGGCGTCTCATTCCGGGCTACCTCGATGATCGCGACCGCCTGCGGGTGCGGCTCGTGAGCGCCGAGGCCGAGAGCGACCGCCTGCGTCAGGAGATGGAGGCGCTTCGTCGTGACCTCGCCGGCCTCCAGGGTGAGCTGCAGTATCAGCGGAGCGAGCAGACGGCGGCGGCGGAGGCGTTCGCATCAGTGCTGAACCAGCTCACGGAGCTCCAGAAGCCGCTCGGCGAGGTGCACCGTCGGCTGACGGCCGTGCAGCCGGGAATCATCAACGGCGTCCACGCCTAGAGAGGGCTCTGATTTATCGAGGCGCGTCCCCGCTTTGCCGGGACGCGTCCGAGCGTCGGGGGGTGTGGGGGGCCCAA